>JAIPFP010000045.1 GCA_021736575.1 Pirellula sp. | reverse complement strand
GCCGAGATCGTCGGCCAGCATAAAAACGACATTCAATCGCGAATCGGTTCGATCTGCTTCTGAGTTCGCAACGGAACGTTCGGCAGTCATAAAAACGAATAAAGAAAAGAATACGATGGGAGATTTCATTAGGCCGGATCCTAAGATTTGCGATGGAGCGTTGAAACACAATCGAAGTTGGTTCCTCAAATACATTCTAGCCTTACCGAGACAGAAAGTTCTGATACGATTGTACTAGGCTTGACCGAAAGTCGTTAGGTGAAACGGGTTCACGTTTTGAGATTGCGATGGATGAACAGGAAACAAGCGACCGGGAAAAAGCGATTCAAGACTTCCAAGCCAAGCGTCTTCCAAGCTCCTTGCCGATTGCCGACTTGATACCCAACGAACACGCTTGTTCCTACATCGACGGGCGAACGGCAAATTTGCCGTTAAATCTGCCAGCTCGATTGCTGACGCTCGATGAGTTTGATGTGGTCCTCGCAAACGGCATGAGACGATCGGGAGTCTTTCTTTATCATACTGCCTGCCATCAATGTTCGGCTTGTGAGCCTACGCGGGTCGATATTCACGAGTTTGTTTTTCGCGACTCGTTTCAGCGCGTTTTGAAAAGAGGCGACAGGAGCCTACAGTTACATGTGGATCGCCCCAGCATCGACGAAAAACGGTTGAGTTTATTCAATCTCCATCGAACGCAGCGTGGGCTGGGTGAACCTGAATATGAGTATCAATTCAGTGAATACGACAGTTTCTTGGTCGACACGTGTTGCGGGGAAACAGTTGAATTGAGCTACTGGTCGGACGGCGAGTTGATCGCAGTTTCCATTGTGGATTGTGGACGCAGATCTCTTTCGGCGGTGTACACGTACTTCGATCCGGCATATTCCAAGTTATCAATCGGTACCTTCTCCATTCTGAAGCAAATTCAATTCGCCCTGGAAAGTGACCGAAAATATGTCTATTTGGGGATGTACGTGGCAGAAAACCGGCACTTGAATTACAAAGCGCGTTTTATGCCACAAGAACGATTTGTCAATGGATGCTGGGTGAAGTATTTCTGATACCTACCTCTGGACATCCGAGTTTCTGGACCCGTCTTCAAAAAACCCGGGAGATTATAGGTGGATGTGTCAGCTAGCCTTGTTGGATGAGAAGTGATTTGGTTACACTGTTGAGGTGGGATGTGCGAGCGACGCACAGGCGGTCCCGCGAATTCGATAATCAGCTAGGTCCACTGACTAGCACATGCATCCCTGGAGTTTCGGAATGAAGAAGATAGAAGCCATTGTTCGCCATTTTAAATTGGAAGACGTCAAGAACGCACTAACCGAACAAGGTATCCACGGAATGACGGTTAGCGAAGTGCGCGGCTTCGGACGCCAAAAAGGACACACCGAAATCTATCGAGGTACCGAATACGCGGTAGACTTTGTGCCCAAAGTTAAAATCGAGGTTGTGTGTGCCGATGCCAATCTGCAAACCGTCATCGATACGATCGTAAAAACGGCCCAAACAGGCCAAATTGGTGACGGAAAGATTTTCGTTTCTGAACTTCAGACTGCCGTTCGAATTCGTACAGGTGAAAACGGCGAAGACGCACTGTAGACCACAATCACCTGACGCTACAGTATTAGTCGAGCGGCAGACTGGATTTTAGCCGACCTCGATTTTCATTGGGTGGGAGAGGCTCCTGTCGAGCTTGGTTACGGTTTGGCAGGAGCCTCTCCCTCCCGGTATCAACAATACTGCCGTTGCCTTACCAGATTGCGGATTGCATCACATTGTCAACTTTACATCCGCAAGTCGTAAAAGCGCGAACCCAGTTACTGGACGCGCGCGCCAAAGCAGCCACTCTTCACTACTCTGGGGCTTCCGGGCCACAGCTTTGTTTTGCTTGGGCCGATCATGTAGACGTGGTCGTCAACGGACTGATTGAAGCGTCCGTTCAGAATCTGCCAACGCCTCTCGACCCGAACTGCTTTGCGTTCATCGCATTGGGCGGTTATGGGCGACGCGACCTTGCGCCTTTTTCCGACATCGATTTGATGCTGCTCTATCGAGGGGTCACCGAAGCTCAAATTGCTCCTCTGGCCAGATCGATCGCACAGATGATCGTCGATGCCGGGTTGCAACTGGGGTTCTCCATTCGCACACCATTCCAAGCGAGACAGAGTGCGTGGACGGACGCAACGATCCTCACATCGCTTGCCGAAATGAGACTCATTGAAGGGAGCGAAACGCTCTTTGAGAGCTTTCTCAATTCCTTTCGAAATGGATGCAAGCGACGTTCAGGACGACTCGCAGTCATGATCGAAAAGGAACGATTCCTTGAACGTCAGAAATTTGGCGAGACGATTTATCTCTTGCATCCCAACGTCAAACGATCTCGAGGTTGCTTGCGCGATGTGCAAATCGTGCGTTGGATTGGCTTCGTTTGTTTTGGGGAAAAGGACCCAGAACAACTCGTGGAAATGGGGCTGCTGGCTCAAGAGGACTTTCAGGCAATTCGAGACGGATATCAGTATTTGTTGCGACTGCGCAACGAATTGCATTTCGGGACGGGACGCGCACAGGACTCGTTAGACCGATCGAAGCAGGTCGAAATGGCCGCCATCATGCAGTTCAAGGGTACCGACGGCGTCTTGCCAGTCGAAGAATTCATGCAGCAGTTCTTCGAATTTACCAGCGAAGTACGATACAGCTCGGCCAATTTCGTTGGAATGGCTCGGTCTCGCATGAGCGTCGTAGGGTTCTTGTCGAGGTTCCTAGGCTGGCCTATTCGAAAGGGAATCCGCCTTGGGCTAAATGAAATCTGGGCGACACGCTCCGGCTTGTCGCGTTTGCAAACGGATCCAGCCAAAGTATTGGAACTGATGCAAGTTTCCAATCGATACAATCGACGCATCGAACATCGAACTTGGAGAACCATTCGCCAAGCGATGCTGCGACGCAGGGACGGACATGTTGGCACAGAGGCAATCGATCGATTTTTGCAACTGATCAGCGAGCCAGGGCGCCTTGGAGAAATACTCCGGCGATTGCACGAATTACGTGTTTTGGAACAGATCATTCCGAGCATGCGTCATGCCAGGTGTTTGTTGCAGTTCAACGAGTATCACAAATACACAGTGGACGCTCATTGCATACGTTCTGTTGAATGCGCCGGCGAGTTCGCCAAGACAGATGATGTCCTGGGCCGAGTCTATCGCGGGCTCAAGAACAAAATGATTCTGCACTTGGCATTGCTGCTTCACGATCTCGGGAAGGGCTTTATCGAGGACCACAGCGAGGTCGGACGGGTTATCGCGGACGAAACCGCGAGGCTACTGAAACTGTCGGATGTCGATCGAGAGTTGTTGGTCTTTTTAGTCCATCACCATCTCTTGATGGTGAATACCGCCTTCCGGTTCGACCTGTCACAAAAAGATCCGATCATTCACTTTGCAAAGCAAGTGGGCTCACTGGAGCGATTGCAAATGCTGATGGTGTTGTCATGTGCCGATTTAGATGCAGTCGGTCCGGGAGCATTGAACGAATGGAAACTCAATCTGATTTTGCAATTGTACGACGCAACGGAAGCTCAATTTCGAAGCGATAGTCCTGGACAGCGTTTCCTCGATATAGTGGCTACACAGCGAGCCGCCGTTATGGCTCATCTCACGGCCACCGAACACGAAGACCCTTGGTGGACCGAGCAAATCGATGCGATTCCATCCGGTTATTTAATCTCCATTAAGCCTAATGAACTTGTTCACGAGTTGCGACGAATGCATCAGTTGACGACAGACAGACCCGTGCAGGCTTGGGGCAAATTCCTTGGAAGCCAAGACGCAATCGAATACGTTACCGCCGTCCTGCAGCAACAGTCCTCAGGCTTGTTTCATCGGATCGCGGGCGCATTGACCAGCCAGGGGCTAAGTATTCTCTCAGCCGAAATCCACACTCAGCCAGGACGCATCGCGTGGGATCGGTTTGTTGTTCAAGATCCCGACTACGAAGGCACTCCGCCACCGGATCGAATCGATCAAATTTGCCGGCATCTTGTATTGTCGATTGATCCACAAAACACAAAGCCACCCGTTTTTCGACGAATATGGAAAACGAAATCCACCGTCGACGCAGCAAGTGCTCGCACTCAGCCAACCCAGATTCGATTCGACAATAGCACTTCAGAGCATCACACCATCATTTCCGTTTTTGCATACGATCGCATCGGGTTGCTCTACGATATTTCCAAGGCGATGTTTGATCTTAGTCTCGACTTGCACGTTGCCAAAGTGAGTACCCACCTAGATCAGGTCGTCGACGTGTTTTACGTGACCGATATGGAGTGCCAGAAAGTCACAGAACCAACACGACTCTACACGCTCAGGCAAACGCTATTGCGAGCTATTGAAACAGTTGAGCCGCGTGCCTAAGCTCTCATCTTTACCCACACCTAAGTCGATGTGGATAATTTAAGGCGCACAAGCCTGGGATCAGCGGGAAGCCTACCAAATGCGAACTCGACTGTCCGGCGGGATGAACATCTTTGTGTTTGGTTTGACCGAAAACACGTCATAGAAAACATCGATGTTCGAAAGAATACCGTTGCAGCGATATTGGCTTGGAGAATGCGGGTCCGTCATCAATCGCTTGAGCATCTCTTGATCGCGGTACTTGCGACGCCATACCTGAGCCCAACCGATGAAGAAGCGTTGATCGCCTGAAAAGCCGTCCAATTCGGGCGACGTGTTGCCGGCAAGTGACAATTTATACGCTGTGTATGCGACACTGATACCCCCGAGGTCACCAATGTTTTCGCCTAAAGTGAGTTTGCCATTCACTTTGGAGTTCGGCAATGGAGCGAAGGCATCGTATTGCGAAACGAGCTGAGAAGAACGCGCTTTGAACTCAGCTTTGTCTTTCTCGGTCCACCAATCGCGGAGGTTTCCTTTTCCGTCATATTGGGCCCCCGAGTCGTCGAAGCCGTGACTGATTTCGTGACCAATCACCGCTCCGATCGCGCCGTAGTTGATAGCATCATCCGCTTCCAAATTGAAAAACGGTGGTTGCAAGATCGCAGCCGGAAATACGATTTCATTCATGGTCGGATTGTAATAAGCGTTCACGGTTTGAGGTGGCATAAACCACTCCGAACGATTGATTGGTTTTCCTAACTTGTTTATTTCGTACTCATGCTCAAACTCGGAAATCTTACCAAGATTCGCAATAACATCATCTGGGACGATGACTACCGATGAGTAATCCTTCCAAACATCAGGGTAGCCGATCTTAGGTGTGAATTGCGATAACTTTTCTTTTGCCTGGGCTTTCGTGCCTTCGCCCATCCACGCCAATTGATCGATTCGCAATTCAAAGGCCTTCAGCAGATTCTTGACCAGCACATTCATTTTTTCCTTGGCTTTGGGTGAGAAATACCTCTCAACGTAAAGCTGCCCGACCGGCATTCCCAATAGTCCGTTGCATGTGTCAACGCCTCGTCTCCACAACGGCTCTTGTTCCGTGACGCCACTCAAAGCGGTTGCATGAAATCCGAAATGCATCTTCTCAAGAGATTCACTTAACAACGGCGCGTATGCGTCGATCGTCTGGAATGCGAGGTACGCTTTGAGGGTTTCCAAGTCGGACTTGGCGATAATGTCCGACGCATTCTGAAAGAAACTCGGTTGGCCAGCAATCAGATCGATTCCGACAGGCAAGCCTGCCGCCGACGCGTACTTCTCCCATCGCAAATCCGTGTACTTGGTCGCAAACTCGGACGAAGGCATTTTGTTGTATGCCTTGACTGGATCTCGCAATTCAACTTGAGTCCATTGTGATTTTGCAAAAAGAGTCTCCAGATTGATGATCTTTTCTGCAAATTCGCTTGGTTCTGGCCATTTGATTTGTGTCAACATGGCCTCGACGAACTTCTTGAACGCCTTGCGCACTTCGATCTTGCTGTCATCGCTGAGGAGATAATAGTCGCGGTCGGGCAAGCTCGTTCCGTCTTGGTCGACATAGACGGCGTATTGATCCGATCGCCGCGCGTCCACCTCGATGTGGAATCGGTAGAAGCTCTCAATTCCCCGCCGCGACAATTTACCTGCCAGCTTAACCAATTGGTCCTTGTCTTCGACCGATTGAATTTCAGTCACTATTGCTTCGATGGGCTTGAGGCCCATTCGATTGCGTTGCTCGGTATTCGTGTAGGACCGATAAAAATCTCCGACTTGTTTCGCGATTGGCGAAGGGTTCGATTGCTCGCCCGCCTCTTCGATGATCTTCTTGATCGCTTCTTTCGTCTCAATCGCGAGAACCGTGAAAGCACCATAGTTGGATTGGTCCGATGGAATCGCAGTTTCTTTCAGCCACTTGCCATTTACGTGGCGAAAGAAGTCTTCGTCCGGCGGTACCGATTTATCAAAATTCTCAAGTTCCACGCCCGAGACAAGTTTCGTATTCGTTGCATCCTGCGCGAACAACGAGGGGACGGTGAACGTGATGGCGAATAATGCGGATGTCAAGATTCTACGCGAAGCTAGGATTGACGATGGGCTTTTGGTCATTGCGGATTGTGCCTTGGGTGTGTTGAAGAACGGCTGCAATGACTATTTTAGGGGTGCGCCTCATTGCCGCAAAGGTCTCGTAGCTAGATTTCAAGCACGTCGAAGATTCATGCTATCGGGCTCGCAGTGACTGTTGTCTCTACAAAATAACACTCTAATGGGTGGGAGACCCTAAGTGACGTACCCTCCATTCCAAACAACGCGAGAAAAATGACTGAGCCTGTTTTCAAAAAGTATACCGATCTGATCGATGGCGATGTCGACTTGACCGACATGATGCGAGATCAAGGAACGGAAATCAGCAGTTGGCTGGCCAAGATTTCCGAATCTGAGTCGATGCTAGTTCACGCACCCTACACATGGACGTTGAAAGAAGTTGTGAATCATTTATCCGATTGCGAACGCGTTTTTTCTTTTCGCGCGCTTTGGATTGCACGCGGTGGCACGATGCCGTTGGTGTCGTTCGACGAGAATGAGTTTTCCCTCCGTAGTAGAGCGAACGACTTCTCCATTGAAGCGTTGGCGGCCGAGTTTCGGGCGGTTCGACAATCAACCGTAACGCTGTTCGAAAACCTTCCCGAGTCGTCTTGGCATAGCGTCGGGCAAGTAATTGGATTTGACGTCACGGTTCATAAACAGGCGACCATACTGTTGGGGCACGTGTCTCACCACTGGAGGATTCTTCAGAAACGATTTGGCATCTCGCATTGAGCAGGTTCGATGCTTGGGCCAAAGGCGAGCGACCATCGTCGATGGAATTCGACTATTCTTCAACAAAGACACACGGACACTTCGCATAACTTCCGATGTTGGAGTACGCGGTTGTTCGCTGAAAACACAAAAACGCTAGCAAAAGGGAGTGGCGATGAAACTAAAACTGAATCGGCTAACAATCGGACTTTCCGTTGGCCTGATCGTTCTCGTTGGCGGGCTTGTGGCGACACGCACAACCACGAAAACGGCACCAGGGACGACAACCGCAAATGCCTTGTCGCAATCAGATATTGCTGTTGCTACCACGGCTGCGCCACCTGGTATGCGTCCTGTGGTTGAAACCAAAACAAAACTTGTTAACTACACGGTCAAAACGCCTGTTCGCGAAAATCACACGAAAGAAATCCAATACACCGTAATGAAGCCGGTATACGAGACACGTGAAAAGACGATTACCTATACCGTCTGCACGATGGTTCCCGAGGTTAGGACAAAAACGGTGAACTACACGACCTGCCGAATGGAAGAAGAAACGAGGCAGAAGTCGGTTGAATACAAGGAAGTTCGATTTGAGCCAATTGACGACCAACCATCAAACGCAAAATAGGGCAATCAGAAAGCCCAAGTCGTATCACGCACCCACTTGCGCAGCTCTTTCCAAAATACGGTGGCAAGCAGTCGGTGCGAATCCTATCTCAAACCAAGGGGCAGGAAGCCGATCCACTGCGACTGCCAAGACTGAATCGGGGATAAATGGCGTGAATCGGGGATAATCGATTTGACAAAACAGAGATAACTCCTCAAGCTCCATGGATAACAGTCCCAAAGCGGGATTAAAACAAGTTCGCTCTTTCGATTCCTAATCGCCGATAGGTGAAACGTGCGACTACGGCGTGCAATTGTTCTGCTCTTCATATGTGTCATCATTTTTGCAGGCTCGGCATTGATAGTGGCACGGCACCATGCAATCAATGCCCAATGTCCACGGGGATTGATTTTTGATCGAACGAAATGGCCGAAGTACGTGTTAGAGACTATTGAGCCGCTAGAACGAGACGGCTTAGTTTCCGAGCAAATTGATGGATTCCGAATTAATGTCTGGTCTAATGACCGATTTGGATTGCGGTTCCCAAAAAACGATTCCTCCACTAATCGAATTGTCACCGCAATGTCTCTTACTCGCGTGGGCGAAGAGAACAACGGAGCACGCGAATTTCATCATTGGATGCCACAGGAATGGACCATCATTAATTCGCCAACGGCTGAATACTATGTTTCTTCGCCATGGCTAACCGGAGATGAGGGCCCCATGTATGTGCTGCGAGTTGATTCGACTGAGGAATTCGCGTACATTTACTACTACTACAACTTTTGACAACTTAAAACCAACCCCGAACAAAGCGATGGTCCGAAGTCTCGGATCGGCTGCCAGTTGATGGATACCATCTGGCCGCGATATCGGTCGTCGCAGACGTTAGGCCTCATTTATGGCTGCCGACGATTTGGTCACCTACAACGGCGTTTCGATGCGTCGGGATTACGCGGAGTCTTTGCAGACTGCACAGCGGCAGACGCAGTATCGGGTGGCCGAGCAGCTAGTTCCGAGGATACATTTCGGTGACGAAACTTATCCGATGGTCAGTCCGGGCAGCGGTCTTTGTTCGTGTTGCTCTGCGGCACGGGGACAGCTTCACGAACCGCTTTGTGAGCGAGAGCAGTGTCCAGTTTGCAAGCTGCAGGTGATGTCGTGCGATTGTGATGTTTTTACAGATGACGCTATTGAGGCCTAACCATGCGCTGCTGCGAACCCGGCGGGGCGTCGCGGTTTGCAATTATTGCGTCCCGTGCGCCAAGTCGCTGAGCTTGGGACGCTCCTAGGCTATCGTTGCCAACAACTTTGCTTCGATTGGATACACTCGCGAGAATTGGAGTGAACTTCGCTATGACCTTCTTGCAATGGCGCCGTATCATGTGAAGACTTTGTTGCCAAAGCATCGCCGTAAGGTGTAAAATACGAGACAACAGGTGTGCTAGGATGAGAAGGGCATCGCCCTGGCAGTGTTGTTTGCGTTTGGATTGTCGAAGAAAACTCCCCATCTCGTTTGGTTACTGCATACCCAGGAAATGGCGGATGATCGCCGAACATGCAATGGTTGTTTTGAATAACGACAAACCTGCCTCAGGATTGCTTGCGGGAGATGTTGGGGCGGTTGTGCACGTTTACGCAAGCGGCTGCACATACGAGGTCGAATTTGTTGACGGCGATGGAACCACTGTTGCTTGTATTTCTCTAGATGCAAAGGAAGTTCGCATGATCGATCGGGGCGAACTACGTTAGCCGCAAAGCATAACAATCCACAGGACAAGCCTGTGGTATTGCCCGAATACCGCAGCCTTGGAGTGCCATTGGGCGTATGCCCATGGCTGGCATCGGCTATGATATGCGTATATCCCAATGTGCACTTCTAATGACTTATTCCAGCGAGATTACTACCGATGATGCGAACCAAAGGCTTCTTGATCGCCGCGATGATCTATTGGGTTTCGTTTGCTACTTATTCGATCGCTCAACCGCCGAGCACTACGGTGGACGAGCGAGCCGAGTTCATTCGGGCAAACTACAACAAATCCGAAGTCCGTATTCGAATGCGCGATGGTGTTGAGCTCTTTACGTCCATCTACGAACCCAACGATGCGGACCCCAGCCGGCAGTATCCAATCCTTCTTTCGCGCACACCCTATAGCGTTGGTCCGTACGGACTTTCACAATACAAGACACGACTTGGACCAAGCCCTGAGTTCGAGAAAAATCGCTACGTTTTCGTCTTTCAAGATGTTCGTGGACGTTATATGAGCGGTGGCCACTTTATCAACATGCGACCGCATGTCGAGAACAAGTCTTCCAACGATCAGTTCGATGAAAGCAGCGACACGTACGATACCATCGAATGGTTAGTGAAAAACGTAGCCAGGAGCAATGGACGTGTGGGGCAATGGGGAATTTCTTATCCGGGCTTTTACACTTCTGCTGGAGCCATCGATTCGCACCCTGCTTTGAAGGCTGTCTCGCCTCAAGCTCCCATCGCAGACTGGTTCTTTGATGACTTCCATCGCAACGGTGCCTTTGTGCTGCCGATGGGCTTTAATTTCTTCTATTCGTTTGGTCGTTCTCGGCCGGATCCGACCACGGAGGGTGGTCCATCGTTTCAGTTTCCATCTCGCGATGGCTACCAGTTTTTTCTCGACCTCGGCCCATTGAGCAATGTCGATCGAAAGTATTTTAACGAGGAGATTGGGTTTTGGAACGATTTGGAGTCACACCCCAACTACGACGCATTTTGGCAAGATCGCAACCTGCTCCCGCACCTCAAGAACATTAATGCGGCAGTGCTAACCGTAGGAGGTTGGTACGACACGGAGGACTTGTATGGTCCACTGAAAACGTATGAAGCGATCGAAAAGCAAAACCCATCCGCCAAAAACTATTTGGTCATGGGACCTTGGTCGCACGGTCAGTGGGCTGGCGACGACGGACGCAAGCTAGGCCAAGCGGATTTCGGATTTCCGACGTCGACTTGGTTTAACCAGAACGTATTGCTACCGTTTTTTGAAACGTATCTGCGAGAAAGCCGCGAACCCAAGAACCTGGCAACTGGCAGTTCCGCAAAGACAGGTGAGCTCGTGGTGGAGAAATCAAAATTTCAACCCGCCGAAGCAACCGTCTTTGAAACAGGAGCCAATCGGTGGCAACAGTTTGACCAATGGCCGCCAAAACGCGCGACCAAGAAAGCTTGGTTTCTTGGCGAAAAGGGGAAGTTGTCGACTCAAGCACCTGTTTCGACTGACGGATTCGATTCCTTCGTAAGCGATCCCAACAAACCCGTTCCCTATACGATGGAAATTACGACTGGCTGGGCGAAAGATTATGTGACCGAGGACCAACGCTTCGCATCCTGGCGACCAGATGTGTTGGTCTATCGGAGCGACGTTCTCAAGGAGCCAATGACTCTCGCCGGACCCGTTCAAGCGAACTTGTGGGTGTCGACCAGCGAGAGCGATGCCGACTGGGTAGTGAAGATTATCGACGAGGAACCGGGGCAGCTTGCGGATTCCTCTCGCGGTCGCGCTCCAGCCAGGGAACCCAAGACGACCGGGCGACATGAACTTGTTCGCGCATCCGTGATCCGAGGTCGGTTTCGTGAGAGTTTGTCCGATCCAAAACCCTTTGTCCCAGGGCAACCAACGTTGGTCAAGTTGGAGTTGAACGACATTTTGCATACTTTCCAGCCCGGGCATCGCTTGATGATCCATGTTCAAAGCAGTTGGTTTCCGTTTATCGATCGCAATCCACAGAAGTACGTGCCAAATATTTTTGAAGCCGTTGAATCGGATTTCGTGCGAGCAACGCACAATCTTTTTCGGGACAAACAACATTCGAGTTTGATTGAGTTACCCGTGCTAGCTCGCTGAACGCAAATCAATTATCCCGTGATTTATCCCGTTATTTTCGGTTCTGCTACGCTTAGACGACCTATTTCCCATCGAACGTATCATGCACTCAAACGAAAAAAGCAAAGCTCCCGGACTCGAAAGCTACCCAACCTATCGAGGCCTACCTCCGCTAGCTGGACTTTGCTCCATGCAGGATGCGGTCCATCGAGTTTGGAGTGTTGAGGAGAGCACTGAGCGGCTGAAGCGACTTCATTACGTCGTGCGGCGGCTTTACGAGACCTTCACGGCAAGGATCACAGCTGAGCCAATCTATGAACTCAAAACCGCCTTCAGTCATCATGCGTACCTGTGTTCCGAACAAGTCACATCGATTCGGAAACGGGTCTCGGAGATGCGAGAACCACCGTTGGGCCTTGAGCGAATCCCGCACCAGGGCCTCGAACGATTGATGGACGAAGTCATTGCGGCTCCAACCACCGAGTTGCTGGTGTTAGGGCTGTATGAAATCGTAGTCCCGGCAGTGCGTGCTGCATGCGAAAAGCTTGCGATCGATGCGCATCCTTTAGCGGACGCACCAACGGTTCGGCTCGCTCGCTTGATCGACTTCGACTTCATGGCAATCGATGACTTCGGAACGCAAGCGGTCGCTTGTCTTGTCAACACAGCTCAGCGGCAAGAATCACAAGCGTGGTGCGACAAGCTCAACGATTGTTTGCAGGCATCAGGAGGGCTTGACGGCACGCAATCGACCGCTGCTGACGTTCCGGCTCCGATTTATTCCGCGCAACCCTACAAGTACGACGGGATGCCAAAGCGAGACGAACGCTTTATCGATCCGTTCAACGCGGGGGTCAATCCAGAAGCGTTTTTGTATGACGAAGACTTTGCGCCGCGGGACAAAACGCTCATGATGTACTACAAGCGGTTGCGTGAGATTGACGTTCCTGAAATGATGGCCAGCATTCTGAATGAGATTCAAGATAAGCCTTGGGAATTCCACATGGAGATGTGTCGACAGCTTTGGGATGAAGCGAGACATGCCATGATGGGTGAAGTTGGTTTCGCTTCGCTTGGAATCGATTGGAGCAAGATCCCAATCAACTTCACATGGTCTCGGAACTTGAACACGCAACTCACGGCACAGGAACGACACGGTGTGTTGTTTTTCATTGAGCAAGGACTGATGCCAAAGACCGGCAAGCGATTTGAATGGGAGGTTGGGGTGGCCAGCGGCAGTCCGCTTTCGGCGCTGTTTCAGGATTTCGATTGGGCAGATGAAGTCCTGCATGCACAAATCGGTCGACGTTGGTATGTTCCGCAATTTAAGTCACTCAAGGAATCCCTAGAGTACGGCGACGAGTGTTGGAGCAAAGTGGTGAGCCATTGGGGAGCTTATCGAGAGCAAGGGCTCACCAAGCATCGGAATTGGTGGCCCGATGTGTATCAAGAAGCCTGTCTGCGATGGGGCGTTCAACCAGATCCGCTGGCGTTGGCATTCCATGAAACGTACGAAACCAAACGGGCTGACCTGAAATCACTCAAGACTTAACGCTCGTTAGCTCTCGCTCATTGTTGACTATTGGTACACGGGTGCATCGGCATGAATTTTTTGTTAACATAGGGTAGGCACAGTGTGGTTGGAGCCGTCCGACAATGAGACTACTACAAGTTTGACCGTGAATGCATCGCGTTGAAGAAATACTGTCAGGAAAATCAAATTCGTTGCGTTCGATCCTTGCGCGAGCAGGGCTTTGGTGCTTGAGCCAGCCCTACGCCGCAGTCGTTTGGGGACGCAACCAAGCTTACGATCACGGATGGAAGAAGACAGCCAAAGCAACGTTACCCGTGGTCTCTGTCGGGAATTTGACGGCTGGCGGGACGGGTAAAAGCCCGACTGTAGCCATGCTGGCACGATGGTTTCGAGATCGCGAGATGCGAGTTGCAATCCTTTCTCGTGGATACGCGGCAGGAAGCGATGGTAGGAATGACGAAGCGAGGGAATTGGAGGTCCTGCTTCCGGACGTACCGCATTTGCAAAATCCAAATCGAATCGCGTCTGCAACGATTGCGACGGAAGAGCTTGGGATGCAAGTGCTGCTATTGGATGATGGTTTCCAACATCGCAAGATCCATCGCGATTTGGAAATTGTGTTGCTGGATGCTAGGGAGCCCTTTGGCTTTGGACATCTTTT
Source organism: Pirellula sp. (assembly GCA_021736575.1). Classification (GTDB taxonomy): domain Bacteria; phylum Planctomycetota; class Planctomycetia; order Pirellulales; family Pirellulaceae; genus JBKCUI01. The sequence continues at coordinate 18,147 of JAIPFP010000045.1, read as the reverse complement.
GCCACGCGGTATGTTGCGAGAACCGTTAAGTTCGCTTCGACGTGCGTCGGTGGTTATGGCCACGCGTGCCGATCAAGTGGATGCGCAAACCTTGGCTGAAATTCGAACGCGCGTTCAGCGCTACAACCCAAAAGCCGCATGGCTGGAAGCAGAGCATTATCCCGTGCGGCTGAGGAATTCACTCGGCGAGACGATGCCAGTGGAATGGCTGCGAGACAAAAATGTTTATGTGGTGAGTGGGCTTGGGAACCCAAGTGGATTTCTTCAGACGTTGAGGACCTGTGGCGCAATCGTCGCAGGTAGCATAGCCTTCCCGGATCATCATGATTACAGTGCGCAGAATATGAGGGACATAGAACAGCAGGCACGTGGCAACGTGATTCCGGTTGAAGCCATTCTCTGCACAGGAAAAGACCTTGCCAAGATAGATATTCCGCGTCTTGGTACGTTCGGTGTGTGGAGTCTCGACGTCGAGTTGCGTATTCGGACGGGAGCCGAAGTGCTGGACGAGCACCTCGAACGTATTCTAAACATGTGCCGATAGTGGTTCAGCACCATTTAGGCAAGCGGCAGATTGCACTATCCCAACCCGAAGCTCACAACGATTAAGATTGGTAGTTTTCAGTCTGCCGCTCGCCTAATTGCGTTGATAGTTTCGCCCGCACCAGGCAGCATTGCAGAAATGCCGAATCGGAAATGTCAATGCTGGAAAGGCGGCGAAACATGGAAAGAGAAAGCGTGGCACATTTAACAGAAACAGGTGGCACATTTAATTTAGACAAGTGGCACATTTAATTTCGACAGGTGGCACCTTTAATGCCAAGGCCTGGTTTTTTCCAGTCGCAGACGTTGCTCTAATGCGAGCGGCAGGATGAGATATACCCGGAGTACAGGCTGCTAGCCTGTGTTTTGCATGACGAACCAGGCTGGCAGCCTGTGCTACCATCGCTCGTGCGGGCTTAAAAGACCTGGGGGGTTCGTAAGCCGGGTTCTGTTCGCCGAAGCGCTGCGATCATTTATCTAGCACCGTCATTGCTAACGGCGTCGAGCGATCAACCCGAACGTGCGAGGCCGCGAGCAGCAGCCCACTCACCAACGAGCAAGCTTGCTGGTGAATTGACGTTCTGTTTGTTCTTGCTCCAGGTGGGGTTTACCTAGCAGCCCAAGTCACCTTGAGCTCTGGTGGGCTCTTACCCCACCGTTTCACCCTTGCTGAGCAGGTGCCCAGCGGTTTGCTTTCTGTTGCACTTTCCCTAGCCTTGCGGCCGGTCGACGTTATCGACCACCTTGCTCTATGGAGCCCGGACTTTCCTCTTTGCCATGACGCAAAGCGATCGCACTAACTCCCCAGGTCGGTTGAAAGTATATACGCATGGGCGACAATAGGCTAACGTGAATCATCGCTAATCGCCTTAGACGAATTTAATCTATCCAGCTATCTTGTTGCGGCACTGCGAGTTGCGTATTACCCATCGACTCCATCCGCATTGGTTTGCGGGGTTGCGGTTTCGTCTACGGCAACGCGAGCCTCGACGGGAGCCGCGCCTGGACGCCTGCCTCGTCGCTTTTGAGTCGAGGAAGGAATCATCGCTGGATCAACTTTTTGAAGCATTCTGGAGATGCAGAGCTTGTTTACGCTTACGGATAAGTTGTTGGCTTCGTCGCAAATTGCATCATGAAGGCTTTTTGGGATGCGAACGGTAATCATTCGCTGCGGTTCGTGGGGGTCGTTTTCGGGAAGATCGCGCGATCGCAAAACAGTTAACATTTCGAGCACCTTGTTATGCTCATCACTGCATTCGTACTCCCTGGCTTCGGCGACGTCAGCAAACAGGGCTCTCGCTACTCCATCTCCTCCCAGCGTTTCCCGATAAAAAGCAGTCCACGTTGGAGCAAGGCCGAAAAGTTCGGTCGCGGTCTCCACGACGAGTTTTCGGCGTAACGCGATAGGCAGGTCCGCGTTCCGCTTGGCTTTAAGCTCCGTTGCCACTTGATTGAAAACCTTCATTTCGGCAGCCAGCTTCTCGCCGGCTTCGTCAGCGGCTTTTTCCCGAAGTCGCGACGAAACTGGCTTTGGGGGGGCTGTCTTTGGCTCGGCGGGCGCGAGCCATTCGTTTGCGGAGGCGTTGTGGTCTGGTGTGTTGCTGTCGAAATTCATCCTGAGATACCTAATCCTTGCGAAATGCGTTTTGGGGGGAACGGCTGCAGTCGTCCAAAACCTTCTTCGCCTGCACCCGTCACGAAGGAAGTCATCGCTCGTCTGGACCGCGAAGCCGCAGCCGAAGCACATCAACGTTCCGATAGCTGTCAATACCATCGATGCAAACCAAATGCCAGCAAGGACTTAAGATCGAATAGATAGCATTGCTTAAAATGCAGGCATTACCACCAAAGAGGGGTGTTGCGGAGTGTGCTTGCTTTTTGGGCAGCCTGTGCATTCTCAAATACTAACTGTCTAGGGTGGGGATGTTTGGGATTATTCGCAAAATCGTTGTGTTCGAAACTCATCTTGGTTCTGGTTCGCCACTTTGGTATCGTTCGATTCTCCCGTTCAAGGAAGAACGCGTGGGTAGCCGCTTTCCATCATCGCGAAAGTTCTCGGAAGGAATTTGTCTAATGCCAAGGATCGAATCAGATAAGTCTTGCGTTCACATTCGCTGGATGATTCGTCGTGATATGCCGTCAGTGCTAGCTATCGAATCAAACAGTTTCGAATTCCCCTGGACTGAGGAAGAGTTCATCCGATGTCTTCGTCAACGCGATTGCATCGGAATGGTCGCCGAGCGAAACGAGGAAGTTGTTGGGTTCATGATTTATGAATTACACAAAACCCGAATTCACATTTTGTCGTTCGCTGTGCACCCGGAGTTTCGTCGGGAAGGGGTTGGCAAAGCCATGACGGAAAAGCTCGTGTCCAAGCTCGCTTATCAGCGGCGCAATCGAATCGTTCTTGAAGTACGTGAGACAAACTTGTCCGCACAGTTATTTTTCCGCCAGCTCGGATTTCGAGCCACTGGCGTACTGAAAGACTTCTACGAGGATACCCCTGAGGACGCATTCCTCATGCAGTTTCGTCAAACTGCAGAAGAAACCCTGGGTGTTGAATCGAACAAGCGGTTTGCTGGCTAACATGCGAACTGCGAAAAAGCTCTTTCAAGCCAAACGTTTTGCAGTCGAAGAAGTGGAGGAAGTGCTATCGGACGGTTCACGTTTGATTCGAAACATCGTTCGGCACCCAGGCGCTGTGGTGATCCTACCGCTTGTGGATGCGAATCATGTATGTTTGATTCAAACATATCGCGTTGCGATCGATCGATGGCATCTTGAGTTGCCGGCAGGGACTCTTGATAAGTCGCTCACTCCTCTTGAAACGGCGCATGCGGAATTACGAGAGGAGACCGGCTACCTGGCAAGTACTCTGACGCACATCCATACTTTTGTCATGTCGCCTGGCATTCTTGATGAAAAGATGCATTTCTATGCGGCCGAAGGTTTAACCATGGTACAAACCGCGCGCGAACCTGGCGAACAAATCGAGAATACGATCCTGTCGTGGGCAGAAATCGATAGCTTAATGCGTGACAAAAAGATCATCGATGCGAAGACTTTGGTCGCCTTGCTTTGGTACATGCGTTATCGCAATCACGCCTAGTTTAGAATTCCAAGCTCGACGAGCTTTCGTTCGAGCGTCAGAGGTGGGATGCCAAGCAATGCTCGCAATGTGCCAACGTCAGAACGGCTTCGAGTCTTCGCATCCGTCGCTGGGCATTCCTGATTTCGAACACTGCGAATGAGCAAATTCTTGGGCGTATGTTCGGTTTCGATAAACTCAAGGAGTTGTGTCTGATATCCGACCGCGTTTAACAACGCAGCTCTCATGGAATCGGTCGCTAGAGATGCGAATCTCTCTTTCGAAATCCCAAACGATGTCAATGGCGCAAGTGCGGACGCCGACAGATGACTGTTCAGTTCATGCTGGCAGCAAGGAACCGCTAGAATGGCTTTGCTTTGCCATCGAATCGCTTGTGCGATCGCTTCGTCGGTCGCTGTGTCGCACGCATGCAACGAGATGACCATGTCTACATTCGCGTTCGAGACATAGCTGGCAATGTCGCCAACGGTGAATCGCAAATTCTGTATGCCAAGCCTTTCGACAATCGCTGAGCAGGTTTTGACAACGTCTTCACGCCGATCTAGGCCAATTATTTCAACATCGCGTTTAAGAATGGTTGTCAGCAAATAGTGTGTTGCGAAGGTCAAGTAGCTTTTGCCACACCCAAAGTCAATCACGCGGATCGTGCGGTCTGAGGGGAGCGACTCGGCGATATCATGAATAAACTCGAGGAAACGATTGATCTGCCGAAATTTGCGAGAGTGGCTTGCGAGCACGATTCCCGTTTTGGACATGATGCCAGTTTCTACCAAGAACGGGCACGGAGTACCCTCTGGAATCAAATGGTTGCGCAGTTGATTGTGGGGTTGTTCAAGTGGGAAGGATAAAGTTGTGGTCGCGTTAGGTTTTTTGCTAAGAAAGCACTTACCCTTCTTGGAAAAACGTGCCTCAAATGACGCTGAATCTGTCGTGAAATGGGAGTTCTTAAAATCCTTGGTTGCTAAACGAACCAGCTCGTTTGCAGCCTCATCGAGACTCAGGTTTTTGTGGAATTCTTGCGTTGCCGTCTGGGACGTGAACTGCAGCATGGATCCGCCACGCACCTCGATGGGGCGTACGGCAACTCGCAGAAATAACGACTCAGGCGATCTGGGGCTGCTGAAGGTTGCCTTGACCAAGGCCTTGTTCGCCGCTGCGTTCGCTAGCAATTCAGTCAGTTCCAACGCATGGTCAGGCATATGTCATCCAAAGAAGGGCCGGGGTTGGGCGATCGGCAGACCAATAACTACCACGTATAACTACCTCGTAGCACAGGCTGCCAGCCTGTAATAGTCGAAAAAGCACAGGCTAGCAGCCTGTGCTACGGGTCTCAATCCCCTACTTGAGACAGTCCAACTAAATATAGCGATTGAAGATATTCTCGAGCATCTCTTGTCGGCCGCTCTCGTTGGCGTTGGCCTCGCCCTTCTCCAGCATGTACGCTTCTAAGCTATCAAAGTTCTGCTTGCCTGCTTCGATTTCAGCACCGATACCACTATCCCAGCTTCGGTATCGGCTCTTAACGAACTGATCGATAACACCTTCGCGCCGGATATCGGCTGCGATTCGCAACCCACGGGCGAAAGCATCCATTCCCCCAACGTGCGCATGAAACAGATCGATGGGCTCGAAACTTTCACGTCGGACTTTGGCATCGAAGTTGACTCCACCGGTCTTAAGTCCACCGTGCTTCAGAATTGCGAGCATGCATTGGGCTGTTAGGTAGTAGTCGGTCGGGAACTGATCTGTGTCCCAGCCCAATAGCAAGTCTCCAGTATTGGCGTCGATCGAACCGAGCGCACCTTGCATGCCCGCATAGTCCAGTTCGTGCATCATCGTATGACCGGCAAGCGTTGCGTGATTGGTCTCCAAGTTGAGTTTGAAGTAAGGCATCAAATCGTAGGATCGGAGGAAATTCAAGCACGCAGCCGCGTCGCTATCGTATTGGTGTTTCGTTGGCTCCTTGGGTTTTGGCTCGATCAGGAATGGACCTTGGAAACCGATCTTCTTGGCGTAGTCGACAGCCATATGAAAAAACTTTGCCAAGTGGTCAAGTTCTCGCTTCATGTCGGTATTGTAGAGGCACTGATATCCTTCCCTGCCCCCCCAAAATACATAGTTCTCACCACCGAGCATTTGGGTGACTTCCAAGCACTTTTTGACTTGAGCTGCGGCGAATGCAAAAACGTCTGCATTGCAAGTAGTTGCCGCCCCATGCATAAACCGTGGGTGGCTGAACATGTTGGCCGTACCCCACAGAAGTTTGACGCCGGTTTTGTCTTGGTGCTCCTTGAGGGAGCTGGAGATTCGGTCGAAGATCGCGTTTGTTTCACGCAACGAACCGCCCTCGGGAGAAACATCTCTGTCATGAAATGCGTAGTAAGGAGCGTCCAGTTTTTGAAAAATTTCGAACGCGACTTCCACTCGTCTAAGTGCGTTTTCGACGGAATTACTACCGTCATCCCAGGGGCGAATTGCCGTTCCCGGTCCGAACGGATCGGAGCCAGTCCCTCGCATGGTGTGCCAATAAACAATACTGAATCGCAAGTGATCCTTCATCGACTTGCCCTCGATGAGTTCCGAAGGGTTGTACCAACGAAACGCCAAGGGATTTCGGCTTTGAGGGCCTTCGTATTGAATCGTGCGGATTTCAGGAAAGTAGCTCATGCCTTAAGGTTCCTAAGGTGCGGATGGATGCGGCTGGAAGTGACTTGAACAGTTTAGCGAATCAACGAATTGCTGCGAGGGGCAACGAAAAACGTCAGAAAACACAATTTCTTCGCCGATGGGTCCGTATTCTTAGGAAAATATTCCAGTACACTAAGGAATATCGAGATCTGTCGAGTCGTTGATATGGCTTACGAAAGAAATGTGCATTGACGCACGCAACTCGTTTAGAATCCGTTGAATCGAGTGACCCCAACCAGCAAAATCGGTAGTCTTTCGAGGAACAAGTTGGCATGACGCAAATCACCTCAGATCGCATATTCGAGATAATCGAAAAGAGCAAACTCGTTGATCCAGCTATCTTAGAGGCCCAGCTGGAAGTGATTCGATCCAAAAACGAGGGAGTTCTTCCCGAAGATCCAGTCGTTGTCTGCAAAGCCCTTGAAGACGCAGGAATCGTGACGCGATGGCAGTGCGAAAAGTTTTTGCAGGGTAAGTACAAAGGGTTTTTTCTTGGTGGCCACAAACTCTTGGGACATCTCGGCTCAGGAGGGATGAGCAGCGTCTACCTCGCCGAACATATGCTGATGAAGCATCAACGAGCGATCAAAGTGCTACCCAAGTCCAAGCTTGGCAACAACAGCTACTTGGAACGATTCCAACGCGAAGCCAAGGCCATTGCGTCGTTGAACCACATCAACATCGTTCGGGCCTACGACATCAACAACGAAAAGGATACACACTACCTCGTCATGGAATATGTCGAGGGTGCGGACATGCAAAACCTTGTTCGCAAACACGGACCGCTCCCCTACGCTGTAGCTGCCGATTACATCGCACAAGCGGCTCGCGGTCTTCACCATGCCCACGAGGCAGGACTGATCCACCGCGATGTCAAACCTGCCAATCTGCTTGTCAATAAAGATGGTGTCGTGAAAGTCTTGGACCTAGGACTCGCTCTGTTTACAGAGGAATCAGATGCTTCCCTCACAATGGAGTACAACGACAAGGTCCTCGGCACAGCCGATTACCTTCCTCCTGAACAAGCCATCAATAGCCACAAAATCGATAGTCGCGCCGACATGTACGGTCTTGGATGCACGCTCTACTTTTTGCTGACGGGCCATCCGCCCTTCCCCGATGGAAGTATCGCCAGCCGTATCATCAAACATCAGAATTCGATGCCTCCCGATGTGCGAAAAGATCGCCCAGATTGTCCGGGAGAATTGGATGGCGTTTGCGTCAAGATGATGCAAAAGGATCCTAGATACCGCTACGCATCCTGCCTCCAAGTTGCGGAAGTGCTGGAGGCTTGGCTGGTCAAGTATCGAAACGAGACCAAGGACAATCCAGCCAAAACCAAGGACAACAATCTTTCTGTTTCCGACATTCTTGAAGGCAGAAACAAGGCCCAAACCAACGTCGATACGGTCACGAATCGAGGAACTGGAACGAAAGTTGGCAAAATCGGCCTGGGCAGCGCAGTGGTTAGTCTGTCCGCTTCGGATAGCGGCGTACTCCGAGCGATCGCGAAAGGGGATGCGTCGACCGTCGATAGCAAGATCGATCTTGTGCATGACACCAACGTGCCCAACGCAAAGACGTCAAAGAGTCAAGCGATTGCCAAGGCGACGTCTCCCATCACCAACCCTCAACAAGGAAACGTGCAACCGAAATCTCCTCTCGTAAAATCCCTTGGCCAACCGCTCGACAAGCCCAAGAGCAATCTGGAAGCAGTAAAATCTGCAAATGCGAACCAGCGGAAAAAGAAAAACCCAAGAATCTGGATGCTAGCCGGAGCTGGAGTCATCGTAATCTTGTTGATCGCAGGCATCGTTCTAGCGATGATGGCAAATCGGTAGGCGACTGAGTACTTCATCCATGCTCCTTTATCTCTAACCGTGTAAGTACTAGGGCGACATTTCACGCGGAACCCCGCCTGCCTTGGACACATGCAAATCTTAGCTTTGACCGAATACTATGCTAAATCTCTTCTTCCGATCGATTGCTCTCGTACTGCTCCTCACTCCGGTCGTCCAGGCAGACGACCTGGGTAGCCTTAAGGAATCTCTCAAAACCGCCGGCCAACAACTCAAGGCGGGCAAAGTCCTCGATTCCTCTGAGATTGTCGAAAAGAGTACCAAATCGTTTGTCGATTTAGTCGCGAACGCACCGGTCAAGGATCTCGCGGAGCTGAAGAAGCTGCACGCCCAGCTCGAGAAAGCTCACGAACTCCTAGAAGTCCAAGGAGCGGAGCTCTCGGAACTGCCCAACTGGGACACACTGCTCAAAGCAAAGAGGAGCAACGCACCAAAAACTTCCCCAACTGCTCCCTCCACTGTCCCTGCAAAAGCCACAGTCCCTGCAAACACCAAAGCCTTGAGTTTCTCTCGCGATATTGCTCCATGGATGGTCGATCAATGTGGGCAATGTCATATCAAGGCGGAGCGGGGTGGTTTTTCCCTGGCGACGTACAACGCACTCATCAAAGGCTCAAAAGGTGGTGTCGTTCTCTTCCCAGGCGATCCCGCCAGCAGCCGAATTGTCGAGACCATTGAAACAGGCGACATGCCACGCAACGGAGCTAAGGTAACTCCAGAAAATTTTGCCAAACTCAAGCAGTGGATCAAGGAAGGTGCCAAATTCGACGGCCCAGCTCCAACCGATCCGATCGCTTCGTTGGTCAATAGCAAGTCCCCGGCCATGCCAACGCCGGATCCGAAGAAAGAGCCAATCGTTATTCCGGCTGCCACAGGAAAGGAAACGGTTAGCTTTTCTCGCGATATTGCTCCTCTCCTAATATCGAATTGCAACGGCTGCCATTACAACGGAACACGCAATTCGGGCGGATTGCAATTCAATGCGTTCGCAGGATTGATCAAGGGTGGCGACAGCGGCGTCGCACTGAAACCGACAAAGCCTGAAGAGAGTCTATTGATTAAGAAGCTTCGTGGCACCGAAGGGGCGAGGATGCCGATGGGACGAAGCCCGTTGTCGGACGAGCAAATCCAACTCGTCGCGACTTGGATCCAAGAAGGGGCGACTTTCGATGGCAAAAGCAAAGACGCGAAACTAGAACAAGTCGTCAGCCAAGCATGGGCCGCCAAAGCATCTCACAAAGAGCTAATGGAAAAGCGAATGACGCGAGCTCGTGAAAAATGGAAATTAGTTGCCCCCAAACGCGAAGCCGACGAAGCACACGACGATCAAATTCATATCATCGGTGACATCGGTGCCGAGAATGTGTCCGATCTGCTCAAGCAATCCCACACGGCCTTGAACCAAGTTCGAAAGATGTTCAAAATCAACAGCAAAGAGCCCTTGATCAAGGGCGGCATCACCATCTTCGCACTCAAGCAGCGTTACGACTACAGCGAATTCGGGACGATGCTCGAGAGCCGTTCGTTGCCACCAGAATGGTCAAGCCATTGGCGTTATGATAATCTCGATGTTTATGTCGCAATGGTGTTCGACCAAGCCGCTAACAAGATCAATGAAACGTCATTGGTGCAACAGTTTACAAGCTTATGGTTAAGTTCCTTTGAGGGTGTGCCCAAATGGTTCGCGGACGGAGCTGGCAGACAAGCCCTGGCTGTCTCGGTCGGAATCAACGATGCACGTGTCCAGCCTTGGATCAAACGCCTGCCCGAGTCTATGTCTCAAATCAAGGATCTAAAACCGTTCCTTCAAGGAACTATGAATGACGAGGACTCCGCCACCATTGGCTTTGGAGTCATCCGATTCATGGTTGAGGCAAAAATGAAGGCCCAATATGATGCCATTATCCGATCGTTAGCCAGTGGGATGAGTTTCGAGCAAGCGACCACGAAGTCCATTGGTCCGATCGAACTCTTTCTCCAAAAAGTCCTCGGAAAATCGAAATAAGAATCGTCTGCACAAGCAATTCATCGCTCGCTTGATTTAGAAAGCACCCTTTATGTCGGTCCTATTCCTGTCGATTGCTAGTTTGTTTTTATGTGTTGTTCCGGGGGACAGTTGGCCAGGGTTTCTTGGGATAGACGCAACATTAACTACGCCCGAGTCAATACCGACGAAGTGGTCGCCCAAGGAAGGCGTTTTGTGGAAGTCGGCTCCCGTTGGACATGGCCAGTCAAGCCCAATCGTTTGGGACAACAAGGTTTTCGTCACGTCCACGGCTGGGCCTCTCAAGGATGACTACTACATCTACTGTTTATCGCTTTCGGATGGATCGGAACTCTGGAGACATGCACTCAAGAATTCGGATCCTGTCGAGAACAGTCTCTACGTCAGTAGAGCAGCTCCCACGCCTGTTGTTGATTCGAAAAACGTCATCGCATTTTTTGAAAGCGGTGACATCGTTTGTCTGAACCATGCAGGCAAACAACAATGGAGCCGATCGATCGCAAAGGATTACGGAAAATTTCAAAACAAATTCGGTCTATGTGGCTCGCCTGTGCAGACTGATAATCACGTCATCATTCTCGTGGACGATGAAGGACCAAGCTATCTGGTAGCGATCGACAAAGCCACGGGACAGGAAGTTTGGAAACGAGATCGAACATCTCGTAGGAGCTGGTCGTCCCCTTCGATACAAACGATCGCTGGGGTCAAGCAGGTTCTGGTGAGTTCGTCTGGCAGCGTCGACGGGTATGATTGCACAACCGGCAATTTGCTTTGGAGTTTCGCGGACATCGGTGGCAATACCGGCACAACTCCTTTACCTGCCGGCCCGGACCGCTTCTTTGTCGCAGCGGCTGGCGGTCGAGAAGGAGAGAATACGGAATTGGCAAAGAAGTCGAACTTGGTGATGGACGTCAAATTGGTTGCTGGCAAATGGTCAGCCATGCCACTTTGGATCGCCTCCGAGGCAGCACCATCATGGGCTTCTCCAATGTCGTATCGTGGATGCGCGTACTGGGTAAATCGCACCGGTGTGGTCTATTGCTTCGATCTGGAAACCGGCTCATTAAACTATAAGGAACGAACCAAACAATCCTGTTGGGCCACTCCGATCGGATTAGGCGATCGAGTCTACTTTTTTGGAAAAGACGGGCTTACCACGGTGATTGCCGCGGGTAAGGAGTTTAAGATTCTTGCCGAAAACCAACTATGGGACCCTGACGCGGTGGCAGCCGATGAGAAGGCTGGTGCCAACGAGTCCACCGAAGAGCGCAAGCGAGCTGCGGCTATGTTTTCTGGCCCGACTCAATATGGATGTGCCGTCGGTTCTGGCAAGTTAATCATCCGTACTGGAGATTCTGTCTATTGTATCGGCAAGCCATAGTATGCATCACTCAACTCGACGTCCCGATGAAACGGTTGACCCACTCTTGCAGACCATTGCGGAGTACGCCGTTTCGAAATCGACCTTTAGCAAGGAAGCGTTAGAAACAGCGAGATGGTGTCTGTTCGATAGCTTGGGATGCGGACTGCTAGCCCTTGAGTTCCCCGCTTGCACCAAAATGTTGGGACCCGTCGTGCCGGGTGCGACGCTGGTTGGTGGAGCGCGCGTGCCCGGTACACATTGGCAACTGGAACCGGTGAAGGCAGCCTTCAACATCGGCTGCATGATTCGATGGCTGGATTTCAATGACACTTGGCTCGCCGCTGAGTGGGGCCATCCGTCCGACAATTTCGGAGCCATTCTCGCGTTGACGGACTACTTGGATCGCAACCCTGCCAACCCGTGGCAACCGAATCGCCAATACACGATTCAAGATGTGCTCGACGCCGCAATCAAAGCATATGAAATTCAAGGTGTCTTGGCGCTGGAAAACAGTTTCAATCGTGTGGGCTTCGATCACGTTTTACTTGTCCGCGTTGCCTCGACGGCGGTCGCATGTTCACTGCTTGGTGGAAGCAAAGCGCAGATCGCCGATGCCGTCAGTCATGCTTGGCTCGATGGAGGAGCCTTGCGAACGTATCGTCACTCGCCGAACACGGGATCGCGAAAGAGCTGGGCGGCTGGGGATGCAACGCAGAGGGCGGTTCAACTAGCCCTTTGGACGATGACCGGAGAAATGGGCTACGCCACCGCCCTGACAGCAAAACGTTGGGGGTTTCAAGATGTCATGATGGATGGAAAACCTATCCTGATCCATCGCCCGCTAACGAGCTACGTTATGGAGAACATCTTGTTCAAAGTCGCTTACCCTGCCGAGTTCCACGCTCAAACCGCTGCCGAAGCGTCCATCCAGTTGCACGCACAAGTCATCCAACGCGTCGAGTCCATAAAAGAAATACGGATTCATACGCATGAATCCGCGATTCGCATCATCGACAAAAAGGGGCCGCTCAACAATCCCGCAGATCGCGACCATTGCTTGCAATACATTACGGCGATCGGATTGCTGCATGGCGACTTGACATCGGAACATTACGAAGACGTCGCGGCGGCTGATGCACGCATCGACCTGCTTCGCAGCAAAATGGTAGTCACCGAAGAAATGAAATATTCGCGAGATTACTTGGATCCTGATCTTCGTTCGATTTCCAATCGCGTCCAAGTATTCTTCGAGGATGGAACCGCGACGGATGCAGTTGAAGTTCAATTTCCGCTTGGACATCGACGACGACGCAATGAATCCATAGGGCCTCTCAAATCCAAATTCCGTACCAACGCTGGCAAGCGGTTCACGGAAAATCGAGTCGAGTCATTAGTGCAGCTGTTTCATGCAGGCCAATCGATGTTGAACATGCGAGTTTCGGAGTTCATGGACCGCTTCACTCCAGTCGATTCCTGACCACTAGCCTCTGGGCTTGTCGCAGCGAGTTGGCCATTGAAACGTGATTTTTCAAAGCATCGCGGCGATGTGGTTTTTCACTTCAGAGATAACTGTTTCCCAATCGCCGACTGCGGGTTGGCGAAAGAGTCGACAGGTCGGATACCAAGGGCTTTCGGGCCGATTTTGCATCCAGCGCCAATCGGGAGTGAACCCCAATAGCACACAGGTCGGACGAGCCAAGGCACCGGCCAAATGAGCCATGGATGTATCGCTGGTCACAATCAAATCTAGATGCTGAATAATGGCAGCCGTATCCATGAATGCACCGCTGCTTTGATCGATGTTGTCGGGTAGACAATAGATCCGCTTGCTCCCAGACCAGTTTTTGAGTTGCTCGACCCCTTTGCCGCGTTGCAAACTAATCAACTGAATTCCATCGACATCAGCCAGGGGTGTCAGTTTTTCGAGTGGTATCGACCGAAACATGTCCGCTTGATGGTCCGCGTTTCCTTGCCATACAATGCCAACGCGAAGTTTGGCTTTCGGCAACGCGCTGGCTAGAGTACCTCCCCAATAACGGATCAACTGGTCGGGAATCTGTATGTAGGGAACTGCGTTGGGCACGTTCGTGTCATCAATCTGCAATACCTTAGCCACATCCAACAAGGAGCAGTGGTAATCGAACGGATGTTCGATTTGCAACGAGCTTGGAATGAGGTAGTCGATGCCTTGGCATCCTTGGAGCAACGCGAGCAATGCGGGCTGCATATGAACAATCGTCGTTGCACCCAGTTCTTTCAGTGTTTTAGCAAATCGAACAAAGTGAATCGTGTCGCCGAGTCCTTGTTCGCTGTAGAGCAAAACCGTCTTGCCAGCAAGCGATTGCCCTGTCCACTTCGGTTGTGGATAGCGATGTTGGATCGCTTCGCTGCATTGCCAGCGAAAGTCGTATTCTCGCCAACCGTCCTTGAAATTCCCTTGCAACAAGTGAATGACACCCAAATTGCGGTGCAACTCGGCATCGTTTGGGTTTAGCTGCATGGCTTGATGGTAGTACTTGAAAGCGAGGTCGATACGACCGGTCCAAGCGTGCAATGTGCCTCGGTTGCGCAGGGCGTTGAAGTAGTCAGGAGAAAGGTCGAGCGCTTTTTGAAACGCTTTGTCTGCTTCTGCGACCCGCCCTAAGTACCTCAGCGAGTTCCCCATATTGTTTAGCGCAATCGGAAAATTCGGTTGCAACGCCAAAGCTCGTTCATACGCTGCGACGGATTGGTCGTAGCGACGCAGATCGTGCAATGCGATCCCTAAATAACACCAACCGTTGACGTGTTTTGGATCCCGTTCGACGATCGATCGGTAAACTGTTTCCGCGTGGGTTGCGTTGCCTTGCTGATGTATTTGCCAGGTTTGTGAAAGAATTTCGTCCGTAGTCGGCATTTGCGTCCTGCAACCGTTCATAGATAGCGTGGGGAATAGATCAGGCTGGACCCATCGAAAATCGTGGAAATAGAATTCTACAAGTGTTTCGAGTCGCGGAATACTGGGCCAGTAGAGGCTCAAAATTCGACTTTTCGATTGACGACAAACACCCTTTGCCGCTACGCTTTGGATTCGCGTCAGCTTGCAGACGTCGTTTTTGCGTTGAATTATTCGCATGGCGTCTTCTTAGCCCGCAAAGAATCGCATTCCTGTTTAAGCAGAAGGACGCTCATGCGCTACGGCGTTGAAAGCGTCCTGTGTACGGACGATGGCCAATCGGTCGATGCATCGCTTTGGAAATGCACAGAAAAGAGGAGATTTCATGGCAAACGAATTAGTACAGAAACTTATTGAAGCCGGTGCGCACTTTGGACACCGAGTCAGTCGCTGGAATCCCAAGATGGAACCTTACATCTACGGGCGAAAGAACTTAATCCACATCATCGACATTCGCGAAACGCTCCGCGGAATGTTGCGAGCCAAGAAATACCTCAACCAAGTAGCCAACGGTGGCTCCCTAATTTTGTTCGTGGGAACAAAGCGTCAAGCGTCGGAAGTGATCCAACGAGAAGCTACCCGATGTGGTATGCCGTTTGTCAGCGAACGCTGGCTCGGTGGTGCCCTCACCAACTTCCGCACCATTCGCGATCGAATGGCTCGTCTGGAAGAGCTTGAAACGATTATGAATTCCGAAAAAATCAATCAATACTCAAAGAAGATGCAATCTTCGTTGAAGCGTGAGTATCGAAAGATCTACCGAAACTTGAATGGCCTTCGATCCTTGAATCGCTTGCCAGAGTGCTTGGTTATCGTTGATCCAAAGAAGGAAAAGAACGCAGTACGAGAAGCCAAGTGCTTAGGAATTACGACGGTCGCCTTGATCGATACCGATTGCGATCCAACTCAAATCGATTTGCCGATTCCAGGCAACGATGACGGCATCCGATCCATTGATTTGATCATGAAGCAATTGGCGGATGCGATTTTGGCTGGTAAGGCTGAAAACCCAGAACTTCAAAAGACGATGGGGAATGTGCCTGATCCAACCAGCGAAATGGTTGCCAAAGCGGAAGGCATGGCTTAGTTCTCGCCCGATAGAAGTTTTACTCGTGTTAGGCGATTTTTTCTAACACATAGTTCCTATATGGTTGTTCATTTGTTTTAGGGAGAGTTTGGAAAATGGCAGAAATCTCTGCTTCCGCCGTTAAAGCGCTGCGTGAAAGAACTGGTTTGCCCCTCATGGAATGCAAGGCCGCACTGACCGAAGCTGGCGGTGATGAAGCCAAGGCCGTTGCCATCCTCCGGGAAAAAGGCGTTAAAGCTCGTGACAAAAGCGCCGATCGCGAAACCGCTTTTGGTCGTTTTGGTCTTTTTGCAGGCAGCGACAAGGCAGCCGGCGCGATGGTCGAGCTGAAATGCGAAAGCGCACCTGTGGCCGGCAATTCGGAATTCATCCAATTGGCTAATGATCTTGCGGAAGCCCTTGCGAAAAGCAACGCGAAAAACGTGGAGGAATTGCTTGCGCAACCCTCTCCAACGAAGGCTGGAATGACGGTTGGAGAGCAGAAAGACGAACTCTTCAATCGAATTCGAGAAAAATTTGAGATTGGTCGAATGATTCGGGTGGATGGCGCGAGCGGTGGTTACAGCCACAACGCAACGACGGTCTCCGGCGTTTTGGTATCTCTGACAAGCGGCTCAAATGACGCTGCGGCCCGCGACATCGCAATGCACATCGCGGCCATGCGACCTGCGGCTCTGTCCTCAAGTGAGCTGGATCCGGCATTGGTTGAGACCGAGCGAAAAGTCTTGCGAGAACTCGCAATCAAGGAAGGCAAGCCTGAAGCGATTGTGGACAAGATGGTCGAAGGTAGGCTCAAACAGTTCTTTGCTGAACGCGTTTTGCTCGACCAAGCGTTCGTCAAAGACGACAAACTATCGGTTGGTCAGTACGCCAAAAGCCATGGATTAGAAATTAGTAAGTTCGTACATTACGTTCTCGGCGAAACATCGGCCTAGTTTTGCACTGTGCAATCTAGTTACCAGGCTCTGCCTGGTAACTCATGCAAGCGAGGCTTCGCCTCGCCGAAATGTATCCTTAGTTTGTGAACTCGGGAGGCAGGAGCCTCCACACCAATGCGTTCCCAGGCAGAGCCTGGGAACGAGTGATCGCAGTGGGATCACCTCGGAAGCAAGCACAAAAAATCGAGCCGTGCTTGCTGGTTGTTTGCATGAAATTAGGAAAAGCAAAGACCGTGGCGTTAAAGACAGAACAGTAGGTCCTGGCGGAAAGCGACGTGTCTCAATGATTCGCATGCATTCTACCGCCGATACTCAGCTTGTGCTAATAATTGGACGCAAGTCTGGTACTGGCACAGCCCACTTGTTTAGATCCAACCCTGTTGCACTGGATGCAACCGAAACGAAGAAAAGGAGTCTCCAATGCTTGTACTCTCGCGACATCGAGATGAAAGCATCATGATCGGCGATGATGTTGTTATCACGATCGTGGACATTCGTGGGGATAAAGTGCGGCTTGGTATCGAAGCCCCAAACGATATTCCTGTCCACAGACAAGAAGTCTATGAGGCGATCAAACGTGAGAATCGCAAAGCGAATCACATTCAACCGGCTGAACTACGCAGCCTCAAAGAAGATCGTCCCTAGACGGCCCATCGTTTTCAACCACGCGATCGCAAGAAACGTGGTTGAAGCCACGATAGACCTGTCGTTCCCAATACTGAGGTAAAGCTCAGGACAGATACGCGACAAGCCTCGGATTGAATCGGTGCATGCAAGTCATTCACTACCAATCCGAGGCTTGTCACTTTTTTCGCCACCAAAGCGAACGCTCTAATCGCATCGCAGTTGCTACAGATTCAATCTGGCCAGCAAATCGCATCGCGTCGACATAGTATCCGGCTGTAGGCTCAATCCCACCGTCAAACTTAGATTTCCAAAATGTATTGAGACGGTCCATCAATACCTCGCGTGTCCATTTCGCCAGGATCGACGCGGCGGCAGATGGAAATATCGAGTCCCCGTCTACCTTGAATTGGATGTGCATCGCATTTCCGTTCCAACAGGATTTGTAACGACTGCATTCGGCTCCCTCGAGGATGATCGAGAACAACTCTTGGTCAAAGCAATGAGACAGTATGCTCTGATATCGATTACGTCCACCATGCTTGTCGCAGTAAACCTCTACTTGTTCGTCCGGCCGCACAAAGCCGACGATAACATCTCGAACAAGGTTGAGTGAGGTCTCGCTCAACAACGACGATTTATTGCCGATGATGTCTACTTGACGATTGAATTCAGGTTCATCGAGAACACGCATTTGAATTCCGACGAGTTGCGTCGAAAGGTATCGAAGCTTCGCTGATGCATTAGCAAAATAGGCTGCTGTGTCGGCAACGATTGATTTAAGCTGTTCGTCTTGTGTCGACTGCTGGCTCGCAGTTGGTTCAACGGCATACCACGCTATGCGCTGCAATCTCTCCCAATCCTGTTTGGCCAAATCAGCAAATACCGTATTCGAATCCAGAATGAGATCGCCATTGAGTTCGCCTTTGAGTTCGCACCATTGGAAAGCTGAGCCAAGGCAAAGTCCTTGCTTGCCGAAGCGGTCCTTATTGATCT
>JAIPFP010000319.1 GCA_021736575.1 Pirellula sp. | reverse complement strand
AGCACGACTCTTACATAAGCCTACCTACTGAGTTATCGCGACTCGGTTATCGTGACAGGGATGTCACACAAAGGACAATCGATGTCGATGATAGACAATGTAAGGTCGCCAAGTTCTGCACTTTCTGGCACGCGAAGTGGGAACTTCACCGCAAACAATTTTCCCGACTTCCAGGCCATTTTAATGTGTTGACTTGTGACAATCTCGCTACCCTCAGCGTGCCGCCGAATGAGCTTTGCTGTACCTGCCCCGCGTGGGCGATTCCCACGCAAGTGTTCTAAATCGACCACAAAATGAATGACGGAATCCCTCGGTAAACAAACCTTTGGAAACGGCGGTACCATGGGCCGCCCGTCTAACGACATTCCCTTGATCTCGAATTCCGAATCCGAGATTTTGATGGACTTGGGAGTACGTGTTTCCCGCGTGAAATCGATGTTCGGTGAGCGAGGCACTTGGGCTATGTTGCTGCGATGGACGATGGTACGCAGTTGCGCCAGCACGGCTATTACGAACTTCTTTCAAAGTGAAATTAAAAAAAACCACGCCGGACAGGTGATGTAACTCGCTGTTCCAAAGGAACTTAAGACACCACTAATCACTTTTAACGAGGTTTTTCGCAACATTTTTCAACCTTCTAGTTGACGGCGTTGTTGAAAACGTTAAACTTTCAATCGTGCAATTTGGATACATGTGTGCTCGCTCTTACGAGGTTCTCCGTTATGCAAGCCCAAGTCACGTTCTCAAAATGCGATGCGTCAAGCGGAAATACCGAGCGCCTCAGCGCTTTTTTATTTGCATTTATCATCTCGGCTTTCTCAGTGCTATTTGCGGTCAGAAACACTTTTGGCGATGATTACGCCAGTGAACTGACAAAAGGCATCCCAAGTGATGCAATCGAAATAAAAAGTGATACTCAATTTTTGTTTGCAAAGGGGGTTGGGCCAGAATCCTTGAAACTAGGAAAATTGGAGACAGGAAAGATGTATTGGGCGCGAATCCATTTCATCAATATGTTCGACGTACCCTTCCACCTCGAGAAAATTCACTCGTCATGCGGTTGTTTGGCAGCCGCGCGGAGTAATGACATAATCAAACCAAGAGGCAAATCGTTTTTCGTTGTACTCATTAAGCCGCAACTGAAGGATGTTGCTTACGCAAAGAGTGTTACGATCACTTCCGATCGTGGCGACGCGCTTCAAATCTTAATAACGGCTGATTTCGAACAGCCTTTCGAACTGGTCGAAAGGGTGATACGTCTCGGAAACGCGGTCAACGACTCAAAAGTTCCTCTTACCGTCAAATGTAAAGGAATGAGTTGGTCAGATTCCAAGATTGAAATTGAAAGCTCAACTGGCCACACACGCATCCTAGGTGTGGAAAAAGTTCCTACGTTAGATGAATGGAAGCTCGCAATCGAAATACCGGAAGAGTCACGTCGGCTAGCAAAGTCCGGCCTGCGACTTACTGAAATATTTACCGTAAAGGATCAATCCAGCAACAAACTCGTCTGTGAATTGGAATTCTCGGTGGAAGACAGTAGCTCGTTTATTTGCAAGCCCTCTACGGTAAAATTAGCTCTGACAGAAGATGGTTGGGTTGGAAAAGCGACACTTTTTGGTGATTGGCAATCTCTTGAGTTTGACGGAAAAAAACTTCCAGTTGAGGCATCAGACAAAGAGAAAAATGTTATCAACGGCGAAGCGAGGATTATTCGATCGATAGGAAGAGTTACATCGATTGAATTGCATTTTGGCCATTCCAAACCAACTTTTGGACAAAGTTTCTCCGCAACACTTCGCTGCGGAGAAAAAGAAATCTGTGATCTTAAGGAATTACTATTTATCGGAGGAAAATGATGAGACTGACAATTGGTTCTTTTTTTGCGATGGTTACTGCTATTGCCATCTGTTGCAACTTGGACTGGACGCTTAGCGCCCCAACCCCAGATGGTTGCTTTATACTAGTGGACGGATTTAGTTGTGCTGACGAAAACGGCCCTAGGCCATTAGATATGGGGTGCGGCGGATGTGATAATAATCATAATTGTAATTCATACTTCCACCAGATATCTATGCCCGCAGCCGACTGGTCCACAAAAGAAAAAGACATAGAGTTTAGTGGACAAGGTTATTATCTTAGTGAACTAGGTAATGGAACTCTTCAATGTATCGAATCAGGGACATGCGAAGAACAGTGTGCTCCAAACCAAGCTACTAACCCGCCTATTTATTATTGTGTGATAAATTGGAATAGCCCATCGACCATTAACAGAAGTTACGAAATTTCTGGTCCAACGTGCGACTTCTGGAGTCGGTAACAGTTGAAGCGAAAGGAAGCTCATTCGTTTTCGCGGTGGGCTTCCATTTTACTGGGAAAATACGAATTATGTTATCCGGCAATGCATGGTGTAATAGGAAACAGATCACAAATGAGAAATCGTCTTAACTTTATTACCGCAATTGTAGTTGTCGCTGCAACATTCGTTTTTGTTGCTTCAAGTTATGGTCAAGAGACTGGCGAGAGCATCTTGATAAAGGAGTATTTGGAAAATTGCGGAAGAGTAGAGGAGTATATTTGTGGAATGGACGTCGAGCAGACGGTAGAAAACGCCAGAGACATAGCGTTAAGTTCCTATTCTCAACAATGGCTAACTCACGCATTTTCACATCGTTTGAAAGTTCATAGGCAAGATACGATCACGACTATCACATCTGCTTTTGCCGATCGCTTGCCTTTCCCTAGCGTATTGATCGTTCAAAATGACAAGGTCCATTTCGAAGTTGGCGGTAAGATAACGGATTACAGTAAATTGATTTTGGAGGATGCCAAGAACTTCAATCCAACCTTCTACGGAGACCCTTTTTCCGTCTTCCTAGCAGGATACTTCGAACGTAGAAATTTAACGGAATTGCATAACAATAGTTTAAAAAATGCATTGGAGCGGTATGAAGTTTTAGACTCCAAAGAAGATCTGGTTTCCAAGCAGCAAACGTATAGCATATTCAACGATGATCCAATTTTTTCAGAAATTGTATTTGATATGAGGCTGGGTGGAATGCCCAAAACAATAGTTTCTAGCACTCCACAATCACGAAAAACACAATTACCCTGGCATGAAGTCGACTTCAACTGGATTAGTCACGACGAGAAGTGGTTCCCCGATAGAGTCCATATCGTGGAGCGAGTAGGGAAACTCACCCGTACATGGGACATCAATTTCTATTGGGTGCTTGCGGACGTTCCTGATATAATTTTTGATTTCGATCGTCGGGGTAAGATGCATCCTAAAGAATTGAAAGAGATGATTCTAGCGCGTCATATTAAGAAAAACGGGTTGTCGACTCAACGATAGATATTCCTAGTACCGTGTACTGGTGGAAGCTCTGTATTGGTTCTTCGTTCCCAACCATTCGAGGGCGACGATGCAGCCTCGGCATTGCGATGACTTTTAACAGTATCGGCGTGCGATGGGCAAGCATTCAATGGTTGGTTGCTGCCTTGGGCGTTGGTTTGGAATTCGGCTTGCAGGAGATTTTTGCCAATTTTGTTTCGGGCTTGATCTTGCTGTTCGAACGTAAGCGTCCACCAGCACCAGTGGGCGGACTGGCGGCGCGGGGTTGAATCGCGATGTAGGTTCTGGTAGGCGGCCAATGTGGCTGCCCGTCAATCAACCCTACTCGGAGTTCGTCTATGGTTCGCAGCTCTGCCAAGTCGATCGAATGGTCAAAGCGTCTCGATCGATTTCAAATCTCTGGTATGACGCTCTCTCAATTCTGTAAGCAAGAGAATGTCTCACCTCATTCCTTCTACTATTGGAAGAAACAGCTCGCTGCTGCTAAGGGGCGGCAACAACGATCGAATCTCGGTCATGCCGTCAAACCAGACAATGATTCTCGCGACATACGTGTTCGATGCACCGTCCATGTTGGTGCCATTCGTATCGAATGTCATATCGAGTCGCCTCAGGCATTAAACGCGATTCTCTCCTGGGTCGCTAGGCAACACGGCAACTCTCAGCAGAGCTCGTCGCTCTTTCGACAGTTAGTCGTTCAAGACTAAGCCCCTTGCCCAGGAAAGGGAGATGCGATGCTGGCGGTCAATGCTACAACGCGAGTCTATCTCTACATGCGTAATGTCGACATGCGAAGGTCTTACGATGGTCTCATGGCCATCGTTCAAACCGAGTTCGCACGCGACATTCGTCTTGGAGACTACTTCATGTTCGTTAACAAGCGACGCGATCGAATCAAGATAATGTGGTGGGACCGTGACGGGCTCGCCATATTCATGAAGCGGCTCGAAGCAGGAACAGTGCAGAAGCCAATCATCACCAGCGATGCCAAGAGCCTTATCATCGATCAAGCTCAGTTAGCCATGCTACTGACCGGCATCGACGTCTCCAATATCAAGCGACGAAAGCGATACGCCGTCGCGCCAGAAACACTTACCAGTTTGCAAACATGAACCTCAACTTCTTTTACCAAAAAATGTCTATAATGTTGGTCATTTTTATGATCCAAGTGAACACTCATTGCGTACAGTTTTCCATGCACGATGCGACTTCTACATCATCCGATTCTCCTATACCGGCTCCAAGCGTTGAGCATCTTCAGCAAGAAGTTCAGCAGCTCAAAGATAAGCTCACTTGGTACGAGACTGAGTATCTCAAACTGACCAAGATGATCTCCGCATCCAATGGTCGTAAAGAGACGCATCTATCTCCTGGCGGTAGTCCATGGCTGCCGTTTGATTCATCTGAAGAACTCGAGCAAGCTAAGAAAGAGGCTGAAACGGAAGCGCAGAAACTATTAGACGATTTGCCCAAGCCACCCAGCGGAAAGCCAAAGAAACCCAGAAATGGCTCGCTCCCTTCGCATCTTCCTGAAGTGAAGAAGCTTTGCGACGTTCCTGAGAGTGAGCGAACTTGCTCGTCGCATGGTCCTATGACCATGATCGGAATGGACAAGACGGAAACGCTCGTCTACGAGCCACCCAAACTGTACAAGCTTTTGACCGAGTATCCCAAGTACGGCTGTGCTTGCTGCAAAGAGAACGGCATCGTATCTGCCGAGCGACCGACAGGGCTTGTCGAAGGCAACAAGTACGATTCCAGCGTTGCAGCCGCAGTGGTCACTCAAAAGTACGATGCCCATCTGCCACTTTATCGACAGACCGATATCTTCGCCGTCAGTGGCTGGACTCCCAGTCGCTCGACGTTGCTGAACTTGATTCGTCAATCGGCGTTTGTGTTCGAACCTCTCGTGTCTCACTTGGCTCGGTTGGTGAAAGCCGACGAAGCTGTCGGACTAGACGAGAGCAGTTGCCGAATGCTTCTGCCGCCTGAGCTTACGGAAGAAGAAAGCCAAAGTGATTCACAGCCTCTTGTGAGGAAGCCTTTAGATCCGAAGGCGAAACGGCTTGAGGAGAAGATCAAGGAAGCACGAGACGCTGGTCAAGACAGTATCCTCGGCAAGATGTGGGCCTACCGTGGGTTGGTCAAAGCACCGTACAACATCTTCGACTTCCGAATCTCCCGTCATCGCGATGGTCCTGAAGAGTTCTTTCGCACAAGCGAGTGCATTGTCCAGGGCGATTGTTTTTCAGGGAATACCTCTGTCGTTCTTCAAAGCGAAGGTCGCTTGCGTTTCGCGGCATGCTGGGCTCATGCGCGTCGCAAGGTTTACGACGTGAACAAAGACAATCCACATCGCAAAAAGCTATTGGACATGATCCAAGGTCTTTACGACATCAACTCGCGCGAGCAAGGACTGGATACATCAGCAAAGACGTTGCATCGTCAGACATTGGCTGTTCCGATGCTGGAAGTGATATGGAAGTACGTGGACGCCCTTACCGATCAAATCGTATTGCCGAAATCGGATCTAGCCGAGGCGCTTCGTTATCTTCGCAACCACCGAGAGGCTTTGAGTGTATACAGTACTAACGGTCGTATCCCGATCGACAATAACCGAGTGGAACAGTTGATGCGACAGGTGGCGTTGGGTCGCAAGAACTGGCTGTTCGTTGGGAATGTCGAGGCAGGCGAGCGGGCCGCGATGCTGATGACACTGGTGAGCAGTGCGAAGCGTCACCATCTCGACGTTTGGATGTACTTGAAGAACGTCTTGGACCGGATGCTGTCGGGCGAGACAGACTATTCACGCTTGGTACCAGACATCTGGAAGGCGGACCATCCCGAAGGGGTTCGGGAGTATCGAGTAGCGGAATCCCGCCAAAAAGAGGATCGCAAGCAAATCACGCGAGCCCTATCAATCGCAACTAAGAATCAGCCATTTTCGCAGGGCGGCTGGAAGGGTGTTGCGGAGTTGGTGGTAGGTTTTGAACGCAAGCTTGGTTGATTGTTTCTAGGTATTGTGCCAACTCGGCTGCCGATTTTTCACGAGG
>JAIPFP010000318.1 GCA_021736575.1 Pirellula sp. | reverse complement strand
TTACCGGCTGCTCCTCATCAAGTGTTCCGGGCTCGCCGGGCGTTCCAGAACCGATTTGTGTGCTCGAAAATCCCGAGACCGGGGACCGCGTCCGATTTTACAAGGAGATTCCATTAAAAGTCCCTGCCGATTACGATGAGCAAAAACATATCGCGGATTGGACGGCGAAGCAGAAAGATGACGGCTTCACAATAACGATCTCACCGCAGGACGACCGTCAACAACTGGCAGAACTGCGGGGCAAGAATCTCGCAGCTTCAAAGAAGGGAGCGAAGCGAGACTAAGGCAAGATTCTCTGGCTCAGTTGTTTTTGACCTTCGTTCTGAACTGGGGATGTCTCCCACGCAGGTCATCGATTACGATGTTCGGATTACAATAAGTTGCGGGATGGCCGTCAATGGATGGAAGCTTTTACGCCGCGACTTGATCATCGCGGATGTTCGTCGAAGAAAGGCTAATAATGTGGACTCGATTCTCGCTTAGGACGCTTCTTGCGATAACGACCTGCGTGGCATTACTGATGGTCGGTTTTCTTTGGTTTGGACCGGGCGTAACAGTAACGGTCTACAATGCAGGCAGTTCGCCGATACAGGATCTTCAGGTGCATGTAGCCGGTAAATCCTATCGACTGGGTGACATCTCAGGCAGCGCGGAGAGGAAAGTGAAGGTTAGCCCGATGGGTGAATCACACGTTGAGATTTCATACCAGCTTCCGGATGGAACGACAAAGCGCCATTCGGTTGATTGTTACTTTGAGTCAGCTTACCGGGGCACAGTAAACGCAACCATTCGGGACGGAGAGTTGTTCCACTCTTCCCATCAAATTGTTCTTTCGATCTTGTGAAGAACGCAAAGGGACACAGCACGTTTGTGGACGTGATGACTGCAACTCAGGAAGCGTATCAAAACTTCATCGTTTATGGATTGCCGCATTTATGCACTTATGCAGGAAAAAATGCTTGCCCTCCAGCGATTTGTCCGATACACTTTGTTAATGAGATTTCCATCAGAGTATCCGCATTATCTAAGGTGATTCCATGGTCACGAAAACAAGGAAAGCAATTCCAGCATTTAAGAAAACTTCGGTGCGAGCAAAACCTTTGAGTGGAACTTCGACAACAAAGGCGTCCGAACTAATCTTATCCAAGACGGTTCCCGGACTCAAAGGAAAAGGCCTGCTTCGTTTGGGGAGTGAATCAAAGTTGGAGCTTCGAGATCGGCTCAATATGCCGCGGCCCATTTTTGGTCGCGTGGTGAACGTTTCAGAGCGGACGATTGCCAAGGTAGAGTCTGAAACGGATACTGCTGAAAAGCTAAAGCGACCGTACAACGAAGTCTATCGACTGCTGGAAGCACTGGATGATGTTATCGAGATGAACTCGCTTGGAAACTGGTTCCAAGAGCCTAATGATGCGTTCGATGGTCTCAAGCCGATGGAAGTGATCGAACGAGGCGAAATCGACCGACTTTGGAACATGGTATACGAGCTTCGAAGCGGAATGCCTGGGTAGAGGTGAGTTATGAGCTCAGACGAAGCTGACATCAACAAGCAATGCAATGCCTTGGATCGCATCCTTGTTAGCAAATGGAGAATTTCCGACTCGATGGCTTTGCAATTGTTCAAACGAAGCTACCCCATCGAGATACCGTTTAAGGCAAGCGTAAACCTATGGCGACCTGGCAAGGACTTTCCAAGTCTTGGCGAGATTTTGTATGCCTTTGAGCTTTCGTTTGGACCAAGTTCGGCTAAATACGACGACTACAAACAATCGTTCTCGTTTCCATTTTTAATGGAGGCCAAGCTCGGTGAAAGAGTTATTCATTTCGTCCTGAACATTTGGGACTACAAGGGAGCAATCGAATTTCGTTTCCGCCGTATAATTGAACGGGAGGAGGATCTTTCAAAGAAAGCCGACGTCATCCAACAATGCACTGAACGATCGGATACGGAATTTGAATACATTGTTGGCTATCTAATAGGATGGATCAAAGGATATGTGAATACTCGATGCGAATATTCTCGGCCAGAAAAGCCGTTTTATCGAATCATTCCCGCAGCCTTGATGATCTACGGTTACCTTGAGAGTTTCTTTTGCTCGCACTTCGAAGACAGCGACTCCTTTGACGCCAGAGCATCGGAATTGAAGGAATTGATCCCGTCAAAAACGGAGCCTCCCACGGAATCAAACGCAAGGATTGCGGAAGTTATGGCG
The DNA here is from genome assembly GCA_021736575.1 of Pirellula sp. Classification (GTDB taxonomy): domain Bacteria; phylum Planctomycetota; class Planctomycetia; order Pirellulales; family Pirellulaceae; genus JBKCUI01. The sequence continues at coordinate 4,217 of JAIPFP010000318.1, read as the reverse complement.
TTGATCAGACAAGCGAAGCTTGAATCCACCGATCACTGATTGAGACACTCAAAGGGACACAGCACATTTGGGCACCGTTCGTTCGCCAGGTGACACCGTTCGTTCGCCAGCACCGTTCGTCCGCCAGCACCGTTCGTCCGCCGAATGGGTGACATCGTCGCGCGTACTCGGTGATGTTTTGCGTTCGTCTTGATAGAATACATTGATGGACACAATCTACATCGAAACGTCAATCGTAAGCTATCTTCGGCAAAGACCAAGCTCGCAAGTGGTGATGGCTGCTCGCCAAATCCTCACCCATCAATGGTGGAATGACGAGCGCGTTAAATACCAGCTCGTTGCATCACAATTCGTGATAGACGAGGCGAGCGCTGGTGATCCGCTTCTCGCTGCGGATCGTTTGGCAGCAATCATCTGCACTCCTGAAGAAATGGTGAATTATGATCCAGAAGCAAGTGACTGACACGATCATCGACGAGATACATCGAACGCGTCGCGAGATGGCGGACAAATTTGGCGGTGATTTCCGATTGATGCTCGAGGACGCACGTCGTCGGCAAGCCGAATCGGGGCGTCCTATCTGGCGACCAAATTCGACGAACAATCCGATGCACCCAATCGGCGGATCGCCCAGTTCTGGAATGGATGCTTCTACTCCCGCCGCTGGATGATCGGTGGCGATGCTTTGCATGTTGCCACGGCGGCATTAGGTGGAGTAAAATACCTGTTGACGCTTAACTGTAAGCATATAGCGAACGCGCATGAGCTGCCGCGGGTCTACAAATTGTTGTCGGACGAAGGACTCGGCGGAATGCTTATTTGCACACCTGCGGAATTCTTAGGTGGTAATTGAAAATGGAAAACGCTACGTCAATTCTGGATGAACTGCACGCAATCCGTGAGCAATTACTTGCCGAATCTGGTGGTACATTAGAGGGACTCGTAGCTCATCTGCAAAAAGAGCAGAGAGAGTCAGGGAGAGTTATACTGAAATCAAGACGAACAAAGCAATGCATCGAAATCGCCGATCAGCCGCTCCCTGATGGTAGCTCAACTCCGGCGACCCCATAATTGCCGCCGTTCGTCCCGATTTCCTAAGCTGACAGAAAAGAGCTATCCGCGTGGCCAAGAACGATACACTTCTCCTTGACGGAATCATTGATGACAGGGTCGAACAATCAGTTCCAAGCGATCGTCGTGACGAGGCGTTTGAATATTTCGCGTTCCAACAAATTCTGAGCGATTGCAAGGTAGGTGCCTGGCACCTACCGAAGGACCCATTGCAAGGTAGGTGCCTGGCACCTACCGAAGGACCCTGAGCCGTCGATGGTTGCACGTCGCGATTGGACACGTCGTTGGTTCGATTCAGCGATGTCTTCAAATCGAATCGTATCAAGTGTCGCGGTCATTGATGAACTTCGACGAGGAGATTTTCCTGAACGCGATGAGGCTTTGGTGATGTTGGATGAAATTGAAATGCTGTCGCTGGAAGATGCCGTGTTCGAAATCGTCGAGGCATACTTGGCGCATAAGCTTATGCCAGCGGATCCGTTTGGCGATGCATTGCATTTGGCTCTTGCTTCGTACCACCGCTGTGATTTTCTCGTAACATGGAATTGTCAACACTTGGCTAATGCGAATAAGTTTGGGCAAATACGTCGGATCAATGGTATACTTGGACTATTCACTCCCGAACTCGTTACACCAATGGAATTGTTAGGAGGAAATTCAGGTCCATGACTACGCCACCTATTCTTCAAGAAGTCCGACGTGTACGCCACGAGATCTCGGCTGAGATTGGCCATGATCCCGCGCGAATCCAAGAGTACTACGCTGCGCTTCAGGCTTCGGTAAAATCACGGACCATCAACCTTGCGGATCAAGGAGTAGGCGGACGAACAAAGCATCGCATCGAAGTCGCCGATCAGCCGCTCCCCGATGGTAGCTCTACCCCGGCAACTCGATGAATGCCGCCATTCGGACATGGAAGTGTGACGAAACATAAATGGAAAGCGTTTACATCGAGACCACAGTTCTCAGCTACCTGGTTGCCTTGCCTGCAAAGGATGTCTGGATATGAAATGCCAACCGTTTGTACTCCAGAGGAACTTCTCGAGGAACCAAGTAATGAAGAATGATCCGATCGTGCAGCAGGTCCATGAAACGCGGGAACGGCTCGCAGCGGCGTTCGACTACGACGTCGCTCGAATCTTTGCGGATATGCGGTTACGAGAGAAACTAGTTGGGGATCGCCTAAAAGATCGCAGGACAAGTCCGAACAAACCGCTGCACCCAAGTGGCGGATCAGACGATTCGACAATGGACACATCTGCTCCCGCCCCTCGCTGAGCGGATTCTTTCGGCGAAGAGGTTTTGCGGAACGCACCAACCAAATCGGTGCGATGACGGTATGGTCTCCTTGCAAATGCCGCGCAGGTCACGGCTCTCTTCAGTTCCCCGTACGAGCCGTTGCTTCCGCTTGAAACGCCTTATACCAATCGGCCGTGATCTTGCCAGCTATCGTCTTTTGATCAAGTTCGACCATCGGCTTTCCCCAATAGAAACTGATCCAGCCACATGCCACTCCTTTCGAGCGATGGACAAACTCGATCAATTCTGTCGACGAGCACTTTAACGGGAACATCTCCTCGACCACAATCGGCTTGCCTACGTCGTAAACCTGGAGAGCTGTGAGGGCCTTTTGAATTTGGTCCGTCTCGGGATAAAAGTGAACGCTGACGAAATCGAGATACTTTGCCGGTTCCGGTGCATAGAATATTGGCTTGGCCCCTGGCCACACGTGCGCCCACGGAATGACTCCGACCGTGATGAGATGTTTGGGATCTACGCGACGAATCGCCTCGCTCAATTGACGCACCCAATCGTGAGCAACTTGAACATTGGTACGTCCCGCAAGATCAAGGGCTATCCGCTGGACAAAATACTTGCCACCGAGTGGTTCACCAGCGAGCCAATCCTTGGGTGACGTACCGCCTCCAACGACTGGTTCGTTCATCAGGTCGTAACAGAAGATGGCAGGGCTTTCCTTGCAAGTGTTTGCGATCGCTTCCCAAAACTTGGCCTGTGCGGTCCAACGGTCAGCCTCCGAAAGAGCATCATACCACTCGGGAATGTTCGCCTTGTGATAACAGGCTAGCCCTGTAATATCGAGATAGAGTCCCGTTTCCTCAGCCAGCTTGACAAGTTTGGCAAGTTGCTGAAGCGAGGTGACGTTGGGCTTGTCGGCTGCGTCCATGAATTTGCCGTACTGCAAATGAATGCGGACACAATTCGCGCCGAGAGATTTGATCTCGTGAAAGTCTTTTACAACGGTATTCCACTCCTCGAGCCAATATTCGTCGAGCAGTCGACCGGAGTCATCGTGATCGTAGTTCACACCCCACGGCGAGAAAGCTGTCATGCTAGGTTTTAGTACAAACGAACGCTTGTCGTCGGAGACACTTACGTGGTCCATGGCAGTCGCGGAATGCAAGCCAAGGCCGACCAGCATCAACGCCAGAATGCAGAATCTCATCGTCGTAAATTTCCTTAAGTGTTGGGTTTATCTAGAACCGCATGGATCACGTTGCCATGGACGTCCGTTAATCGTCGATCAATTCCATTTTGCAGCACCGTCAGCTTCTCATGATCGATGCCCAATAAATGCAGGATGGTTGCGTGTAGATCGTAGCAATAGGTTTTATTCTCGACGGCTTGATAGCCCCAGTCGTCGCTTTGGCCGATTGCGATTCCAGGTTTGATACCTGCTCCCCATAGCCAGTTCACAAAACTACCACCGTTGTGGTCGCGGCCAAGGCTACCCTGAGCAAACGGCGTTCGTCCAAATTCGGTCGACCAAATCACCAACGTATCGTCCGCTAAGCCGCGTGCCTTGAGATCCCGCAAGAGACCGGCGATAGGTCGGTCTACGCTCAACGCCATCGGAGGCAATTCGGTCAGAATATTGCCATGGTTATCCCAATTGCCCGTTGCCCCTTGTGGTCCGCTCCATACTTGTACGAAACGCGTTCCGCGTTCCACCAATCGGGCAGCGAGCAAGCATCGTCGTCCGAAATCCTCGGTGGCCGGCTGATCCAAACCGTAGCTTTTGCGGATGTGTTCGGGTTCGCTTGCGATGTTGAAAGCCTCTGGGGCGGACAACTGCATCTTGGCCGCCAACTGGTAGCTTGCGATGCGCGCCTCAAGCCGCGAATCAT
>JAIPFP010000317.1 GCA_021736575.1 Pirellula sp. | reverse complement strand
TAGTCTTTTCCGGTCGCTTCATCGAATCCAGCCAGAAAGGTCCTTCGAACGCAGCGCTGGATGAGGTGGACGATACCAACTTCGTTCGGGTCAAACTGTTCAGCACGGGGTGTACGAGGCATTTCCAATCTCCTTTGCAACGATTGTAAAGTCGGCAAGCCGCCCTGTCAAGGTAGGTGCCTGGCACCTACCTAAGGGCCCCTGTCAAGGTAGGTGCCTGGTACCTACCTAGGGGCCACATGGCACCTACCGAAGGGCCAAAGGCCGATCGATGCGAAGCCGCGCAACAGTCGTTCCCGCGCAGGCGGGAATCCAGTGGAGTGCGCGTGAGGACTGGGGTCCCGCCTACGCGGGAATGACGCCTACGCGGGAATGACGCCTACGCGGGAATGACGCCCGCTAACCATGAAAGTTCAATAAAAGCCGTTCATAGGTCATTTCATCGATTGCGTACTTGACTCCTTCGCGACCAAGTCCGCTGGCTTTAACTCCACCATAGGGCATCGAATCAAAACGCGTGTTCGGAGTGTCATTGATGATGACTCCACCTACCTCGAGTGTTTCCCAAGCTTGCCAAGTATGGTTCAAACTGTCGGTGAACAAACCCGTTTGCAAACCAAACTTCGAACGGTTTACTCGCAACAAAACTTCATCGAACTCGTCAAAGGGTTCCGCGATCAGGACTGGCCCAAACGCTTCGTCGCAACACAGTGCTTGATCTTCCGGAACGTTTTCCAAGATTGATGGTGTCACGACCGATGTGCCCGGAATCCTCTTTGCAGCAAGCAGTTCGCAAGCACCGGCTGCTTTGGCTTGTTCGATCCATCGCATGATCCGATCGGCTTCGGTGTCGTCGATCATGGGTCCCACTAAATTCTGTTCGTCCGAGGGAGTACCCGTTTGTACCATGGACGCTTGTTTCACGAGTTCATCCAGGAGCCCTTGATAGATGGATCGGTGGACGAGAAGCCGTTGGAGACTGATGCAACTTTGGCCACTTTGCCCGAAAGCTGCCGTGATCAAGCGTGGCACGATGGACTTATAGGGATAGTCTTTGTCGACGATGCAGCATGCGTTACCGCCCAGCTCAAGACATATTCGTTTGCGGCCGCAATCTCGTTTCATTTGCCAGCCAACTTGGTCCGAACCGGTAAAAGATAACATTCCAATTCGATCGTCCGTAACCATGGAAACAGCCGCTTGACGCGACGAGGGTAAGATCGAGAAAGAGCCATCGGGCATCCCGCTATCGATCAAGATATCTCCGAGCATGAGCGCACAAACTGGCGTCCACGAAGCAGGTTTGAGAATAAAAGGGCAACCGGCGGCAATTGCGGGAGCCACTTTGTGGGCAACGAGATTGAGTGGAAAGTTAAAGGGCGTGATCAAGCTGCAAAGTCCAATTGGAAATCGGCGAGTCATGCCGGTGAATCCGATTCCTCGCATGGTACCGTCCATCGGAAGAACCTCGCCGTGGAGTCGAGATACTTCTTCCGAGGCCAATTCAAAGGTTTCAATGCACCGATCGACTTCGAGTCGTGCGGCTAAGATAGGCTTGCCCGCTTCCTGAACCAGAGTCCGAACAAAATCGTCTTTCGATTGCTTGATTCTCGAAACACAATGAATCAAAATTCGTTTTTTTTCTGCTGCGGACAAACGCTGCATGGCATGCTTGGCTTGGCATCCCGCGTCGATTGCACGATCGAAATGATCCGCATTTGCCAACGAAACCGTCGCGAATATCTCCCGAGAGTACTTGTTCGTGACAGCAAGGTCTTGGTTTGGAGTCAGGCAGCGGCCTGCCAAAATCATCGGAAATTTTTGCATGGATTTGTTGGTATGGAGTTCGCAGCTCGAAACATTTATTTGCAACCAGGATAAACTAGGGTTCAGCCAAACTACTCTACCAAAAACGCCTCGTCTTGTTTGTTCGGTCAATGTTTCTATTCGACAACCCGGTTCTGCAACGCGAATTGATCTCAAACCTGAGAGCTCCACGCGCTTTTCTCTTGATGCTTGTATACCAAGTTGCCTTGGCAGCAGTGGTCCTGATAGCCTATCCACGTGACGTCAAGATCGACTTAAGTCGAGAGTCCGCTTCGGCCCAGCGATTGGTCGACTTCTTTTTTGTCGGTCAATTTGCAATTGCTTCGCTCATGGCTCCCAGTTTCACTGCCGGGGCGATAACAGGAGAAAAAGAGCGCAAGACTTATGAAATGCTTTTGGCTAGCCCGTTGCGACCGTGGGCGATCGTGACCGGCAAGCTCATCGCGGCACTTGCGCACCTAGTTGTGCTGGTGGCTGGTTCGCTCCCCATCATTATGCTGTGCTTGCCACTTGGGGGTGTTTCTATCTTTGAGTTGTTGGCTGCCTATATCGGACTGCTATCGGCTATCTTTCTGTTCGGTTCGATCAGCATATTCTGTTCTAGTTATTTTAAACGAACCAGCGCATCGTTGGTTGTCAGCTACGTTCTGATCTTGCCGATTCTCATGACGGGAGTTGTGATGTGGCTCCTCTTGGCGAAGCAAGCAGAGTTACGATTGCTCCTGACCGTTACCATTGTGCCGGTGGTATGCTTGGCGGCAAGCTTTACTATGTTAGCCGTTACCGCTCGCCGATTACTGTATCCGCCGGACGTTGGCAGTCAGGGGAGCGAAGTGGTCGATTTGGAGCAGGAACAGCGCGAAGCGGTGGGGCTCGTCATTCAACGCGACCAGTTTCCTGACAACCTATTCGCACCACCGCGGCGCAAGTCGTTGATGGCAGACGGCACAAACCCGGTTTACGATAAAGAGATGCACGCGGAGCTATTTAGCCAAGGGACATTGATGCTCCGATTGGTGATTCAGCTCAGCATGGTGTTGGCAATCCCGTTGATGGCAGTTCTGCTGTTTATTTGGCCAAGCCGAGCGTCGTACTACGTTGGATTTGTGCTGATCTTCAACATCTTGGCTGCCCCGGTGTTCACGGGAGGTAGCATTTCGAGCGAGCGCGAGCGGCAAACACTGGACTTGCTTTTGACAACGACCATTTCGTCATGGCAAATCATGTGGGGAAAACTGTTGGCAGGCTATCGGGTATCGGCAGTATTGACTGGTTTTTTGATGTTCCCATTGTTGCTTTCTTGTCTGAATTTTCCGATGGTAACGAGCAATTGGAAAGCCTTGATTGTGTTCGCATTGATCTGCGTGGCGGCATCCATCTTTAACTCCGTGCTGGCGTTGTTCATGTCGACACTACTTCGCAAGACCAGTACCGCGATGATGATGAGCTACATTGTGTTGCTTGTTCTCTATTGCTTACCGATTGCGATCTATTTCCTTATTTGGAGTTTTTCGCCTGATCTCGATCCCAAAACAGCGAAACTTGCTTATGACAGCGTCGAGAACTATCGATTCCTCGGCATAGCGAGTCCCCTGATGGCCGCCGATAGCACGCCGTTTTCGGCGCTCGATTCTGGAACCGAAGGCGTTTCCACGAAAGCAGGCTCGTGGATTTTGGTTGTTGGGTACTTCATCGTGACAACTTGCTCCACAATAATGTTAATGCTGATTACGATGTGGATGTTTAGTCGGCGGTGGAAACTCACGGGTCTTGGTTAGGCGTATTCAGAGTCCAACAACGTTCGTTAGCGAACCAAGCCGTCTTATGCAAGATTGCGATCAAGCCGGTGAGCTACCTGATCTGGCTCGCACTAGCAGCCAATAATGCGGTTAAACAGTGTTTGGATCCGTAGCCATAACGTATTGTAATAGAACGAGCGAACCAGGTAATTCATGATTGACTATAACACGCGTTTGGTAATTCTCTGCGCTGGCTTGCTCGGCGTGATCTCGGGAATGGTGGGAGTCTATTTGATCCTCCGCAAACGCTCGTTGATTGGTGACGCAGTTTGCCATGCTGCGTTGCCAGGGCTAGCGGTTGCGTTCTTGATTCAAGTTTCGCTGGGCGGAGATGGTAAGAATCTTGGCTGGTTGCTGCTTGGAGCCGGGTTGTCGGGCACCGCCGGTTCGCTCGCAATCGTGGCACTGCGACGCTGGACGATCTTGAAAGAGGACGCGGCGCTAGGAATCGTATTGAGCGTTTTCTTTGGGTTGGGCATGGCTCTATTTAGCGTTGTTCAGCAGTTTCCTCAAGGCAATGCAGCCGGCCTAGAAAACTTCATTCTCGGCAAGACAGCTTCGATTGTTGCCAGCGACGCAAAGATGTTGATTTTGGCAGCACTGCTTGTGGTCGGTGCGCTTTTGCTTTTTCGCAAGGAACTGCAATTGCTATGCTTCGATAGCCAGCTCGCCTCTGCACAGGGATGGCCGGTACTTGCAATCGATTTTGTGCTTCTTGGATCCGTTCTGATCGTTGTTATCGTCGGAGCTAATATCGTCGGTGTCATACTGGTGATTGCGTTAATCGTTATCCCACCCGCTTCTGCAAGGTTTTGGACCCATTCGTTGCCCAAGACCATTTTGCTCAGCGGTTTTTTTGGAGCGTGCTCAGGAATCATTGGAGCACTGAGTAGTCTGTTAATCGATCGAGTACCCTCCGGGGCTGCCGTGGTTCTCGCAGCCAGTGGATGTTTTTGCATCAGCCTGGTGTTCGGTTTTGAAAGAGGGTTGCTGTGGAGAGTATGGAGTCATGGGCAACAGCGATCGAAGACAGACCAAGTACACGTGTTGCGAGCGATTTACGAACTTCTTGAATCGAAGGGGCATGCGCCACAAGAGTATGCTCAAGTGCGTTCGGATGCGGCGAATCTGTCAGAATTGGTTCGTATGAGAGCTTGGTCACCGTCGCGGTTGAAATCAGCCGTCCGCCAAATTCAGCGACAAGGATGGGCTACCATCAATTCCGAAGGAGATGCGGTTTTGACCGCCAGCGGAATCCAACAATCGATGCGTGCCATACGAAAGCACCGTTTGCTCGAACTCTACTTTTCACGCTGGGCAGATCTCACACCGGATGCCATCGACCGAGGAGCGGACTACACCGAACATACTCTGGATGACGATTTGCTAGCCCAGCTAGAGAAGGATGCCATGGTGATGGGCGAGTCCATTGAATTACCAAAAAGCGTACACCCGATACTCTAGTGCTTTGTGCTGAAATCAAGCTGTAACAAAGCACTCGCCAGTAGCAATCCATTTCGTTGGAGTCCATAATAGCTTTTTCCTGTGGTCTGCTTTTGTGTTGCGATTCTTGTTCAAGGAAAATCTCTGTGAATTTCGCTTCTTACTCTTTGGCTCGACTTGCGTTGATCATTCTGTCGACCACAACAAGTCTGTTGTTCTGGGAACAAGATTTGCAATCTGCCGATCCCGTGTCGCCGTTCGATGGAAAGTCATTCGCGGCATGGACGACTCTCGAGGGCAAGCCCGTTTCAGTGGGCTGGGAGATTCTCGATGGAGTGATTCACCTCAAGAAAGAAGTTGGACGAAGTGGGCATATTGTCACGCGTGCTGAGTATGGTGATTTCACGCTTGCGTTCGATTGGAAGATTGCGGTTGGAGGCAACAGCGGCCTAAAGTACCGAGTCCGCTCATACGGCAACAAAGTACTTGGACTTGAGTATCAGATTTACGATGACGCGGGAGCCAAGAACAAGGTTGCTCCGAAGAATAGTGTGGGATCGCTTTATGATCTTTATGAACCGCATTCCGATAAACAATTGAATCCGGCTGGCGAATGGAACCATGCCAAAATCGTTGTTCAAGGAAAACGTGTCGAACACTGGCTCAACGGCAAACAGATAGTCGCGGCCACGATTGGCGATGAAGAATGGAAGAAAAGGGTTGAGGCGAGCAAGTTTAAAGACGTGCCTGAGTTCGGTCTCAACGCGAGCGGTAAGCTGATGCTAACCGATCACGGTAGCGAAGTCTGGTACCGCAACTTTGTGTTTGAGACCAAGGAGTGAGGGCCAAGCTTACAGCAAGACAGCAATAACTTCTATTTTGCCACGAATTCGTTCCGCACCCAGCCGTCGCCCACTCCTTCGAAGTGTCCAAACGTCCAGTCCGCCGTTTCGCTTAATATGGTCAACTCAGCTCCATCCATCAGCGCCTTGTCAAACGCGGGCTCGTAGTTAGCTCCTGTTCCCTTTCTCGCAATGGTCTCTCCTACAATCACTGCCCGCTTAACGCCCGATATGTCGGGCGAGTTGATTGCTACGTCGACACCCATCGCGCCAAACACAACCACGTTTGCGACTGCAATCCAAGTAAAAACCCTGCGACGAAACCAGACGGCGCAAAATGCAAAAACGCCTGCCAAGGATAGTCCGAATCCGACCAAACCAATTTTCGTCGCATTCGAGATCCATTCGTTCCAGAACAAAACATGGTTCCACCATGGCTTGGGTTTCTCTACCAAACGGCCTGGTGCCATCGAAATGGCCTGTTGAAGATTGGCCGCCAGATAAGGATCGCGAGGCCGAAAGAACTTGGCTTTGCGATAGTTC
>JAIPFP010000044.1 GCA_021736575.1 Pirellula sp. | reverse complement strand
GTTACAAGCGGAGATGGCAGAGAAACAAAAGTCGCTGGAAGCGGTTCGGACACAAGTTCAACAGGGCGAAGCCGATCTCGGGAACATCGCTCTTCAGCAGCAGCTTTTCGAACAAGCCTATCGCAAGAAGTAAGGCGACCGTTACCTTTAGGCTAGGTCGAAGGTCAATTACCACTGGCGTAAAGCTAGTGGCATGCATCGAATGCCCATGGGTTCACCCCAGGGGATCGTTACCTTCACGATAGGTCAAGCCACGCTTGAACGATTGCGTGCAGCCCGGCCCACGACTTACCTTAGTAATGTCAACGGATTGGCTCGCGTCTCGAGCGGGAATTCGATTGCAGAGCCCACTCGATGAGATTCGAAGACGGCTGAGATCATTTCGACGATTGCCCTGCTGTCTTCGGCGGAACACTTGGTGGTGCCGTCTCGATCAATACTGTCGATCAAATCGTTGATGGCAGCGATGTGACCACCTTCATAGCTGCCATCGTTTCGAGGCTCAGGTTTGCCGATACCTGCGGACGTGATTCTTTCCCAGTTCTTTCCGGAACGGGCGGGTGACCAACTGCTATCTTTCAGAATAGTAGCAGGTGCCAGATAGCCACTTTCCATTTCGATAATCCCTTTCGAGCCGAAAACCTGGATCGCAAATCGACTGGGATTTCCGGCCATTTCTCGTCGCGAAGCAAAGTAGCCAACCACACCATTTGGGAATGTGTAACTCGCTTGAACATGATCACCTGCGAGTGGACCAAGCCCTTCTGCGCCTAGCGACACATCCGATTTAGTCACCTTGTGCCCTTGAGTCGTAACCCTAGACGAACATGATATCGGATTGCCGCCTGCAAGAGAGCGCATGATGCCCAAGACGTGCGAGCCGAGGACCCACAAGTCCTCGCCACCACCGCGTCGATCTTCCTTGCCGCGCGACCGTATCTCGAGCACTTCACCGATTTCGCCTTGCTTGATTATTTTCAAAACAACATCGAGCACCGGGGAGTATTGACTGATGTGAGCGATCCCAAGCTTGAGTTTCTTTTTCTCAAGTTCCTTGATCGCACTGTCGCATTGTGCAAGTGTTGGGCAAAAAGGTTTTTCCATATAAACATGACAGCCTGCTTGCGCCGCTGCCAAGATCATTTCGTGATGCTGATCGACCCAACGGGGGCAGATCGCTACCATGTCGAGTTTTTCTTGGGCGAGCATTTCACGAAAGTCGGCGTAAGTCTTCTTTGGATTCGTGCGTTTCGCCGCAGCTTCACGTCCCGCTTGGTTCTCATCCGCAAGTGCGACGATTTCCACGTTTGGCATTTTGGTAAATGCGACATCGACACCGTGGCCGTAGTCCCCTTTGCCGGTCCGACCAATGATCCCAACCCGCGTTCGCTCGTTGGACGCCGAACGAGCGGCCGGACCGAATTGCGCTGACAAGACACCAGCGGTAACGGCGAGCGAACCGGTTCGCAAAAAACGTCGTCGAGAGTCTTTTCTCATAATTCACTATCTCTCTAAGTTCCATTGCCTCGTGGGACCTGACAAAAACGGATCCCGTCTGATTTCCATATTCTAACATAGCGGAGTCCAGGATCGCCCGATCCAAGGGTGGGATAGGCTTCCAGCGCTCCCAGCCTGCCAAACGGAAAATGGCAGGCTGGAATCGCTGGAAGCCTATCCTACGAGTCGCGACGTAGCGATCAAGCGTAGCGCAAAAAAAGAAGCAATCCGAACTGGAACAATGCCAGCGGCACCGCGATTGCAATTCCAACGATTGCATTCTTGCGATAGGTCACCATCAGCCATGTGGACGCTAGGATGGTGCCAAACGATTTGGCTGACAAGAACAACCAAACTCTCCCGCCCGCCATCGCCAGCATTGCAATTCCTGCTGGATTCTGCTCCACCTGAGCGATAACAGCTCGGAAATGCCAAACCAAGTACCCATCAACAACCGAGACGAGGATGATGAATATCCAAGCGAAAGTAAAGAGTCCATTCAGCGTTTTGATTAAGGAGGGAGACATTATTGTTGTAACTTTACCTCTCGCACCGGAGATGCTGCATGGAGATCCCAAACACGCAAAATGTTGTCTTGGCCCCAAGACAACATACGATTGTCGTCCAGGAACTCGCAACCCATCATCACACTATTTCGATAGTGAACATCAAACTCGTGTTCTACCTTTTTCTCGGCAAGATTCCAGGCGACGAGCCTACTGCCATCCATGTCACTCGTGATAAGTATCGCTGCATTTGGAGAGAAACTAGCGATGAACGAGCTGCCTGTACCGAGACCAGGAATCACGCAACGCTTCCATAATTCACTGGACAACGGTCGATTGAAAAGGTTGATTTCCCCGGATTGCATCAAGCAAACGAGGAACTCCCCATCCGGGCTGATTGTCAGCTTCTCAATGAGCGAAGGCATTCGTTCGATAATCAGTTTGATTTCACCCGTCTCGATACTGAATTCGGCAAGCTCGATTTGCCCTTGATTCGTTCGGCAGCAGACTCCCGTCTTGGAATCGGGAAAGATCGCAAAACAAGAGACTGGCTCGCTCCGTTGATGCCAGCGTTGGTGCCCCTGCCCGGGCTCTTGTTCGTAATTGCCTATTTCAACGTTCCATGCATACAGTCCAGTCAAGTCGAGTGTGACCAGTGTCTTTCCATCTTGCGATGAAGCCAATCCAAGAGGGTAGCCTCCTATCGTGCTGTCCCGAAGCACCGTGAGGCTCTTTGTTCCTTTCAAATCGACGCAGTACACCGTTCCGTCGGCAGTTCCCACGAACAGATTCTCTCCATTCGATGCCACATCAATGCAGACAGGATTGTCTATCGGGAAATCAAGCCGAGTTGGTGGAAGCTCCGTAGAGAAATCGTTCTGCACTAAGTGTGTTTTCCGTTGACTTTCAAAAGAAAGTCTTGGCGCAACGATAGCGATCATCGATTTCCCGTCATGCAGAGAAGTGCAGTAGGTAGGGAATAATAGTTGCGTTGCTCGAAACTCGTTAATTTCACGTCGCAGCACCCAAAAACTGACTACCACGAGACACAGTATCAGCGCCACAAGCGACTCGATGAAAGCCCTGAGCCACAACGACGAAAACGGTTTGGTTGGGGGCAATTTTGGATGGTCCGCCAAACCTGCACATGCAGTTTCTCGATCCGAAACGAAGCTTACTCCGAGCGGAGTCGCATCCAAGTCCACCGTCTCGTGCTCGGGTCGATCGTATGAGAAGTTCTTGATGTAAGCCTGGGTTCCGGATTGCAACAATCTCGTCAACTGAATTCCTTCTTGCTGGTTGCTTGCCTTTCACATAGTCCGAGGCTTCTAAACCCTAGAAAATGCTAGGAGTTTCTGGTGTGAAAAAAAAGAACTGGATAGACCCAAGTGGTTGATTACTTCTTCAACAGAGGAATGCTATCACTTAAACAAGCTAGGTGGGGAGTTTAAGTTCAAACCGACCGGCACGAGGCTGTTCAGGTCAAACGTACGACGCTGATGATTGGTCGTCGCGGCGGATTTGGTTGACCGGATCGAACGTATATAAGCGACCAACGAACCAATCTCCTCATGAGTACCCACCAAGGCAGGGTGAGGAGTCCCAGGAATCCCCAACGCAATTCGCTTGTAAATCTCATCTGGTTCATCACCACCATGCAATGAGTCCGAGCTTAGATTGGGCGCACGCATTCGGCGACCCTGCGAATCAAATAGGTTCGTTATCGCGTCGTCCATCTCGTCGTTGGCCACACCATTATCGGTTGAGTGGCAATTTGTGCATTTTGCGGCACGGAAAAGCACTTGACCACTCGCAGCGGAATCCGATTTGATTTCCATTTGTGGAATTGTCAGCGGCGCACTGGGTTGGGATCTGGCCTCCACCCATGGCAATTGCGTAGGATTTGTCCCGCCAACGCTGATGTCAGAATGATTCGCGTATTGCTGGTTTAGACCAACGACTCTGAACCATCGCAATATTGCGACTAGCGAATTCAATTCGGATTCGGAAAGCTCGTTAAAGGCCGGCATCGAAGTACCAGGTTGTCCTTGGAGAATGGCGCGTTTCAAATCGAAGTCTGTTGCCAGCCGATTGGTTGCTGAGACCATACGAATGGGTTCGTAAAGGAAATTTCTCGGAGCTGGATAGAGATTGCACGCAGCAGGCCCCGCACCATCTCCCCGACTACCATGGCATGCGCCACAGAGTCTTATGTAAAGCGCCAGGCCGGCAGGGGGCTCGGGAATAGAGGGAGAGGCGATCTTCTCGAGACTAGGAAAATTGGTTGTGAATGAGGGTGAATCCACCGCATTCCATTCCTCGACCAGTTCTTGATTGGACGGAAAAAAAGATCGTCTGACGCTTAAATCTTGTATTCGCCCGAGGCGGGCGATTCGATCGCGAGCACCACTAAAAATCGCTGTTGCTGTCGATGGATCGCCAGATAATGCAATGGCAGTAGCACCCCAACTGACCAATTGCGTTAGCTGGCCTGCGGAAACCGCATTGCCTTTCCGGTTGGCTTGGAATGCACTGACGGTTAGTTTGTCAAAGTCGATGGATGTCGCGAGATTCGCCGTCGCTAAACCTTTAACGGCTAGAGAATAATCTCCTGCATCGGAAGCAATTTTTGCCATCTCCAAGACTTCCGCTCGCGAATTTGAGGACAACAGTTTGGTTGTCATTGGATCATTGCGTCCTAATCGTCGCTGGACTCTTGCCAGTCGCAACGGACCTTCCGCATTGTCAGCAAAGAGCTTGACGAAACGTGTAAGTAAGGCTTCTGCCTGTTCGAAGCGCACGTCGGGGGGCCGCACATACAGGTCGGCTAGCGCAAGCCAAGACAATTCATGCCGCGGATGGTGAACAATCGTTTGGATGAATTTCGACTCAGCGTCTGCGGAGTTGCCAGTAATGTTAGCGTAAACTGCGGTTAAGTACTCTAGTTGAGCGGAATCCGGCTGCTCTTGTCGCCATTGGTCAAGCAGCAATTGAGCCTCGGACAATTTATTGGATGCAAAGGCACATTGGACAACCACGCTGCGAGCGTCTGAGTCTACCGCGCCCGCATTTCGCAAAACACGAAGCGATTCGAAAAGGGAAACGTCAACCTGCGCCAATTGAATCCGTTGCATCGCCAACGCTAGCTCCACTTGATCCTTGGAGTCGTCGATCCGCCGAGCTTGTTCCATTTTCTCGGAAAACAACTTTTGCTGCCCAAGCTGTCGATAACAATTCGCCGCCAGCATTAAGGTGCGAAGGTCCTGGCTGGTCGCTTGCGCAAGCCTACCATTTGTTTTCGACAGATCTCCTGCAAGGTAATCGGACATTGTTAAGTCCGAAGAAGGCTTGAACCTGTTGACCAATAGGATAACGGCCATCAAGATGGAGATCGCGGTTAGCCCGTAAAGTATATGCTTCAACTATTCACCATTTTATGACTCGGATCCCAAAGACTGGCTCAACAACTTTGCGAATTCATTACTGTCGGACCAAGGTCTTTCGACAAGGTTTCAAACGCAATTGGTACTTGCCAACATACTACATGAAAACCTTCTTATTTGCAGCGATTGCAATTGGTCTTGCTCTTTTTCCGGCATGCTCTCGCAAACCGAGTGGAATCGACACGGAGATTGCACAGGAGTTGGCGACTGAATTGGCACGGCTGAATGCCATTCCTCAGGCCGGCTTTTCGGCGGTTGATTCCGTACCGGCTGAGATTTCCAAATTTTGCGCTGACTGCCATGCGTTACCTCAACCGAGCAGTTTTGTGCGTGAGATCTGGTACGACGAAATTGAAAAGGGATATGAATTCTATGCTAGATCAGGTCGCACGGACCTAAAACCCCCTCCGCTTCAAAGTGTTTTAGCATTTTATCGTAAGCATGCTCCGTCGCAAATCAACTTCCCACAACCAGCCGAGGTCGACAAGGAGTTGAGATCGAGATTTGAACTTGAGCAAGTCGACTGGCAAGATGGTCCTCGTTTATCTCCGGCCATCTCCTGCATTCGCTGGGTCAATTTCCAGCCCGAGGGAGAGCGGCGACTGATCATCACAGATATGCGAGATGGGAGTATTAGCATGGTCAATCCGATACCGAAGCAAACGAAACGTCGACTGATTGGGCGGGTAAGCAATCCGGCTCGAGTCATCGCGTGTGATTTGAATCTAGATCAACGAACAGACTTAATTGTTTCGGATCTCGGTAGTTTTAATCCTTATGACCATGGCTTTGGAAAAGTCGTCTGGCTAAATCGAGAATCGAGCATCGGTGAATTTCAACCCACAACTCTCGTCGAAAATCTCGGGCGTGTCGCAGATGTTGCCGTAGCAGACTTTTCGGGTGACTTGAAACCGGATTTATTGGTTGCCGAATTTGGCCATCGGCTGACCGGCGGCATTCGACTCATGACGAACGACACAGTAGACATGCAGCCAATGCGATTCAAAGAACACCCAATTCTTATTCGTCCCGGTACCATGCAGGTTTCCGCACACGACTGGAATGAAGACGGTGAAATGGATTTTGCATCGATCACGAGCCAAGAGTTTGAGTGCGTGGACGTGTTCACCCATGCTGGCGACAAATTCGATGCTTACCGAACATGGCAGGGAGGAGATGTCACCTTTGGTCTGGTTGGATTCGAGCTGACGGACCTGGATCAGGACGGTGATCAAGACATCTTGTGCGTAAATGGCGATAGCTTTGATAACAATTTTGCCAATCGCTCGCATGGCGTACAGTGGCTGGAGAATATTGGTGACGTCAAATTTCGTTATCACCGCTTGGCAGAGCTACCGGGAGCCTATCGCGCGGTTGCCGTCGATGTAGATGGAGACAATGATCTGGATGTGATCGTCGTGGTAAATTTGCCCACAGACGTTTACCCGCGTTCTCTCGTTGAAATGAATTCGGTTTCGTTATTGATGCTTGAGCAACTGGCACCCGGTCACTTCTCGCCGAGAGTCTTAGAACGAGGCACGCCCCGATAGGCGGCACTTGAAGCTGCGGACTTTAATGGCGATGGTAAAGTTGACTTGGCGGTCGGGGCACAACTCTTTGACACCGATCCTCAGGGCAGCGCTGCATCGAAATTGCCGCGATTAACTTTGTGGTGGCAAAAGTAGGCCGGGAGGTGTCGATCCACTGCATTATTTTTTAAGCGATGCGTCGATGGCTGCGACCAAGCCTGCGGCTTTTGTCCAGGTCTCTTCTTCTTCCTGTTCCGGCTGACTGTCCGCCACGATGCCGCCGCCGACTTGAAATTGCCACCAACCTCTCGATGCAGTCAGTGTACGAATGAGGATATTCCAATCCATGCTGCCATCGGATCCGAAGTAGCCCAGCGATCCGCAATAGGGACCACGTACGGTTGGCTCAAGTTCGGCGATGATTTCCATCGCACGAATTTTGGGCGCTCCCGTGATGCTACCCCCTGGGAACATGGCCGCAACCAATTCGCTCACGCTGGCAAGGGGCCGCAAGCGAGCTCGCATCGCACTGACTAAATGAAGCACATAAGGATAGGCCTCAACATCGCAAAGCTGCGTCACTTTTAAAGAATTCACTTCGCACACCCGCGACAGATCGTTGCGCAATAGATCGACGATCATGACGTTCTCGGATCGGTCTTTCACGCTTTTCTTCAGTTCGACTGCGGCGGCTTGATCGAGTTGCTCGTCCCCGGTACGGCGTCGTGTGCCTTTGATGGGACGCGTTTCAATCAAACGATCGCGCACTTGCAGGAATCGCTCGGGTGAAGCGCTGATGATTTGGGACTGTCCGAGATCCAGATAGCCCGCAAACGGTGCGGCATTGACTTCACGCAGCTTTTGATACAAGGACTTGGAATCGCATCGAGCCGGGCACAGCAATCGTTGGGCTAAATTTGTTTGGAAGATATCGCCCGCAAAAATGTACTCTCGAGCTTGAATGACGGCCTTTTGATAACCCGCGCTGTCAAAGTTGCCCAGCCATCCGCCCCCTAGCCTTGTTTCGAATTGAGGTGCCGTCAGACCGTGGGCCATTGCATGGACGCTATGCAATGAGGCTTCTGGTGAAGATTTCTGCTCGTAAGTCTCCGAGGTGAGTCTTCGTAGAAAAGTCTCGCATCGCAACTTAGCTCGCTCCTGCCTTGCCGCAATTGAGGAACTTTCGGGAAATCCTTGGGAAATAATCCAGCCGTTTTTTGACTGATGGTCCCAGGCTAGTACAACGTCATACAAGGCTAACGACGCCAACGGCAGCCCGAACTCGTTGTGTCTTGCGGCCGGAACACGCTCAAAGCAACGGCCCAGCTCATATCCCATAAAACCCGCAACGCCACCCTGAAACGGCGGCAAACCTGGAAGCGTCGCGGATTGGAATTGCCTCAACCATTCTTCAAGTCTGGCCAAAGGATCCGCAACAACACGATCCACCGAAAGCAAATCGACGGGGTCTGCGGCCAAAAAACTGTAGCGACTTTGAGGATCACCTACGAGCGCACTGTCGAGCCAGCAGCAGTAGGGCAATTGACTTAGCCGCTCGAATGCCGCGGATGGAGTGAGAAAATGGGGGAGCGGCTCGACGTAGGGGACGGTAGGGGAATCGATCATGAAAACTCTTAAGCGCCGGGAAACAAAACGAGATTGCAGTATAAGCATATCCGCATATGTTTTTCATACCAATTAGCCGTTGGGCGATAGCCCCGGTTTTCCAATTGCTCGACATTCGTCGAGAACCGGGGCTATCGCCCTTCGGCTATCCGTTTGTTTCACTCGAAGACTCATACCGTTGTGCTTAGTCCTATCCTTGTCCAAAATGGATGAGTCCGATGAGTCCCAAAGTCGGCGCGAATTTTTATCATTCGAAGTGAATCGCTCGCTTGGGCGGTGCTCGTAGCGGTGAATGGTCGCTACAATCGTGGTTCTTGAAATAACGATTTTCGGAATCGCGGGCGTGTTATCGTCCGGAAAAACAACTCGAATTGAAACGCTTGATAAATGAATTTAGATTGGGATGGCCTGATTTCGCTGATTCGCAGCCACGATAATTTTGTGTTGACCAGCCACATTCGGCCGGATTGCGATGCGTTGGGCAGCGAACTCGGGATGGCTGGAATTCTCCAAGCCATGGGCAAAAAGTACACGATCGTGAACGGCCATCAAACTCCACCGATCCTTTCTTTTTTGGATCCGTCGCAGAGTATTAAGGTGATCAGCGAACACATTCGAGCGGAAGACGTTTTTGGCGATTGCCTCATTATTCTGGACACAAGTGCTTGGGCTCAACTCGGTCCCATGGCAGAAGTCCTGCGAAGATGGACGGGCACCAAAATCGTCATCGATCACCATGTTGGCGAAGATGATTTGGGTGCGCAGTTTTTCAAAGATACGAATGCGGAGGCTACTGGCCACTTGGTCGCATTGTTGGCACAGCACGCTGGGGTGGAAATCACGAAACCGATGGCCATGGCCCTTTACGCAGCGATTGCAACCGACACGGGTTGGTTCCGCTTTGCATCTACCACCAGCGACACGTATCGTATCATTGGGGAACTCGTCGATTGTGGCGCGTCTCCCTCGTCGATTTACGGCGACTTATATGAACGCGACACTATCGGACGCGTTCGCTTGCGAGGCCGGATTCTTGCTCGCGTTCAGTCGGAATCGAATGGCGAGCTGGTACATACCTTCGTTCGCAAGGAAGATTTCACGGAATCGGGAGCACTGCCGAGCGATACCGAGGATGCGGTTAACTTGGCACTTGCCATTGAGGGAACCAAAGTGGCCTTTATTATGATTGAACAGATGAAGGGTGGCTTCAAGATCAGCTTTCGCTCGCGTTGCCATGTCGATTGCAACGACCTCGCCCGGCAGTTTGGTGGTGGTGGACATCGCGCTGCTGCCGGTGCCTTTGTCGAAGCGGAATTTGGTGAACTACAAACTCGTGTCCTTCAAGCAACGCGTGCAGCGCTTGCCAATAAACCTGTCTATGCTTGATCTGCTCCGATTTGCTATCGCAATCCTTCCTCTCGCGGCGTACACCAACGTCCTCGGTTTAATGCGTCTTCGGTCGCATCCGACAGTCCTCAGTGGTGCGATGGACTTTTTGATGATGGGGTTAGCTTTGATCGGCTTGATCGCCATTGGGCCCATCGAGCTTTTCTTTCCACGAGCGGCTTATTCGTTGCTAGGCGCTTGGGTTTGGATCGTGTTGATCGCTTTATACTTCTTTGTGGTTGTGCTGATCGCTTTAAACAGCACACCCAAGTTGATCGTATACGGATTAAATGCGACCGCCTTAAAGTCCACTCTATGCGAATTGCTAAATGAAAACCAAGTGCGTTCGGAATGGCTTGGAGACATCGTAGAACTTCCGGAACTCGGCATTCGAGCGTGTGTTGAGCCAGCCGGCCGCGCGGCGGTATCGCAAATCCATGCCGCCGGGAAAGAACAAAGCCTATCGGGCTGGCTCACTCTTGAACGCATGCTCGTTCAAAAGGTATCCAACAACCGAATCGACCTAAAGCGACAAGCGATCGTTTGGTTGCTGACCAGTTTTTTTTTGTTCGGGCTTGCAACTGTTTTGGTCAGCAATGATTTGCCCCGGCTACAGCAAGCGATGTCGATGATGTTCGATAGCGATCCGTAATTCAGTCCCCAGAGGATCGTTACCTTCTCGCTAGGGTGAAGGTCAAATACCACTGGCATGAAGCCAGTGGCATGATTCGAATGCCTCTGGGTTTATCCCAGAGGATCGTTACCTTCTCGCTAAACCGAAGTGGTTTTGATTTCGATCGTCCTTGGAATTGGCTTGGCTTGCTTTGGCAACACGATATGTAAAACGCCGTTGTCAAAGAGAGCCTCAATTTTCTCTGCATCCAGTTTTTTCGGTAACCGGAGGGATCGCGAAAACTTCCCAGCCGTTCGTTCTTGACGATGAACGCTTAGCTTTTGTCCTTGTACTGCTGCATCCCGTGTGCCGCTGACCACCAAGCGTTCGTCCTGGATTTCAATCTTGACCACCTCAGGTTTGACGCCCGGCAAATCCATGTAGACATTGTATTGCATCTCCGTCTCATAGATATCCATAGGTGGCGTGAATGCGACGTTCGCTTCGCAGCTTTCGCGGTTTTGGCTGGTCTGAGCGCCGCTTTCGTCCTTGGATTCACTCTTATGAAATACTTGGTCGACGATTGTTTCCATTTCGGAAGCAAAGTCCTGAAGCGCTGAAGGGAGTTGATCAATTGGGAATCGGAAATGAACCATGGTCGTGATCTCCTGGAACAAACGGGAATTTTATGAGGTGCTGTCAAACTGACAGAACTACCATTCTTACCATACTTCCATACAGCAACATCCGTGCCAAACTATAAGGGGCTCGAGCATGGCAGCCGTACCGACAGTGCGCGTCTCATTGCAAAAGTTCGACGGCACCGCTTGCCATCGTCAGAATGGCTGTAGGCAACGCGAGGTCGATGTCCGGATAAAAGTCGGGTGCATGAAGGCTTAGGCTGGTTTGTCCACGCTTTTTCAATGCTTCCAAGCGTCCTGATTCGATCACTCCAAGTCGATACATGACGCTCGGCACTCCCGCCAAACCGTATTCGCTAAAGTCCTCGCCACCCATGACTTGTTCTGCTTCACCCACGCGATCGATTCCCACAGTTTCAGTCAACGTATTTCGAAGCCGCTTTGAGAGAGACACGTTGTTGAATAGCGCAGGCGTTCCGTCGGAAAGCGATATCTCCGGCGGCTCAGCTCCATACGCCTCAGCAACCGCATTGGCTCGTCGACGGATAGAGCTGATTAGCAACTGTCGCACTTCAGGCGTATAGCTGCGAACCGTCAACTGGAGATCGCACCGATCGCTGATGATGTTGTGTTTGGTGCCGGCATGAATTGCACCGACGGTGATCACCGCTGGTTCCGTTGGTTTCACTTCGCGACTGACAATCGTTTGCAAACTCATCACGAGTTCTGCGGCTTGAACGATTGGGTCGATGGTAGTGTTGGGAGCGGCACCGTGACCACCGCGTCCTTTGATGGCGATATCGACACTATCCACGTTAGCCATCATGTACCCTTCGCGCATAGCGATGCACGTTGCCTTGGACGCTTCGCAATGGAGCGCAATCGCAAAATCGGGTTTTGGGAAACGAGTAAAGAGCCCGTCGGCGATCATGTTTTGTGCTCCGCCACCTCTTTCTTCAGCCGGTTGACCGATAAGCATGAGGGTCCCTCGCCAACGATCTTTGTGAGAAGCCATCAATCGTGCTATTGCGATGAGATTGCTCATATGCACATCGTGCCCACAAGCGTGCATGATGCCCGCCGGTGCACCGCTTGGCAGCGTTGTTTTTTTCTTGGATGCTCGCGGAAGTCCTGTCATCTCCGTGACCGGCAAGGCATCTAAGTCGGTCCGCAACATCACGGTCGGACCAGGCCCATTCTTGAGCAGCGCGACGACTCCGAAGCCTCCTATTTTGGTCGTAACATCGAAGCCTGCCTTTCGCCACGCATCCGCAAGATACTCAGACGTTTTTTCTTCTTGGTAGGAGAGTTCGGGGTTCTCGTGGAGCCACCAATAGTCCTCGACGACGGTGGCTAAATTGGCATCGATCCAGGCCTGAATCCAAGAGCTCGCGGGGGGCTTTTTTTCGATGGAGTTATTGGACTGGGCGGGCGAGTTCCGAGGCGGCATGAATACGCACAATGATAAACCAATCCAAAGGGAAAGCCGTCGAAATGCCATGGAAGAACCTCTTGGTAAAAACGCAAAGAAAGCGACCTGTGTTTGGCCCACCATCATAGCATTAGGCAATCGTGACGGTTTGTTGTAGTATTGTGTTTATGAACGCAAATACCGAAATCAAACCAATGTTGGCTCAAGAAATGGCGGGCGTCGCATCGCAACGAAAACCCCTTTGGATCGGGGACTTGCTCATCGATCCTCCCATCCTACAAGCGCCGATGGCAGGCTACACCAACTACGCATTTCGACAAATCGTTCGGGAATTCGGCGGTACAGGTTTGCAAGCCACCGAGATGGTGAACGCGCGAGGATTTGTTTGGCTCGACGAACATGATTGTGAGCACCCGGATCGTTTGTGGGGGGTCAAAGACGAGGCTCGGCCGCTTGCTGTCCAAATCTGGGATAACGATCCGGAAACGATGGCCAAAGCCGGAAAACGATTGGCGGGCGAGTATGGAGTCAGCGTCGTCGATATCAACTTCGGTTGCCCCGTGAAACAAGTTACTGAAAAGGCACACAGCGGCTCGTATCTTCTGCGCGATCCCGAACGCATGTACGCGATCATTTCTCGCCTGGTGGAAGTATGCTACCCGACTCCGGTCACTGCCAAGATACGGCTTGGTTGCACTCGAAATACGATGAATCACGTTCAAATTGCAAAAACGGTCGAGCGTGCGGGAGCATCGGCACTCACCGTCCACGGACGCACTGCGGAAGATTTCTTTCGAGGGTCAGCAGACTGGTCCAAGATTGCTGAGATCAAGGAGCATTTGCATCGCATCCCTCTGATTGGCAACGGTGACTTGCAAACCCCGGAACAAGTCGTCTACGCCTTTCAAAATTACCATGTCGATGGAGTGATGATTGCTAGGGCCGCATTAGGTCGTCCATGGTTGTTTTCGCAAGCCGCAGCAGCCTTGGCCGGCAAACCCATTCCTCCGGACCCAAGCTTGGAGGAACAAAAAGCGTGCATGCTCAGACATTATGACTTAGTCGTCGAACGGTTCGGAACCAACAAAGGGACGCTGCTCATGCGGAAATTTGCTTGTTGCTACGCCCAAAGCAAGCACGGGGCTAGGCATTTTCGCACTCACGTGGCTCATGTGGAATCGCCCGAGCAGTTTCATGAAGTGGTTGAAAAGTACTTTCCCAAGTTCGTCGACCCAACCGGCGCAGGCGAATCAATCACGGGTTTGGATGAATGTTGTTCGTGTGATTAAATCCTAGCGAAACAAACAATTTGGTGAGTTTGCACGGCGAACCACGAAATTGCCGGTATTTATTTGCACTCGGCTGGGTGGCAAGTACCATTTATTGAATTCATCGTCCACAAAAGACGTCGACAAATAGAATCCTCAGGGGAGAAAAATCGACGTGTCTAGAAATTTCGTTTCACAAACTGGGTCGACTTAAATGCGAATGCAACCTCTTTTCCTTCTTGTCATGCTTGCCACGTTGTTGGTTACCAGTTCGGTTTCCGGTCAGGACCCGCTCGATGAAATGTATGGACGAGCCGTCCATGCTTTCTTTCGGGGAGATTTAGAACATGCGGAGGAATTGTTAACCGAAGTTATCGAAGCAGGAAGTATGGATCCGCGAGCCTTTTACTTTAGAGGGCTTTGCCAACCTTGCTGCGCAGGGAGCTCCGATTTCGAAACCGCTGCGAGGCTTGAAATCGAAGGCAAGAGAGTCGTTAATGTCGGCAAAGCACTGGAGCGAATTCAAGGGGGATGCCGCGTTGAGATCGAAAAAGCGAGAACGAGGGCTCGCTTGTCTTCACGAGCTCAGCTAATGGAAATTCAAAGATCCAAATACGAGCAGATGCAGCTTGGAGGCAACGCCGCAGGAGGAATGATCGTCCCACCACGAGTAGGCGATGTAGCTCCAGTACCAAATGCACTTGCACCCAACGACCCGTTCAATGCGGGAATGACCAAAGGCGAGCCAAAGGGTGTTGCAGGCGAGCCGAAGACGGTTGAACTAGGCGACGAATTTGGTACAGAAGTTCCCAAAACGACAATGCCTGAGGAACCCGCCCCAACACCAGCGGATGATGATCCGTTTGCAACTAAACCTTAGTGGATAAGTTGCACGACGATCCGCGTCGCGATCCCAGCGACACAATAAGAATGATCCTTGCGACGCGGAGCGTCGCACAACTACGCTGCGCGTCTGAGCGTTGCGGAAGAATAAAACTTCTTCAAGCTCGCGACCACCGCATCTTGCTCGCATTCGGTAAGGTCAGGATAAATCGGTAAATGAAGAATTTCCTTGGATGCTTTCTCGGTTTTAGGCAAGCATCCTAAAGAATAGCCCAGGTCTTCGAAGCACTCTTGCAAATGCAGTGGCACGGGATAATAAACTTCGTTGCCGATCTTCGTGTCGTTTAGATGTTTCCGCAGCGAGTCTCGCAAGCCATCGGTCACTCGAATTCCATATTGATTCCAGACGTGGGTTGCCTCAGGTGCATGATGTGGCAGATCGATCCACTGATCCAATCCTTCTGCTGCAAACAATTCGGCATATCTGTTTGCGTTTCGTTGCCTTGCATGACTATAGGATTGCAAGTGCGCGATCTTAACGTTTAGTATCGCGGCTTGGATGGTGTCCAATCGACTATTGATACCAACGACTTTATGATAGTAGCGAGGTTGCATGCCATGTGAGGCAAACAGCCTCAACTTCGCAGCCATGTCAGCATCGTTGCATACCATCATGCCTCCGTCACCCATCCCACCGAGATTCTTGGTCGGATAAAAGCTCAGGCATCCAATATCACCCCAAGCGCCCGCCGGCCTCCCCAAATAGGCGGCACCGATGGCTTGAGCCGCGTCTTCAATGACAAAGATATTGTGGCGTTTCGCGATCGCCTCGATCTTGTCCATCGCCGCGCATTGACCGAACAAGTGAACAGGAATAATTGCTTTGGTTCGCGAGGTCACGTTGGCTGCGATTTCGTCGGGCGAAATATTGTATGTCAGCGGGTCGATGTCGACAAAGACGGGAATAGCCCCTAAACGCGAAACCGCAGATGCGGTGGCGAAGAAAGTGAAACTTGGAACGATTACCTCGTCCCCGTGTTGGATGTCTAAAGCCATTAGCGCCAACAACAACGCATCGCTCCCCGATGCGCATGCAATCGCTTGCTTGGTCTGGCAAATCCCCGCGACCGTACACTCTAATTCGCCCACTTGCGGACCATGAAGAAATCGGCCACTGTCGACCACTTCTGCAATGGATTCAAGGATCTCATTTCGGAGCGATTGGTTTCCTCGATTGACATCGAGTAAAGGCACTGAAGATGGGGTCGCGTTCTGGTTCGACATATTCCAAAAATCCCTTCGTGGACAAGTTTTGAGGCTTTGCGACGAAGGTTAATCAGTTCGGCCTGATCAGGTCAAGCGAGAATGCTACTGAATACCGAGCATCTTCGCGAATGCTTGCATTGCCATATTCCAATCGGGACGTGTTTGCAGATACGTTTCCCACCAGTCCATCATTAGCGGAACGACTTCGGTATGAATCTCTTTGTCGCGAGGGACCGGTATGTGCCAGTGTTCGATGGCTAATTCGGCCATTGATTCGTCGCATTTGCTGAGTTCCATCACTTCGGCAGCAGCGAGAATGGCTGGCAGCATGGCTAGCGGAGCCAACCGCCCGATCTTGCTTGCTCCTGCGAAATCCGCATGCATCGGCAGGTCCAAGTTAAGCTGCGACAAAAGCCATGCGAGCCGAACCACTTCGGGTAATTCGACCATTGGATTCGTCAACACTGCTTCGATACGAACCATATTTTGGTCGATGTGTGCGGTACCAGCTCCGCCCAAAACAGGTTGCAGAAGTACGATTCGGGCTTCTTCGGCGATAAGGCTCTTTTGTGTTAATCTGCCCAGATGTGCGATAAGCCCAGAACCATGCCCCAGCCAATGCTCTTGGAGAGGTCTCGCACGAAGGGGAACTTGTTCCAGGAATTTCGGAAACAACTGGTTGTAGGCTGCTTCGATATCGGTTACGAATCCGGCTAGTTGCGTGACAGCCGTTTCGTTGGTTAAACGCAATGCCGACTTTCGCACCACGGCTTGCGCCAAGTCCAAATTGGAATCGATGATGGTGGCATGGCCGATCAAGATCGACCAAAACCGGGCCGTATCGAACGAAGCCGATTTTTCGATCCATTTTCCTAAGTCCTGTGCATAATCACCAATTGCATCTGTCACTCGCCGATCGGTCAATTTAGAACCGTACAGGCAGATTGATTCCGCCGCATGCAATGCACTCGCCGACGCGTTTGGAGTCCAAGTCAGATGCATCATAAAGCAGGTTTGTTCGGTACTCGCGTAGACATTTGCTCACCGATCCATAGCTCGAGCTCTTTCCAGTCGACCGGCGGCAGTTTGCTCAAATCGGGTCGGAGCGCGATCGCATCATGAATATAAACGTGATGGATTTCTTTTTGCGACTTGTTGGTGTTCCAATGGAGTAGAATTCGGACGCAAAGATTGAGCGAGCCAGGCACCTCCACTTCGTATCCGCAAAGCAAAGGCACATCCAGCCAACCCATTTGCCTAGCTGCCAAAGCCGGGAATTCCGCGTTGACATCGCGAGTTACGGTAAAGACAGCACTGGCAACGTCGCTAGAATCTATGTTGTTGCGACGAATAATCAGTGCCAAAAGCTGGCGAGTTGCTTTAAGAATCGCGTCTCGTGAGTTTTCCTCAACTGTCGTGGCACCGCGAACACCGCGGCAAACAAGGTTTTCCGACATCCAACTCGTCCTTTTTTTAGTTCAATTCGTCACTTAAAAATCAATCCGCTACGTTACCTTTTTTTTTGAAGACTGCAAAGCCACAATGCTCGTTTCCGAACGCTTTGTCGGACCGAATGCGGTTTCACCCCACGTCTTGTCAATATCCCAATATGCAATCCGAAGAATCCAGCGTCTCAACCCCCGGTTCGTCCGACATCAATGCATCCTCAGAATTCGATCCGAAACTCTTTTCGGTACTGATCGTCGATAACGACCCGGCTCATGCGAGGGCCATGACCGAGAGCCTAGAGAAAACGGGCTACCGTTGCACCGTTGCCACCAGCGGCCCGGAAGGCAAGCGGATGCTAGAGCAGAATACCTATGACATCGTGATCACGGATCTCGTGATGAATGAGTTTGACGGGATGCAAACTTTGGCTTTAGCTCGCCAGCTCATGCCAGATAGTCAAGTGATCATGGTGACCGGTCATGCCACTGTCACCAAAGCCGTCGAAGCGATGCAGTTAGGGGCATTTAATTTTCTCGAAAAGCCCATCACTCCGAGTCGACTCCGGGCCATCGCTGCCAAAGCAGCCGAGTCTGTCCAATTAAAGCAAACGAACCTCGAACTGCGTCGTCGCCTGGACGAACGCTTCGGATTCGAGGGAATCATTTATGCCGGTCCTCAAATGCAATACCTGATCGATCGACTCAAACGAATCGCTCCGACCGATGCTACGGTTCTCATCACGGGCGAAAGCGGCACCGGCAAAGAATTGATTGCGCGTGCCATACACCAAAACAGCCCTCGCAAGAACAAACGCTTGGTCGCCCTCAACGTGCGAGCCGTATCCGAAAATCTCGTTGAAAGCGAAATGTTCGGGCACGTTCGCGGTGCCTATACCGACGCGGTTACGGATCGGGAAGGCGCCTTTCAATATGCCGATGGTGGCTCCCTGTTTCTGGATGAAGTTGGCGATATGCCGATGAGTACCCAGATAAAACTCCTGCGAGTGTTGGAGGAGCACCAAATTACACGTGTTGGCGATAACAAGCCGATCAAGGTGAACGTGAGGTTGATCTCAGCCACCAATCGCCCGCTTGAGAACATGATCGAGGATGGGCACTTTCGCAATGATCTCTACTACCGCTTGAAGGTTGTAACTGTCCACTTGCCCCCGTTGCGAGAACGCCGCGATGATATCATTCCGTTGATGGATCACTTTCGAAAGTCTTTTATTCGAAGACACAATCATGGACCTTGTAATTTTTCTCCCACAGTAACTCGCAAGTTCTATGCGTATGATTGGCCGGGAAACATCCGCCAACTTCGCAATTTTGTCGAAACAATGGTCGTGCTTGATACCGACGGGCGATTGGACCTCGACGATTTGCCACCTGAGCTGATTGAGCCGGACGCGGATGTGTCCAACGAAGTTTTGGCCAGTACCCTTCACGAATCGAGGCATTCCGAATCAGGCATAGGGCTTCAACTGCCAACCGAGCTGGTCGGAAAAACGATGGACGCAATCGAACGCTGGGCCATCGAAGAGACCCTTAAGATCACTGCGGGCAATCGTGAAGAAGCAGCCAAGATTTTGGACATCGGCGCCCGAACGCTTTATCGAAAACTCGACAAGTACCGTCAGGATTAGTGCGATCATGGAACCGGACGACGAGCTTTGCTTGTGCTTTCACATTTCATGGCGCAAGGTCATCAACTACATCCGTATTCACAAAGTCCGAACGCCGAGCATGCTCAATGAATGCGGCGGTGCCGGCACCGGTTGCGGCTGGTGCCGGAAACAATTGGAACGACTCACTGTTCAAGTCAATGAGGTCGCTCCAGACGCATCGTCCATTGAAGAATGGCTTCGCGATCGCTCACCCAACAAACAGCTCTACGCTGCGGGCCGCGAAAAGTACCGAGAACATCAGGCAAACCCTGAGTAAACACCGCATTTTTTGGAGGGGACGGACTTTCCTACAAAAACAGTAAAAACCTTAGTTGTCCAGAGTGAAAGAATCGAATGAAAAACACTTCTTCGCAGAATAATCCAACGTATTACAAACCGCTGAGGATATGGATACCTCTGCTGCTTCTTCCTTTGATGGTATTCGCAAGGTTTGTCCCGGATTTGGTTCAAGACGGGCCGAGCACTATTTGGATGGCCTCCGCTTTTGGTCCGTTTTTGATAAGCCTCGTGCTCTTCGGATGGTGGCTTTTTGCAAGCCGAGCTCGCTGGACCGAAAGGGTTGTTGGCCTGTTAGGCATCATCGGAATTCTCGCCTTGGTGTCAGCATTCTCCGATCCGTCCATGCGTGGTCCACTGTTTATTGTGATGACCATTCCGATGGCTACGGCTGCTTTTGCGTTTGGACTTGTTCTTTTTTCGCAGCGTTTATCCTTTCAGCGGACCCTGATTGCACTCCTATTGTCATTCGTCGGAGCTGGATTTTCCGCTCTGTTAAAGACAGACGGTGTTTGGGGGAATTTTGCATTCGGTCTCAATTGGCGTTGGAACAATTCCCCTGAGGACAATTTCCTGGCTAAACGCCAGTCGCCATCAAAAGATTCCACTTTAGCGAAAGCCGAATTACCCGTCTCATCCTTCCAAAATCCGGAGTGGCCAGGCTTTCGAGGGCCGAATCAGGATGGGATTCAGCACGGAACGTCAATCAGTCCCGATTGGAAATCCAACCCACCGAAGGAGCTCTGGCGGATTCGAATTGGACCTGCTTGGAGTTCTTTTGCGGTAGCCGGAAATTATTTGGTGACGCAAGAACAACGAGAAAAATCGGAGGCAGTGGTCTGTTATGAAGCCGAAACAGGAAAGCAAGTTTGGGAGCAATTGATTGAGTCACGTTTCTTCGAAGCGTTGGGTGGTTTGGGACCCCGAGCGACTCCCACCATCTCGAACGGAAGCATCTACGCAATGGGGGCAGAGGGTTGGTTGCTCAAACTAAATGCGACCAATGGTGAAGTCGTTTGGAAAGTCGATCTCAGGAAAGTTGCGGATCGCGAGCCACCGATGTGGGGCTTTTCCTCGTCGCCGCTGGTCGATTCAGGCATCGTTTCCATCCATGCGGGTGGCAAAGGGGACAAGGGGATCTTGGCCTTCGATGCAGAGACGGGTGAACTGCGATGGTCGGCACCTGCGGGAGAGCAATCTTACTCTTCGCCTCAAATGATCACCTTTCAAGATCAAAGGATAATGGTCCTCCTGTCGAATGAAGGAGCGCATTTCCTCGATCCATCCACGGGCAGATCGCTGTTCAACTACGATTGGCCACATCAAGGATATCGAGCGTTGCAAGCTCAAGTGGTCGATGCCAACAAGTTGCTCATCCCGACTGGCATGGGGACGGGAACGCGATTGATCGAATTGGCGTCTTCGGATGGGAATCTCACCGCCAAGGAAGTCTGGACGTCGCGGAATATGAAGCCCGACTTCAATGACTTGGTAGTTCACCAAGGGTATCTCTACGGATTTGACAATGCAATCTTTGCGTGCGTCGATTTAAAGGACGGACGGCAAACGTGGAAAGGTGGACGTTACGGCAAAGGGCAAGTATTGCTGTTGGCGGATTCGGACTTGCTGATCGTTCTAAGCGAGAAAGGTGAGCTTGTGTTGCTGAAAGCCTCCCCCGACTCGATGGAAGAACTTGCGAAGATCGCAGCCATGGACGGCAAAACATGGAATCACCCAGTCGTGGTGGGAGAGCGACTTTACGTTCGAAACGCGGAAGAGGCTGTTTGCTATCAGTTGCCGCTTCGCTAGGTTGACTTCAAGTTGACTTCAGGTTCCTTAGGCTAGCTGTCCAACGACACAAGGTCGTTGGGGCAGCGGTGTTCGGTCCTGGGTTGGTGCCCGCCTGATTTATTTGCCGGGGGGGAATTGACACCGGCCTTCCAATTTGTGACATTCGAGTGACTCGCCCATACCATGTTCAATTCTCATAGCAACATCGGAGTTAGCAATGGCCAGTTCTAAGACTCGAGATATTACTCGGTTAGCTTTGCGCAATCGGAATCGAAATCGGCTTTCGCTGGAGTTGCTTGAGCCGCGGCTGAACCTAGCATTGGATGTACCGGCCTTCAGCAGTTTGCCGGGTGCGAACCATACCATTTACTTGGACTTTGATGGTCATGTGACCAGCGGTACAGCCTGGAACAATGGAGCGACCATCAATTCTCCCGCGTATAGCTCGGATGCAGACACTGCGAACTTCAGCGCATCGGAATTGACGGTTATTGAACGGACGTTCAAGCGGGTTGCAGAGGACTTTGCTCCATTCCAAGTCAACGTAACAACCGTTGCACCGACCATTGACGACCTTCGAAACACCGGTGGAACCGATGCAAAATGGGGCGTTCGGACGGTTGTCACCAAAGATGTGGCGTTCAACTGTGGTTGCGGTGGCATTGCCTATATCGACAGTTTTGATTGGAATTCTGACACGCCAGTGTTTGTGTTTAACACCAGCGAGATCGGAGTCGCGGAAGCAGCTAGTCACGAAGTCGGCCATAGCTTGGGACTCTCACACGACGGTACATCTACGTCTGGCTATTACCAAGGGCACGGATTAGGAACGGATAGTTCCTATTGGTCAACAATCATGGGCGTTGGTTACTATGTCGATGTTTCGCAATGGGACAAAGGAGAATACACCGGCTCGAACAATGCCGGTGCCAGCGCGAATTACAACAAAGGTCCAGACGACTTATTTGTGATCACCAACTACAACGGTTTTGGAACCAAGTCCGATGATCACGGCAATGACGCCACGACTGCGACCCCGTTGAATGTGGCCAGCACAGTTGTCAGCGGGAGTGGATTGATAACGACTCGAACGGACGTTGATTACTTCCGATTCACAACCAGTGCTGGGGCGGTAACGCTGAATGTGAACTCAGCCCCGCTTGGTGCTAACCTGGACATAGAAGCGACACTCTACAACAGCGTCGGAACGATCGTCGCATCGTCGAATCCACTGCTTTCGCTCAATGCGAGCATCAGCGCGACACTGAGTGCTGGCACCTACTATTTGAAAGTGGATGGAACCGGAGCAGGCACCCCAACGGCGACTCCGCCGACGGGTTATAGCGATTATGCAAGTATCGGTCAGTATTCCATCAGCGGAACGATTGGTGCAGTAGCGGGTGATACGATGAGCATCGTTGCTACCGATGCGTCTAAGAATGAATTGAATAGCGGTAGCACCGCTTTTACCTTTACGGTCAATCGTACGGGTGATACATCCGGTACCTCGACAGTCAATTATGCAGTGACCGGTTCGGGTGCTTCACCCGCCAGTGCTAGCGATTTTGTTGGTGGTGTCATTCCGCCGGCTGGATCGCTCACGTTTGGTCCAGGAGTGACTTCGCTACCTTTAACCGTTAACGTTCAAGGGGATACGACGGTTGAAAATAACGAGACCTTCCTGGTATCACTATCCAGTTTGAGTAGCTCGACACTCATTGGAGTATCCTCTGCAATGGGTACGATCGTGAACGATGATGTAGCGCCTGCGCTGCCGACGCTCGGTATTTCCGCCACGAGTGCCATTAGAGCCGAGGGTACGAGCAGCATTTCAACGCCATTTGGTTTCACGATTACGCGTGCAGGCAGTTTGTCGGCTGCATCAAGCGTACTTTACACGGTCAGTGGTACCGGAACCAACGCTGCGAACGGCAAGGACTTCGCAGGAGGCTTTGCCCGCAACGTTATGGTCAATTTCGCCGCTGGAGTTGCTGCCGTAGACATCACCATCAATGTTAAAGCAGATTCGACTCGCGAATCCAACGAGACCTTTCGAGTTGCGTTATCCGGTGCAGTGGGCGCGACAATTTCGACTGCTTCCGCTAACGGTACCATTCAAAACGATGACGGGTCTGGCGCTGCTCGTGGTGAAGAGTTTGAATTCGGCGTCGAATTGATTGCGGTCGCAGATCCCTTGTGGATGTTCGTGCCGCCGGAATTCCTGAGTGCGGAGCAATTGTCGGTACCTGTGATGACTTGGATTGACGGCGTCTCCCACGTAGGAGACTTAGCGCATGAGCATGAGCATGAGCATGAGCATGAGCATGAGCATGAGCATGAGCATGAGCATGACCATGACCATGAGCATGAGCATGAGCATGAGCATGAGCATGAGCATGAGCATGAGCATGAGCATGACCATGACCATGACCATGACCATGACCATGAGCATGAGCATGAGCATGAGCATGACCATGAGCATGACCATGACCATGACCATGACCATGACCATGACCATGACCATGAGCATGACCATGAGCATGCCGACCAGGACGAACTGCTGGCGGAACAGCATTCCCTCGCAGCCCCATTGATCTTTGGCGCGCCAAGCATGCAACTTAACTCGATGTGTTACGTTGGCGGATTGACTCAGTCCGTTTCATCGTGGGACTCTCAGGTCGAAATGGAAAGGGCGAATGCACCGTTATCGGTTGAGCGTTCGGGCTACGCGGCTAAATTACCCGTGGCCACTGAGGATTCCTTCGCAGGAATAGAGACCGGCACGGATAACGATTTGCAAGGGAAGCTCTCAGGCTCAACGTTCGCGGCGTTCGACAGTGCTTTTGCAAATAGTGATGACGACGCTTGGTCCGAGTTCTAAGCCGGTTGGGTTAGAAATAGATTCTGGCTCCCTTCTCCCCGGTACTCCTGGGAGAAGGGCTGGGGATGAAAGCGACTACCTGCTATTTGCTCGTCGTTTGCCTTTGATAGATCGCTTGAATCATCGATTCGGTATCTTTGTACTTCTTCGATACCGCTAACGCTTGTTCGATAAGTCGCCTAGCGTCCGGTTCGTTGTGCCCAAGCACTAACAACGCTTGGAACGTTTCTTCGACAACGCCAGGCGCTTGTACCTCAGCACCCGGTAGTTCACGACGCACGAGCAACGCAAACCTAGGCATCTTGCGGCGAAGCGTTGCGATGATCTTCTCCGCAGTGGCCGGCCCAACTCCAGGTAAAGTCGAAAGTCCCTTTGCGTCTTGTTGCTCGATCATGATGGCCGTGTCTTGAACCGGACGAACCATCGCTCGCAACGCTTTCTTAACTCCCACTCCATCGACTGAGCAAAAGAGCTCAAAAAAATCTCGTTCGATGGTCGTTAAGAAACCGACCAGTTTCGGCATCAGCTTTCCACCTTGTGCTGCATTTCCATCAATGTAATGAATCGTGTGCAGAGCGATGCTTTTCCCAATCTCTGCCTGCAAATGTCGACGCGTGTATTCTGGGATGGCGACTTCATACTCGAACGGCGGAACATTCAGCGTGGCTGTGTCATCAGAGAGGGTCAGCAGTTGACCGGTAACCTTGGTAATCAATGTGTCTTCCTTGCGTTTTTGAGTAGTTGAGCAACTGGCCCCGTTGCGAAATGATGGCACAGGGCGATGGCCAGTGCATCGGCCACGTCGGGTGGATCGGGCGGTTCTTTGAGAAATAATTGTTGTTGGATCGCGAGTTGCATTTGCGATTTGGGTGCTCGGCCATTACCCGTTAAAAGTTTTTTCACCTTGGTCGGTTCGTAAGAATGAACTGTCTTGCCTGCATTGGCCGCTGCCAAACACAAAACACCTCGGGCATGTCCCATCAAAATGGCGGTTCTCGGCCTTTCATAGTGAGAATACAACTGCTCGATCGCGACGAAATTGATTGGATAACTCTCGAGCACCTCCATCGCGCCGGCATAGAGTTCTTTCAGCCGTTCGGATAAAGGTTGATCGCGACGAATCCGGATGACTCCTGCCTCGATCAATTCGACTTTCAAATGGCTACGAATGACTCCGTACCCAGTGATTGCCAGACCTGGATCCAAACCCAAAATAATTTGGCCGCTATGGGGAGACGGATTCGTCATTTTTCTGGGCATCCCTTTCCGATACTAAGCAAACCACTTCCTCGGAGTTGCGCATCAACAGATAGGGACCAGCGACGGCTGGCACGTTCCATGTGATCCCGTCGAGGACTTGCATCTCGGCAATTGTGGTTCCATCTTGGATCGAAACCAAAGCGATCCGACCATCTTCGGCGCTAACCAATACATGGTTATTCACGATGATCGCTTGGCCCTGCCCGTATCTCTTGCCTCTCCAAATTCGCGATCCATCGGATGGATCGACGCATTCAAGTACGCCATCGCTCAACGCATACAGATACCCCTTGTACGAAATCGCACTTGTGAATTTTGTTTTGAGGATCCGCGTGTTGCTCCAAATCGTATTGGTTTGCCAGAATGCTTTGTCGTAGGCATTTTCCGGCGTTTTACCGGTGAAGACCGTCTCGAACAGCTTTGAACCAAGCGCGTAGCCCTTTCCGAGAAGTACTCTGCGATTGTCGATGGCTACCGGTTGAGATGCACAAGCATCTCCATTCGATTTGCTTGGCCAAGGTGTCGTCCAGAGAACGTCTCCGTTGGCAGGATTATGCCCTGTTGCACAACCCTCGTTGACGCTCACGATCTGACGAACACCGGAAAGTGTAAGCAACATTGGCGATGCGTAGGCAAGTTGGGATTCCCCGCCAGTCCAAAGCACATTGCCCGTTTCCAAGTCAAATGCAATCAGCGACTTGATATTGGGGTCATCTAGTTTTCCGCCAAATGGCACGACCACTTGATTGTCCACAATAAGTGGCGACCCGCTTCGTCCCCAAGAGATACCTTTTTCGGACGTTGCTTGATCGATTTCTGCGAGCTGGAGAAGGTCTTTTTGCCAAACGACTTTTCCAGTCGCTAGCTCAGCGCAAAGCACGATACCTGTGGCCGTTTGAGCAAACACTTTGGCTTGGTGAATTGTTGGCGTTGAGCGAGGCCCCACACCGCCAACCGCTTGAAAGTGCTTCCCCGGAAGCGAAATCCGCCAGTGAACATCGCCTGAAGTGAGCCCAAATGCGGTGATGCACTCCTGTTCATCCATTTGTTCAAGCGTTATCGCCAGCCCGTCGCCAACGGCAAAACTAGCCCAACCCGCACCGATCGGTTTCCGCCAAATGACTCTTGGCAGCCTCTCCTTCCACGCGACAGAAAATTCGTCGTTTTGCACAACACCATCGCGCGCGTTGCCCAAAAACTGCGAGGATTGAAATCGCATGGCGGCTGGAACCAATTTGGGCGCCGACTGCAAAGTTTCATTCGAGCGTGACTTACTTGACCAGGACCGCACTCGAAAGACAGGCACGGTTTCGCCGGTGACCCCAACGTACTCAAAGAGAGCCAAGGCGCTGCCCGCCAGGGCGAAAGGCATTATCGCAAACGCAAGATGCTGTAAGCGTGTTCTCGCAAAAAGCACCCAAAGTCCGGCAAAACCAAAGAGAACTGCAATCAGCAGAAGGCCCCCGCCTGCTAGATTGGCGAATTGATGATCTATCTCGAACAAAAACCACCGAGCCACCGGAACCAACGCGAGGGCCAGCAGCGAGATCGAAAGCAAAATGGACAACCA
The DNA here is from genome assembly GCA_021736575.1 of Pirellula sp. Classification (GTDB taxonomy): domain Bacteria; phylum Planctomycetota; class Planctomycetia; order Pirellulales; family Pirellulaceae; genus JBKCUI01. The sequence continues at coordinate 5,836 of JAIPFP010000044.1, read as the reverse complement.
TTTCGGTCGTCCATTTTTTATCTGATTTAGTTGCCGGGAATGTTCTTCGGCACTCATTTAATTGGCGTTCTTTGTTGAAGCGCGACGACGTAATCCTTGGCAATGTTTAGAATCTCTTGATTGTAGAAATTGGAGTAGTACACGGAACTTCGTTCCGCTTTGGCTTCCATTTGTTCCTCTTCTACTTTCTCTGAATTGAGTTCTTTTCGGAGCGCCAAGTAATCCGATTCTTTGAGCGAAATGGTCTTCTCGTCCTTTTGACGAACATATGCGTCAATCTTGGCCAATTGCTTTTCGAACTCGGTGTTTTTCGCGATCCGATCGTTGGTTGCTTGTTGCAGTGCGACCTTAATCGCACTGTCGACCATCCGATAGTTCTTGTGCGGACGTGCGTTCACTTTGTCCATTGGTATAGCGTAGTCCAAATCGCTCTCCGAAACGTCCAGTTTGGCGGTCAAGGATGGAACGATAACGTCCGAGGAGACACCCTCAAGTTGCGTTGATCGACCATCGGGCAAATAAAACTGTTGGATTGTGAGTTTGAGTGCACCGTAGGACTTAGCGACCTGGGGGCCTATGATGTACGGTCCCAGGTCGAGCAATGTCTGAACAGTACCTTTGCCGTGGGTCTTGGGATCGCCCACGATAATTCCTCGTCCGTAATCTTGAATCGCTCCTGCGAAGATCTCGCTCGCACTTGCGCTGAATTGGCTTACTTTGACGATCAAGGGCCCATCCCAAGCGGTACCGCGTTCATCGTCGTCGAGTTGCTCGACCTTGCCACCAGGCGTCTTGACTTGAACCACTGTCCCTTGATCGATGAACAGTCCAGTCGCTGAAACCGCTTCTGGTAACGAGCCGCCACCGTTCTTGCTCAGATCCAAGACGACTGCGTCTACTTTGGATTCGCGGAAGTTCTTGAGAATAACCTTCAAATCTCGAGTGGTGCTACGAAAGTCTTGCTTTCGATTCTTTGCTCCGTCCATATCCAAGTAGAAACTGGGTAGCTTGATGTAACCGAACCGATAGGGCGAACCATCTGGTTTGGTCCCTTGTTCGATGATTTCGGACTGTGCGGCGGATTCCTCCAATTTAATTACCGCTCGGGTAATCTCGTATACCTGAATGTCCCCGCCTGCTTTAGGTCGAATATGCAATTTGACTCGACTGCCTGGCTCTCCACGGATCATCTTGACGACATCTTTGAGCTTCATGTCGAGCGTTTCGACGGGAGGCGAGTCGTCGTCTTGACCGACCGCCACAATTTTGTCGCCAATTTTGATTCGGCCATCCAAGTCCGCCGCTCCACCGGGGACGAGCGTCTCGACGACAGTCGTGCCGTCGTCAGGACGCAACGTGGCACCGATGCCTTTCAACTCCAACTTGAGATGAGTATTGAACTCTTCTTGTTCCTGTGGCGCCATGTAGGTCGTGTGCGGATCGAGCACGTTGGTCAACGACGTGAGGTACAGTTCAAGCAGTTCATCAACATCCATTTGGGATCGGATGTTGTAGACCGTACGATAACGCTTGTGCAATATGTCTCGAATTTCATCGTCGTTTTTCCCATCAGCCCGCAGCGACAGGAAATTCAATTTAATGGTCCTACGCCACCGATCGGTGGTCTCGGCGATATCTTTTGGGAATCCGATTTCTTTGGCATCCGAGGAAATCCGCTCATCGATGGTGAAATCGTGGTTCGCATCGATTTGCTGGTGAATGATCGGAATGACTTGTTCGAGGCGAACCAAAAAACGTTTGTATGCGAGGTATGCGAAACTGATGTCGTTCTTGGTAAAAAGGTCATCAAGCGACGTTTCGTATTGTTTGAATTCGGCGATGTCGGATGCGAGGAAGTAGGCCTTGAGCGGATCGATGTTCTTGATGAACATATCGAAGGCGTGAGACGACATTTCATCGTTGAATTTCGGATGCAGGATGTGCCCTTGTTCAATGAGCTGTCGCACGGCTCGAACAATCGACTTCGTGGCTGGAGGCGGTGCATCGAGCTGCGCAACTCGAGCGAGCTCATCTCCGAAGAGTGGAGCCGGAACCGATGACATCCATAAACCAGAAGCCGAAAAGCAAACTGAGGCACAAAGTGTGCCGAGAAACGATTTGCGAGCCAATCTCTTTTGGTTGCTTTGAATTCGAGAATGCATGGTTGATTTCTTGCTTGTGATGGATGCTCAATTTGGAAAAACAGAAGACGCCTGATCGGGTTTCCCAACATGCCAAATGGCTTGCCAGAAACCTCCCAACCGACTTACTTTATCACAACTTAATGGTAGGGAATTGGCAATGGGGAATCAACACGGATCTAAATTGATCCTAAATCCATGCTTCCGACCTTGCCCCCGGTGGTAAGTCGTCGGCTAGGACATCACAATAGCGATGTCTGAGACCCGTTCCAACGATCCATTTTGTGAGGTGATAGCTCAACTTAGTAAAGTCTCCGGCCGCCGGAAATCCCTTGAATAATTGTTTTTTTATTTGCAGTGCTGCGATTTGCAGCGAACCTATTTCTCGGAAAAGCTCTGTCGAGCGATCCCATTTCTTGAATGAACCAGCCGTGAGCGAAGAACGCAAAGAAAAACTGAAGTCCATTCTGTACGCGATTCGGGATTTGGAAGAGTTCTCGGCTGAGGGAGCCAAGCTGAAATGCCATGACTCCAGCCCTGGGTATGTCACTCGTGTCATTAATCTTCTGACCCGCGACGGGCTATTGAATCGGGTCGAAATCGACAAGCAAGAGCGGTATCGATGGGTTCGAAACTCAACCGTTTCCGCAGATCATTGGATTGAGCGACAAGTTTTTGGAGAACAAATCAAACTTTCGCCGGAGCAAGACCGTCCGCGTGAACAATTGCTTCGTGACGGGCCCTCCAAACTAACCGACGCGCAATTGATCGCGATCCTTATCCGAGTGGGAATCGTTGGGGAATCCGCCATCCAAGCAGGGCGCGTCATCGCCAACCGATTTCCGTCCGAACGATTGGCAGCCCTGCCGGATTCCGGTTTGGCGGAGTTGCGAAACATTAGTAAAACGATTCGAAAGGACAGTTATGCTCAAATCATGGCCGGAATCGAACTTGGGAGACGAATCTCTCAACTTCGCGACGAAGTGCCGGTTGTGGTCGAGCGAATTCGTGGTTCGGAGGATGCGATTCGTTTCTGCTCGCGAGCCTTTGGCCGACTGGCAGTCGATGGAAAGCAAGAAGAGTTTCACATCGTCACCTTGGACACCCAGCACGGCCCAATCAACACGCATCTCATAACCATTGGAACACTCGACGCTAGTCTTGTTCATCCGAGAGAAGTTTTCCGGGCTGCAATTCGGGACGCCGCATCTGCTATTCTATTAGTTCACAACCATCCCTCCGGAGACCCAACTCCTAGCCGTGAGGACAAAGCGGTCACCGAACGATTGTCTCAGGTCGGAGAGCTGGTTGGAATTCGCGTACTCGATCACATTATCGTAGCCAAAGAACGCTGCCGAAGTGTCATGGCAGAGAGGTAGACCAATGATTTGCAAATTTATCCTTCGCAGCTTGAGCTTTCCGGGGATCGTCGTTGCTGTATCACTTGTTTCATTCGGACAAGAAGCCAAGCCCGTCCCAAAAGCCGTACAAGAGTCGTCGTCGCCATCCATCTCAGCCAGGATCGATAGCAGTGGGCCCGATTGGGTGGTTTTAGGTAAAGATGATTTTGTAAGAGCCAATTGCGACGAAGACACTTGGGTATGGGACGGATCAACCGTACACGGCACGGGAAAACCTGTCGGCGTGCTCCGGTCTGCCAAGAAATACAAAAATCTTGAGTTTGTCGGCGAATGGCGCCATCTTTCGGTCGGTGGCAATTCCGGCTTCTTTCTTTGGACTCCCGAAGACGCGCTCACAGATTTGCCGCGGAACCGGCTGCCGGGTGCTGGCATTGAGGTTCAAGTGCTCGACCACGGCTACACGCAACAATACGAAAGCTCGTCAGGCAAAAAGGCAACGTGGTTTTCGACGAACGGCGACATCTTTCCAGTAGGGAAATCAAAGCTCAAGCCGTTTCCGCCGTTGTCACCTGATGGGAGTCGCAGCTTTCCAAAGTCCAACCATAGTTTGGGTTCGCCAGCTTGGAACCATTACTACGTTCGAGCGATCAACGGCGAAGTGCGATTATGGGTCAACGGTCATGAAGTATCCGGTGGCCGCGATGCCAATCCCGCCGAAGGGTACCTTTGTCTGGAGGCCGAAGGGGCTCCAATCGATTTCAAGGATATCAAGATTCGCGAGTTGCCGTAGTTTGGCACCGCCACAAGCCGCTCGACTATGGTACGATCCACAACCTCTCAACTCTAGATTTGCACTAAAAAATGAAGATCAAAACGTTTCGATTTCGATTGCAAGTGATAGCGCTCGCGTTTTCCATCGGTGGCCTTGGCTTTGCATCTTGCAAGGTAGACGCACAGGATTCGAAGCAACCCATCCGATGGAAGATGTATTCGATCAATGATCAATCTCCATTCGAAGCCTGCGGTGCCGCAGATTTCAACGGCGATGGCAAAGTAGACATCTTTTGCGGCGATTCATGGTACGAAGCCCCGAATTGGACCAAACACAAGGTGAGGGATGTTGCAGCCAGTACCAATCCGCATTACCACGAGGACTTCTGTGACTCGCCACTGGATGTCAATGGCGACGGACGCATGGATATTGTCACTTGCAACTATTTCGGCAAACGCGTGGGCTGGGTAGAGAACTCAGGTGGTGATGCCACACAGCCTTGGAAAGAACATGAAATCGATCTTCCGGGCAACATGGAAGCGGGCGAATTGGTCGATCTCAATGGCGACGGCAAACTTGATTTTCTCCCCAATACGGGCAACGTCGTCGTATGGTACGAGCTAACACAACAAAAGCCCAAGGTCGTTTGGACAAAGCATGATCTTGGCAAAATGGGCGCAGGGCATGGGGTGGGGGCCGGTGACGTCAACGGCGACGGACGGATCGACATCATCACACCCAAGGGTTGGTACGAACGCCCGGCCGACGCATCCTCGGACGCCTGGTCCTTTCATCCAGAATTTGAATTGGGGGCGACTGGGATTTTCATTCATGGTCGAGACGTTGATGGCGATAAACTGACGGACATCGTTTGGGGGATGGGACATGGCTTCGGTTTGAATTGGCTCAAGCAATCCGTGTCAGCGGATGGTAAGCGAGCGTGGGAGAAGTTCGAAATCGATGGCACGTTTTCACAGGTGCATACCTTGATGTTCGCGAACTTGGACGGTGAAGGTGAGCCGGAGTTGATCACTGGAAAACGCGTTTACGCTCACGAAGTCGAACCCGGCGATACACAGGCGCCAGTTGTGTTCTCATTCCAATACGATCGGACTTCTGGCAAATGGCGAAAGGAAACCATTTTCCGAGGTGAACCAGCACCGAACGCGCCACCGAAGGCCCAAGACCGTTGGGCCTTAAAAGACTTCCCTCGTGGTAGCGCAGGAACGGGGCTTCAAATGGCAGCAGTTGATTTCGATGGGGACGGCGATATTGACTTGGTCTGTCCCGGAAAATCCGGACTCTATCTGTTTGAAAACCTCGGGCGTCCATAATCTAGCCAACCAAACTTTGCTTCTCATGACACAAGGTCATGAGGGGCAAGAGCAGCCTACTTCGCGGCTTGTTCAGTGGTGCTGTTTACATTCAACGCAAGCGCAGCGAGCGATTCTGCCCCAACGACCTAGTGTCGTTGGACAGCAAGTTTGGTCAGCTAAACCGGGTTCAACCGCGAAGCGGTCGCGGCCCCCATGTGCTTGCCGCATGGGTGAGAAAGTTTCCTC
>JAIPFP010000043.1 GCA_021736575.1 Pirellula sp. | reverse complement strand
TTTAACTTTCGATTCGCGCCAATCAATGGAGTGGCGTGCAGGATCAAAGACTTCTTATCTGACGGAATGAAGTCGGAGTTCGCGTTCTTCGGATCCTTGGCCATTTCGTTGGCAGCGATTCCGACTTCGGCGAGTGCACCCGGCTTGACAATGACCAAGTTGTGATCCGTTGCATCGGGGTTCGTAAACACAATCTTGAGGGGTTGCCCCGGTGCGGCCGTGAACTCTTTCAGCGTAAACAACATACGTTCCGGCTCGCAACTGACGCGAACCGTCTTCAAATTGGGCCGTTCGTCAAAGTCCTTTTCTTTTTTTTGTGCTTTTGGTTCAACGATCGCATTCGATGTTTTGAGCTTTTTCAAGAGCCGCTCGACGCCGTACTTTGGGTCAGCTTCCCAAATGGGACGAAGCGTGTGAGAGCCGAGCGAACATGACACCGCATAGCTCAAATGCTGCTCCATCGGATGCTGAAACACTTCCAATAAAATTCTGAGGGCAGCCTCGGTTCCGATATAACTGGCTGTGATGGCTGCTTCCATTCGAACCATGCTGTCCAGGTCGTGAATCGAACGTTGAAGGAGTTCGAGTGCGTCGGGCATTTCCTGAAAACAATATCGCAATTGCTGAACGGCCGCTCCGCGAGCGTCGGCTGATTCGCAACCGATCAACTCCCGAAGCAGATCGGCATGGGAATGCCCTACCGTTCGCAAACTCCAAATCGCTTCCAATTGATGATGCCGAAAACGGGGATCTTTTCGATCCAAGGCGTCGATCCATTTTTTGAGTTCGGCTACGACTTGATCCGAGGGATGGTCTCCCAATTCTCGTTTGGCTCGATAGCGGTTCACGTATTCTGGACGCTTTAGAACTTCCAGTAATTGCAGGATTGTCGCGCCGTCTAGGGTGGGAGGTTCTACGAGTGGTCTGTCTTTGGCGGTTACTCGCCAAATGCGACCAGAGCTTCGGTCTCGTCGCGTGTCTCGCAGTGAATATTGCGCATGTCCTTTGACAGGGTTGTACCAGTCACAAATGTAAAGATCGCCTCGCGGTCCGAACTGAAGATCGACAGGAATGAAGCTTAAGTTCGTGGAAAATATCAAGTCACCCATGTATTGCTCTTCGAAGCCAAAGGGTTGGCGAACCCATTGATGCATTTCGATGCGATTGGTCGGTTTGTATCGCGCTTTGATGAATGTCCCGCGAAGCTCTAGCGGAAAGTGATCCGAGTCAACAAACTGATGGCCGCATGTTCCCGAGTACGCTTGCAAACCATTTGGGGAAGGGTGCTGTCCCGGGTACGGAGGATCGAGAGAATGGAAGGCAGCAGCAAAAATCGGATGGCTTGCAACGTGTCTGCCCCAGTCGTCGAACGTAACCCCCCAAGGATTGGTGCTCGGGTATGAACCGAAGGAGATCAGTCGATCCGTTCGCGGCGTATACCGAAACCATCCACTATTCTGTTGACGCACTGGGCCGTAGGGCGTTTCAATCTGCGAGTGATGAAAGATCGACTCGCGAATGATCAAATCTCCATCAGGTGACCATGTGAAATCATGCAGTGCATGGTGTGAATCTTCGGTACCAAAACCACTTAGCAATGTTGTCTTCTCATCCATGCGGTCATCGCCGTCGTTATCCTTCAGCCACGTGAGTTCGGGTTGCTCCGATACGTACACGCCACCATCTCCGAGTTCGAACGAGAGAGGCACATGCAGATTGGAAGCGAAGATCGTGGATTTGTCCGCCCGACCATCTTGGTTGGTGTCTTCAAGAATGACGATGCGATCCTGCGGTTCATTCCCTGGATAAATATGGGGATACGTGATGGACGTGCTTACCCACATACGTCCCTTTGCATCGAATCGCATTTGGATGGGATTCGCAATTTCGGGAAACTCTTCCTCACTAGCGAAGAGATTGACTTCAAAGCGAGGGTCGACTTGAAACGCTTTCTGTTCGTCCTGCGGACTCAACCATTCATTCACCCCCCGAGATTGCAGTGAAGGAGGCATGGGTGGCACATTCGAATCGTCGATGCGTTGCGGTACGGTTTCTCCTCGTGCGATAGCCCAAATGCGTTCGTCACGATTCGCCACCATTTGTTCAAAGCTGCGCATGGCAGGTAAGAAATCGAGATAGCCGTATTGTTTGTTGCGGTCACCCGTATAGTAAAACGTATTGAGAGGCCGATAGCGACGAGCGTATTGTCGATCGCGATCGATGATTGCTTGTCTCAATTTTTCGTTCGGCAGTGGTGGTTCGGATTGGAAAATTTGTTGATAGAGGGATTTTGCAAACAGCGCGTCCCCGCGTTCGTTCAAGTGACAACCGTTGGTGGTATAGTTTGCGTCGACGCTCGCCATAGCTTGGTGCGTTGGCGAAAAGAGATCGACGAAGCCCACACCTGTTTTTTGGGCCACCTCCCGCATGGCTTGGGCGAAGACATCGATTCGAGCATTGTTCAGATTTGCGGCGGGAACCTTGGGTTTGTTTTCGTTCGCTATGGGGGAGAGAAGAACGATTTTCGGAGCACTGCATCCGTTGAACGCGAGGGACTGAATGCGGTTTAGAAAAGTCCCTAGCCGTTCGCGAAACGAATCCACTTGCTCGATGCCATCAAAGGACTCGTTGAATCCATAAGCTGCAAAAACAACATCGATCTTCTCGCGATAAAGATGTTGCTCGATATCGGCAAAGTTTTCCGGTCGCGGCTGGATGTTGATCGCATCGGCCGACCATGCAAGGTTTCGGACCAAAAGGCGATGTTTCGGGTATCGCATATGCAACATGGTTTCGAAGCTGCCGAACTGTTGCATGCGTTCGAAGAGCGTGTTTCCAATGAATGCGATGCGATCACCAGGATTCAATTCCAATGGCAATTGTGTTTTCTCAGGTGCAACGATCGGTGGACGGGGCGCTGTTTTCTCGAAGATACCAAACTCGAGGAAACGGGTGTCCTCTGCTTGCTGAGCATTGCATGTCGGTTGCAGAAAGGAACCAATCCCGAGGGCTCCTAACACGAAAAATCGATAAGGCAGGACGTTGATTTGCATAGGGAGGAAATCGTTGAGGGAGGAATCGTCATCGATCGATTGTATCTTATTTCGAAGAGTGGGGAACTTGGGGAAGTGGGGAACTTGGGGACACCACACTTTTGTATTCGGTCTCGATTTCCTATCCCTAGGTTTGAGATAAATCGGCACGGCCTGCTTGCGTAGGTCCTGTTTCTCTGTTTCGATTCCGATCATTCGAATCAAGCGTAGACAACCACCTTTGCCGGCATTCCCGCGAGGAGTCCCATTTTAGAATTGGGCGGATCGTTACCTTCATGCTAGGGCGAAGGTCAATTACCACTGGCATAAAGCCAGATGGCATGCATTGAATGCCCTTGGGTTTATCCCAGGGGATCGTTACCTTCACGCTAGGGCGAAGGTCAATTACCACTGGCGTAAAGCAAGATGGCATGCATTGAATGCCCTTGGGTTTATCCCAAGGGATCGTTACCTCCATGCTAGGGCGAAGGTCAATTACCACCGGCGTAAAGCCAGATGGCATGCATTGAATGCCCTTGGGTTTATCCCAGGGGATCGTTACCTTCACGCTAGGGCGAAGGTCAATTACCACTGGCATAAAGCCAGATGGCATGCATTGAATGCCCTTGGGTTTATCCCAAGGGTTGGTTACCTTCATGCTAGGGCGAAGGTCAATTACCACTGGCATAAAGCCAGATGGCATGCATTGAATGCCCTTGGGTTTATCCCAGGGGTTGGTTACCTTCATGCTAGGGCGAAGGTCAATTACCACTGGCATAAAGCCAGATGGCATGCATTGAATGCCCTTGGGTTTATCCCAGGGGTTCGTTACCTTCATGCTAGGGCGAAGGTCAATTACCACTGGCGTAAAGCCAGATGGCATGCATTGAATGCCCCTGGGTTTATCCCAGGGGATCGTTACCTTCATGCTAGAGCGAAGGTCAATTACCACTGGCGCAAAGCCAGATGGCATGCATTGAATGCCCTTGGGTTTATCCCAGGGGATCGTTACCTTCACGCTAGGGCGAAGGTCAATTACCACTGGCATAAAGCCAGATGGCACGCCTTGAATGCCCTTGGGGTTTATCCCGCGCGAGCCCATGGATTCGGTAGCACGAACAACGGGGGAGCCCCGAAGGGCCGAAAGGGGAAGTGAATGCCCGAATTCCTTTCGTCCCTTCGGGACTCTTCGCGTTGTGTTCTCGATGTTCCATGGGCTTACGCCCATGACTATAACCTTTCGCCACTTCGTGGCTATGGGGGCTTGATCTGCATTCACAGGTCGTGTGCCTTTTTTCAAGGTACAATGTGCAACTGGCCGCGTCAGCCCGAACACTGGCCGCGTCAGCCCGAACACAGTGGCGATTCGTGCCACCACACTGCGGGACCGTATTCCCAACCCATGCGTGTCGGTTAGTCGACATCATCATACGACAGAACTGCCATCGAAAAAGACTCAATGCCCAGCTACCTGCAAACGGAACCAGCTTTCAAACTTGACCTAGGCAACGGCATTGAGATGACGTTTCAGTTGATTCCCGCGGGCAGTTTTCGCATGGGATCCAGAGGCGACTCTCACCGCGAAGAACCACGGCACCCGGTTCGAATCACGCGACCGTTTTATCTTGGGACCTTTCCGGTAACTCAACAACAGTTTGCCCAGTGGAGGCCAGAACATGAGAACGGCTTTCCCAACAATCCGCTTCACCCTGCAGAGAACTTGGATTGGCATGACGCGACTCAATATTGTTCTTGGCTGAATATAGTTTGCGGCATTCAATTGCCAGAGAGATACAAAGTTGGCTTGCCGACGGAGGCACAGTGGGAATACGCGTGCCGCGCAGGCACGGATACGGAATACTACACTGGTGACGGCGAATCGGCGCTAGCGGAGGCCGGCTGGTATGGCGGAAATTCGGAATCAAAAACGCAGCTCGTCGGCCAGTTGCAGGGAAATGATTTCGGTTTGTACGACATGCACGGCAACGTCTACGAATGGTGCGCCGACGCGTTCGACGAGCATGCGTACAGAAAACGGGTGAACAACATTTGTGATCCATTTGTTGATGGTGCCAATAACGCTTACCGCGTCATCCGTGGCGGCTGCTGGGTCGACTCGCCCTGGTTCTGCCGCTCTGCGTTTCGCTACAGGAGGAGGCCCGACGGCCGTTTCGGGGACCTGGGCTTCCGAGTCTGTCTGTTCCTCGGTCCGTGCCCAGGTCAGGCAGAACGAGCGGAGCAGGCGAGCGCAGGCATGGCAACGAGGGACGAGGCAGCCACGCCGGAGCGAGATCGCGCAGCGAGCGATTTTTTAGACGATTTTGAAGAGTCAAGATTTACGCCTCGGTGAAAGATGACTGAACTTCAACAGACAATTGCCGTCTACTCTCGGCGCTCTCCGCATCTCTGCGTTTTAATCATTTCGATTTGGAAACGCAGAGAACGCAGAGAACGCAGAGATTAAAAACAGTCGCGACAGAGAGCACGATAACTACAACGCCATGAACAGTTGAGGACAACTGTTCTACACTTGGAAACCAACGATCATGAAAACGATTTGCCCCGAAACTGAGATCGCTCTTTTTTCCGGAGATGGATTGCATTGGTTCGACGCCGACGCTCCCGATTCGAAACGTCCCATCGACTGGAATGCCAATGAGCAAGTCACCAAGATTGTCATCGGGACTTTAGAAAGTGAGGACGGCAAACCCAAGTTGATCTCAACGCTCATTCCAGACGACTTGGCCAACCTATATCCAAATTTGTCTCACCTACATCTTTGGCAAATTGAGAGCCTAACCCATTTGCCACCACTGCCGCCGAAACTCGAATGCATGGATGTGCGAAGCTGCGAGAACATCAATACGCAGTTCGATTTGCCCTCCACGATTGAGGCCCTTGTCCTAGATAAATGCATTCAACTTCCGTCGCCAAAGCGAGTCCATTTCGACAACTTGCAAGAACTGAGTATCCAGAACTGCAAGGCGCTCGATTCATCTTGGATCAATGATGTTCTTGGCCAGAATTCAAGCCTTCGCGTTGTGGATGCCAGCGAATGCCCGCAACTGAAGCGGGTGTCTGCATGGCCACAAGAGTTGGTCGACGCTCGCTTCAATGGTTGCTCTGGCCTACTTGCTTTACCGAATTGGCCATCCTGGTTGCGTCGCCTGGAATTACGTGGAGCGGAAAGAATTTCCAAACTTAACAACTTCCTTTCCGCGATGGACTATATCGACTTGGGGGGAATGCGGGCATTGCGTCAGTTGCCAAGTGAACGCGGCAAGCCACGAACGCTGTTTCTGCATGGCAGCGGCCTGTTGGTTCCTCCAGCTTCCGAACACGGGAAATCGGCCACGGACAACGTTGCCCAAAGCACTGCAGCCTATTTCGCCGATCGGGAACTAACCGGCGATGGCGAGGTCAAACGCAGCAAAATCTTAGTTCTCGGGAACGGTGATGCTGGCAAGACCTGTTTGTCGTTGGCCTTAACCGGACGCGATCCAGCCCTAGCCCAAAAACTGGGGAGCACGCATGGTATCCAGTTTTGGGACTTCGAGTTTAAGGCCAACCTCGATGGAAGTATGGAAGACGTTCAAACTCACGTTTGGGACTTCGGCGGTCAAGAAATCTATCATAGCACCCATCGATTGTTCATGAGCAAAGGAGCAGTCTTTATTGTTGTTTGGAATCCGGAACAGGATGGACAAACAACGATTCACACTGAGTGTGGATATGAAGACGAGCTTCGCCCGCTCCGGTACTGGCTTGAGTACATCCACATGGCTTGTCCACACAAGCCGAGAGTCGCCATCGTCTGTGCTCGCCATTCGCGATCGACTCCCGAGCTAGAATCGCGCTGGCGCGAACAAGTTCCTGAAACGCTCAAGGACGAAGTCAAATGCTTTTACATCGATTCCCTTCAGAAGACAGGTCAGCTTCGCGGGGATGAGAGCCTTGAGGAATGGTTGCAAGACGAAGTGGGAGATGTTGTTGTCACTCAAGGCACGGCTGTACCGTCATACTGGGAAATTGCGCAAGGAATGGTGGAACAATGGGTGAAGCGACTTACGACCGACGCGGTCTTCGCCGATTCACACAATCAACTTGAGTTAGAGCGTTTTCATAGTTCGTTGTCTGAGGCTATTGAGCGAGCGATTCATAGCGATGGGCTAAAGTTCATCAAGCTAAAGGAGGCAGTTGAGTCTGGAACCTTTGTATTGGATGACGATCGGTTGCGTCGAACATTGAATTTCCTAACGAATAGCGGTTGGATTTATTGGGATAAGGATCTCTTTGAAGGACGGGTCATCGTGGGGCAGAAATGGGCCTTGGACGGACTCTATACGATCTTAGATCGACGACGCGACAGCACAACGTACCGATGGCTGGCGAAAGAAGATGGTCGCTTTACGCTTGAAGATCTCGGAAATCTAGCATGGAATCAACTTGGCTTTGGCTCTGAAGAGCAAAAGCTTCTGCTGTCTTACATGCAACAGTGCGGACTTTGCTTCCAACTTCGCACAGCGAAAGAATCTTGGCGTGAACAAGACCTATTTGTCAGCTTCGAGCACCTTCCGACTTCTAAAGAGATCCGATTGATTCGCGAGTTCGATCATCGCCGAAGGAACTTCGTGCCAAACGAATTGCAGTTGCATTTCCCCAAGATGCACAAGCAGAACTGGCAGAATCTGCTTGTCCACGCAGGTCGCGAGTTTGGCAAGGACGCGACTTACGCCATTGACGGCATAATGACTGAGTTCGACAATGGAACGCTTGTACTTATCGAGTGCGATATCGACGAGACTGGCCTAAGCGGAACGGTTACCATTCATGTCTCGGGCCATGAACCCCAGAAGCAACTTGATTCAGCGCGAGCGTTAGTAAAGTCGTTCCTCGGCGAAACCAATTCGAGTACATCCAAAGAAGAGCGAAGTATACAAAATGCGCTCGGCAAGCCACTCGATCACATTGAGGTGTTCGTTTCCTATGCGTGGAACCCTCCGAAACATGACGGTGACTCGGGAATACCGGTTGGCTATGAAGAACCGGTCGACGAAATCGAGCGTTATCTCACGTCACATTCCGTAACCTTAGAGCACGGCGACAAACGAAAGTCGGTTCGCCTGGTTCGCGATAAAAACGTAGTCAACTTCGGCGATAGTCTTCGCAACTTCATGAAAAATGGTGCGTTGCATCCTCACGTGATCGTTGTACACAGCGACAAATATTGGCGATCACCAGACTGCATTTTTGAACTGAAATGTCTCTTCGACGAACTCGTAGGTAAGGAAGAAAAAAGTTTTGTCTCGGTCGTGATCCCCATCGAGCATATCCACAGCAACATAGGGGACGTTGTCAGTCGAAATGCGTTCCTTGATTTCTGGCAGAACTACTCAGGCGAAGTGCCCTCTCGCTGTTTTTCCGAACGCGACGAGTTGAAGGACTTTGCTAAATCTTTGATTCGTGATTTTGGGAAAAACGTCAGCGATAAACTTGATTTTGACATCAAGTGGAGTCGTGGGGCTCAGTCAGCGCTGAAAGCGCTCGCACAGCGATTGAATCTCCCGGAACTAGGTCGTGCCGACGCAAAGATGCCGAATCCGGGTGAAGGACAATGAGCCACAGAAAACGGACCGAACCAACTCCCGGTTGGGAACAAGGACTTGCCGAAGCCGATGTGACTCTATGGCTATCCGACACTGTCCCCATGCCTTTTCGCCGCATCCCTGCTGGCGAATTTTTGATGGGTTCACGCGGCGAATACCCCGATGAGGAGCCACGGCATCTCGTACGCATCACTTGCCCGTTTTACATGGCGGCGTTTCCCACCACACAACATCAGTATCGAACGGTCGTTGGAAGAAAAAAGAAGGAAAACTTGGAGCCCAGTCCAAGCGATTTCAAAGGAGACATACGACCCGTCGAGAACGTCAGTTGGCACGACGCGGTTCAGTGGTGTGGATTGCTACAAAACAAGCCGCTGCTTCAGGATGCCAAAGAAAGGCTCGGCGGAGGTGAGCTCAATGTTGGCTTGCCATCCGAAGCCCAATGGGAATATGCGTGCCGCGCCGGCATTGATGCGGAGTACTACACCGGCGATGGCGAAGCAGCCTTGCAAGACGCTGGCTGGTACGAGGGCAATTCCGGCGGGGAAACGCATGACGTAGGACTGAAACTTGGCAATCGTTTTGGTTTGTATGACATGCATGGTAACGTCGACGAATGGTGCGCCGACGCGTTTGACGAGCATGTTTACAAGAAACGAGTGAATGGCGTCTGCGATCCTTTCGTTGATGGTGCCATTTACGCTTTCCGCGTCTTCCGTGGCGGCAGCTGGGACTTCTCGCCCAGGTACTGCCGCTCTGCGTTTCGCTACAGGGGGTGGCCCGGCGGCCGTGACGGGATCCAGGGCTTCCGTGTCTGTCTGTTCCTCGGTCCGTGCCCAGGTCAGGCAGAACGAGCGGAGCAGGCGAGCGCAGGCATGGCAACGAGGGACGAGGCAGCCAAGCCGGAGCGAGATCGCGCAGCGAGCGATTTTTTTTGACGATTTGTAGAAAGATCGCCTTTCCTTAGGGAATCCTGGGGACACGACACTTTTATTTGCGGTCCCGTTTTTCCGACCCTAGATTTGAGAGATTATCAGCGCGGGCAACTTGCGAAATGGGTCCTGTTTCTCTATCTCGATGCTAATTATTCGAATCAGGCGCAGACATCCTTCTTTGCCGGCATTCCCGTAACTACCCACCCAAATATAAGTGGTGTCCCCAAAGGTCCCCCTATTGTAGAACGATTGTCCCAATCGTTTATCTGAAGTGAAGTTTGTACCTGCTTCAGAAACAGTTGAGGACAACTGTTCTACACTGAACCACGATTGTCCCAATCGTTTATCTGAAGTGAAGTTTGTACGTGCTTCAGAAACAGTTGAGGACAACTGTTCTACACTGAACCGCTTCGACATTTTCCGGGACGCATTTTGCCATTATGGTGGCAGAAACCAACATTGGATGTCGAGGGAAATTTCCGTAAGAATTGATTGGTTCGAAAGTGCTGTGTACCTGTTGTTCCGACTCCTTCGTATGACCAAACCAAGAAATTTCAATACCATCACAGCATAAGGGGGGGAACTTGGGGACACCACACTTTGGTACTCGGTCTCGATCTTCCTGACCCTACGTTTGAGATAAATCGGCACGAACTGCTCGCGAAATTGGTCCTGTATCTCTATTTCGACAATTTCGACACCAATCATTCGAATCAGGCGCAGACATCCTCATTTGCCGGCATCCCAGCAAGGAGTCGCAATTTAGGACGCAGCGACGCAGCTCTTTTCTAGGGGCTCTCCATTGAATACACTGTGCCAACGTCGCGACGATGCGAAAGGTGAAGCGAACCGTGCAAAGACGATCCATCAACTAGGAACACTCGATTTATGATTCGTAAACATCTGTTTGTCGTGGCGATGCTTTTCGCAAGCAGCGCTTCGGCTCAATCCCCGAGCTATCGATTGCCGTCAGGAAGCGAGTTTGCCAAAGTCGTTCCAGGCGGAACAACCGTTCTTCCCAACGGAAGATTCTTGACTCCGGTGGGCGAACGACTTTACACGGGTGACGATCTTTGGAACGTCGTACCGAGTCCCGATGGCAAGTTGATCGTTGGGCTATGCGATCCAGGAATTGTGATTTATCCGAGCGATGCGTCGACCGCGAAGTCAAACTCGTGGCGCATTCCATGGCGTAACGCTGCCTTTTGTGGCGTCTTTACCAAGGATGGGACCAAACTGATCACTTCGAGCGGTGACGCTGGTCATGGCATTCAAGTATTTGAAACGAGCCTGTGGTACAAACCCGCTTCAAAAAGGCTTGAAGCACTAGAGCAGCAAGCGACTTTGTCGATCAAAGCGGATGGCGAAGCCTACATCAATGACATCGTTGTGTCTCCGGATGGACGTTTGGTATATGGTGCGGACGTCGCGAGACAACGGATTGTGGTATTCGATATCAACGAGGCGAAAGTGGTTGCGGATATTCCAGCTGGCCGCGAGCCTTTCTCGCTCGCACTTTCGGACGATGGGCAGCGGCTATTCGTTGCAAATATCGGCGTGTTTGACTACTCGCAGATTCCGACTGGCGAAGGGAACAAACGTGGACTTGCTGTACCCGCTTTCGGATTTCCATCCAAGGAAGCCGAGGAAGGAGTGGTTCGTGAAGGGAAACAGGTGCCGGGTTTAGGAGATCCGCTGGTCCCGGACGCGCACTCAGTCTGGATGATCGACGTCGCAAACCCTGAGAAACCCGTTGTTTCAGCGAAGGTCAAAACGGGGATTCTAATCCATGCTCCCGCAGATAGCGGCAAAGCCGTCGGCGGCAGTTCACCCAATGCATTGCTTGTCTCGAAAGACACGCTTTTTGTCACCAATGCCAACAATGACACCGTTCAGTACATCGACGCAAAAACACTTGAGATCCGAAAGACGGTGAAGCTAGCTCCGGAGCCAACGCTCGCGATGTTGCGCGGCGTCATTCCGTCTGGAATGTGCATAACCAACGATGGCAAAAAGTTGTATGTTTGTGCTTCGGGTTTGAACGCGGTCGCGGTTCTTGATGTTGCAAGTGGGACGGTAGAGAATTGGATTCCAACGGGCTGGTTCCCGACCGCTTGCCGCCTGTCGCCGGATCAATCGAAACTTTATGTCGCGACACAGAAGGGGCTTGGACTAGGTCCTCGAGGGCCCAAGCACAAGCGTCCCGAAAGCGACGAACGTTACGGACTGCAGGATATGCCAGGAATGATTTGTGCGGTCGACCTTGCATCCGTTCAGCCTGGGGTGGAGACCATCCTTCGCAACAACGGCATGAACCCCATCATGACACCTCAATCGCCATTGCCAAAGGAAGTCGAATACGTCGTTTTCATCACCAAGGAGAATCATACTTTCGATGGCATCTTTGGCGGCCTAAAGGGGGCGACGAGCGAACCGGAGTACGCTGAGTTTGGCGTGAACGGATGGATCAAGGAGAAGGGCAAAGACGAACGACTGCCGATGATGCCAAACCATGTTCGTCTCGCGGAGCAGTTTAGCATCTCGGACAATTTCTATATGGAGCCGCAAGCGTCGGGGGATGGCCATCGATGGCTCGTCGGCGTGTATCCAAGTCTCTGGACAACGCGCGTTTTTTACTCAGGCTGGGGATTCAAGAAGAGCGAGACAGCTAAGGGACGGGTTGTGTCCATAACGTCCAATGGTTCGCAGATTCCTGAAGACTATTTAGAGAACGGTTCCATGTGGGAACATCTCTCGCGTGGCGGAATCACGTTTCGCAACTATGGCGAAGGCTTTGAATTTCCAGACAACGACGAGGGACCGATGACCAACCGGTCGGGTGCGTATACTCAAGTCAATTTCCCGATGCCCAAAGTGTTGTACGACAACACCGACTTCGACTACCCCGCGTACAACAATTACATTCCGGACATTGCTCGGGTCGATTGGTTTGTCGAGGACTTGGAACAGTATCGAGCCGAGCATGGTGGCGCCATTCCGAAGTTTCTCAATATGACTCTTTGCAATGACCACGGAGCCGCACCGATTGCCAAAAATGGCTTCCCTTATGTTGCCAGCTATATGGCAGACAATGACTTGGCACTGGGGAAAGTCGTTGCATATCTATCCTCGTTACCGGAGTGGCGCAAGATGGCGATCTTTGTCACGCAGGACGACTCAGGGGGAGACAACGACTCCATCGACCGTCATCGTTCGTATGTCTTGTGCATTAGTCCGTGGGCCAAGCGTTCGCATGTTTCCCACACGCACTCATCCATCATGAGCATCATCAAGACGATTTACGGTCTTTTCGACCTTGGTCCCAACAATCTGTTCGATGCGACTACAACCGAACTTTCGGATATGTTTGCGAATGTGGCGGATTACACACCGTACAAGTACGTGCCCGTTGATCCACGGGTGTTTAAACCTGAGGATACGTTTGATCCAACGGACCCTAAGTTCGAGCGGCGCAGAAAAGAGGGGCCAAAGGTTAAGATGGATGATCCCGATTTTGTCGAATGGTTACGCAATCGGTAGCGGATGAAGTCTCCGAGTCTTTCTTCCGCTAGGCTGGCAGTATCGGTCATCGCGCCATCAAGGACTAGCAGATTCAAACGCGGCACTTTCAACGTCAGGTGACAGTTCCCCGCACGAACCCGCATCAAGGGCAGTTGCCTTGATGGCTTGAACACGACGCTGCACCGACGTGTAGTCGTTTTGCTCAGAGTTTCGGCCATGTCTGCTCGTATTGGATTTAAATCGATGTACGCCGCGCAAGCCAGTAACGACTCTTCATCGAGAATTCGAACGAATGTAGAACGATTGTCCCAATCGTTTATCTGAAGTGAAGTTTGTACTTGCTTCAGAAACAGTTGAGGACAACTGTTCTACACTGAACCACGATTGTCCCAATCGTTTATCTGAAGTGAAATTTGTACCTGCTTCAGAAACAGTTGAGGACAACTGTTCTACACTGAACCACGATTGTCCCAATCGTTTATCTGAAGTGAAGTTTGTACTTGCTTCAGAAACAGTTGAGGACAACTGTTCTACACTGAACCACGATTGTCCCAATCGTTTATCTGAAGTGAAGTTTGTACCTGCTTGAGAAACAGGTGAGAACTGTCTTAAGCGTTAGCATTTGATATCCGAAAGCACAACATGCGTTTAACTCTTCACGCGACTTTTGTCCGGTGTGTATTCACAGCCGTTTTCATGTCCCTTTTCGTTGGGAGCTTCTCAATGGGTGCAACTCCAACCAAGCTGAATGTCCTCCTGCTTATGGCGGACGATCTGCGTGATTTTGGCGGCGCATTTACTGATGAACTCTCCTCTCGATTAAAAACACTGCCGCTTCTCCGCCCCTGACGCTCAATCGCTCATTGCTGTTTTCGTTTTGCTTTGGCTTTCGCGCCGGCGTTTCGGTTCGGCGTCCACGATGGCTCGACAAGCTGACTGTTCCATTCGTCCCAGGCTGCAGCCATTTGCTTGAATCTGGCTGGCTCTTTCTCCGCCAGATTCTGTTTCTCGCCGATATCGTTCTTGAGGTTGTACAGTTCGGCACCTGCCGTACTGGCGACATTATTGCGTTCAATCCCTTCGACGCCTTGGTTGCCGACCGCCTTGACCAATTTCCAATCGCCCATGCGAATGGCGATTTGTTGTCCGAAACGCCAGTAAAGCATCTCATGCGGCGAGCCCGCGTTCTGGCCTGTCAGGTAGGGGAGCAAATTCACTCCATCCAACTTAAGATCCGGCTTGACGGTCACCCCTGCGGCTGCCAAGGACGTTGGTAAAATATCCAATTGGATGATCGGCCGATCGTCGACTTTGCCAGCCGGAATACGTCCTTTCCACTGGACCATAAACGGGACTCGAATACCGCCCTCCCACGTTTGCGCTTTGAAGCCTCGCAGCGGACCATTCCCAGACGTGATGGATGGAGTTGGGCCGCCATTGTCACTGAAGAAGAAAATGAGCGTGTTTTCCTCTAGCTTGTGCTGACGAAGTTTATTGAGCACAGTTCCGACATTATCATCCATGGCCGAGAGCATTGCTGCGAATGTCCGACGTTTCTTGTCATCGATACTCTTAAATCGGCTTTCATATTTATCGAGAGCTTCGAGCGGTGCATGCACGGCGTTGAAAGGCAAATAGCAAAACCAAGGCTGGTCCTTGTGCTTGTCGATGAAGGCCGCCGCCGCGTTACCAAAATCGTCCGTCGCATAATCTAGGTGCTTTACGGATTCGGTACCGCGCAGTATTGGATTGGTTGAATCTGCGATCGCGTCAAAGTACGAATGGGCACCACCCAGAAAACCGAAGAATTCGTCAAAGCCGCGTTTGAGCGGGTGAAACGGCGGTTCGTATCCAAGATGTGATTTGCCAAACCAACCGGTAGCATAACCAGCCGTCTTAAGATGGTTCGCAATAGTCGTTTCATTCAACGACAAACCAAACGTTTTTGGGGCTGACGCAGCCGGACCAGGATTAAATTCGTGACCAAAGCGTTGTTGGTAACGGCCCGTCATCAATCCAGCTCGCGTAGGGCTGCAATAAGGTCCGCTAACGTAGCCGCTCGTGAAGCGCACGCCGTTATTCGCGATCGAATCAATATTTGGTGTCGGTATCTGCTGTGTAAACCCTTGGCAACTCAGTTCACCCCAGCCAAGGTCGTCGGCGAGGATCACAAGAATATTCGGTTTACCTTCGGCACTGAAGGTTTTGTCGTTGAACGC
This sequence comes from Pirellula sp., assembly GCA_021736575.1. Classification (GTDB taxonomy): domain Bacteria; phylum Planctomycetota; class Planctomycetia; order Pirellulales; family Pirellulaceae; genus JBKCUI01. The sequence continues at coordinate 17,755 of JAIPFP010000043.1, read as the reverse complement.
AAGGAAAAAGACGACACAAGTCAGCACGAATCTCAACATTGTGATTCACCTCAGGAAAACGGCATTGGAAGGAATGGGTGTTAGGATAGCATAATCGAGAAACGTCCTGTGCTGTCCCTTGTCCCCCAATCAACAGGTCTGCTTCCAAACTTCCGATGGAAATGCTGTCAAAGTCATGTGGAACACTTGGCTGAATAAGGCTGAACAAGGCTGAATATTTTTGCTGAAGGGTCGTGCCGTTGTGAATTTTTAGGGGGCTTACGCAAGATAGGCACTTAGAGATATTAATCGCGATCGGAATTTGCCAAACAAACCAAATCTCATGGACTGGTCGTGCCGATCAATACGACTCTAAGGATCTTTCGAAAAACAACTTTCGTAGCCGGACTCGTTCAAGTTCAAAATGGACTGTGCATGACCCGAAGTCTCACGACTATGGCCACGAAAACAGAAAGATCCTAAGGGCCGAAGGGCCGAGCTGATTGTGTTTTGACTCCACCTGAGCAGGAGAGTAAGTACGGATGATTTTTCGAGCATTTCAAACTTCTGTGGCCCCCACAAACGTACGTTTGTTGACGCTTTTTGCCTGTTCCATTCTGTTCACCGCAAATTTGGTAGCGAGCGTTAACGCGGAACAATGGGCGCGCAAGATGTTCACCGAAACGCATCATGATTTTGGTGCTGTCAGCCGCAATGCCAAGACAGAGCATTCGTTCGTCATCGAGAACTGCTTTGAAGAAGACGTGCATATTGTCGCAGTGCGTAGCAGTTGCGGTTGCACAAATCCTGTTTTGACCAAAAAGACTCTGAAGTCGTGGGAGAAAGGGGAAATTATTGCCCAATTCAATACCCGAGCCTTCATCGGTACCAAGACCGCCGAGATTACGGTGGTCATCGACCGACCCTATTACGCTGAGGTTAAACTGACGGTCGGTGGGACGATCCGTTCGGACATCGTTGTCGAACCTGGCGAAATTCGTTTTGGCGATGTGGATCTAGGAATGTCGAGAACAGTCGATTTGAAAATATCCTATGCAGGACGACAGGACTGGAAAATCAAAGACGTTCGAGGTGACAGTAACTTCCTCGAAGTCCGCCTGGACCCAGTCAAGCGCAATGGCACGATGACTAACTACCTGTTGCATATCAAGCTCAAGGACAACGCGCCAGTAGGCGAGATTTTGGACGAGTTGTTGGTCGTGACCAATGATGAAAAGAATGATCAGTTCACTCTGCCTGTTTCTGGTCGCGTCGTTCCACCCGTTTCGATCTCTCCAACCTTTGTTTCGTTAGGGGATGTCGTCAAAGGGAACTCGTTGCAGCAGCGGTTGATCGTTCGGTCAAAGACGCCCTTCAGCATCACGGGCATCGAATGCCAAGACGGTCGATTTGAATTTCCCATTCCATCGGGTAGCAAGACTGTCCATGTCGTACCCTTTACATTCAAAGGGGATTTGCTTGACGAAAATGACGATGGATCGCTCAACCAAAAGATCACGGTTCGTACTTCGCTCGGTGACGATATGAAGGTTGAGACGATCGTCGCGGGTCGTGTCGTTCAGTAAAGTGACCGAGAACAACGATTACGTGAACCCTATTCCCTGTGTCGCTATCGAGCCAGACTGGCTGGTACCGATCGAGTCCCCGCCTATACATCGCGGTTATTTAGTGGTCGAACGAGGACGGGTCGCGTTTGTTGGAATTGAACTCCCCGCTAAGTTCACTTCGATTCCAAAAGTTCGATTAGCGGACACCGCCATATTGCCGGGCCTTGTCAATTCGCATTGCCATCTCGAATTCAGCGACTTGATCGAGCCCATTCCGGTAGGTGCATCTTTTCCATCTTGGATTCGAAGCGTAATCGATCGACGCAAATCGATCGATGTCGATTCGTTACGATTGGCAGAAGCTCGACAGGCCTCGCTATCCAAGGGAATTGTCGAGTCCTATGTCGCTGGCGTTCGGTGGGTGGTCGACATGACCACCCAGCCTTGGAGTTCCGGATGGATTGATTCCGCGGTCGATGATTTGTCGATCGCGACACCATCCGTGCTGGGAGGAATGCCTCAACCGCAGATCGTTGTTCAACCTTGTTTTGAGCTAATCGACATTTCTCAGACACGATGCGAACAAACGCTCGACTTTGCAAATAGTCAATGTGCAGGAGCAGAGTCGAATTGGAGAGGACGCGGGGGCTTGGCACCTCATGCAACGTATACCGCTTCGCCTCGCTTGACTCAACGGTGCGTTAACACATCAAAAGAGGAACAACGCCTCGTTTCAATGCATCTTGCCGAATCGGTGGAAGAAATGGAATGGATCCGTACTCACTCCGGGCCTTTCTCGGAACTTCTGTCCCCGATCCTTGGCGAGGATTATTTCAAGTCACTGGGTAGCGTCGAGCAGCATCTCAAATTTTTGAGTCAGGCTTGGCGGGCGCTCATTGTGCATGGCAATTACCTTTCGGTTCGCGATCTTGCGATTCTGTCGCAACATTCGGCGTCGATGGCCGTGGTGCACTGTCCACGCACGCACGGATACTTTGGTCACGCGCATGAAACATCAAAGCATTACCCGTTGGCCGAGCGAATGTCGGCGGGCGTTCGTCATTTGCTTGGCACCGATTCGCGAGCTTCCAATCCCGATTTGAATCTATGGAGCGAAGCTCAAGCCGTTCGCGCAAATCATCCAGGAATCGCATCTCAACAGATTCTTCGAATGGTCACTACGGACGCTGCAAATTTTCTGGCGATTGGCGATCGCTACGGAGACTTGAGCGTCGGTGGACCGGCAAATTTGACCGCAATCCAATGTTTGACCTGTCCGAATGTGGGCAGCTCCGACGGCGAACTTTACGACGCCATTCTGTCGACGAAGACGAGTGCACGTCCGCTGGAAAGCCTTTTGTTGGCGTGAGCCAAACGGCACTCACTTTTTTGATCTTGCTCCCCTCGCCCTGTACTCGAGACTGCTGATTTAATCCGCATTAATCCCAACCCGACGCGTGAGCGAGGGATGGTTTGCCCCTCGCTAACGCTTCGGGTTGTGATAGAACCTTTCCCTGCGGCAAATCCACTAAATCAGCAGTCTCTACTCGGGGAGAGGGGGAGAAAACGCGCTGGGATCACGCAAATCCATTGGGATTTCGAGTCTGGCGTGCTGCAAAATGTGGGTAAAGATGTGGGCTAAACTCGCCGCTCGCCTCCGGTGACTATATTTCCCTAAACGGGCAATTTCGGTACTTGAATTGGCTATCATAAAGCGGTTGAAACGTAATCCCTCATATGGACTGCACTATTTTTTTGGAGACAAACACAATGGCGGACTTGAATCGAAGAGGATTTGGAAAGGGAGCAGCGGCTCTCGGTGCCTCGTTATTGATCACCGGGACTCGCGCGAGTGGCAACATCGACCGCGCCAATGATCGATTGAGAATTGCGGTTGCGGGTTTGAATGGCCGAGGGAAAAGCCACATCAGTGGTTGGCTCGATCAGGAAAACGTGGAGATCGCTTATTTGATCGATCCAGACCAAAACGTTTTGGACCGATCTCTCAAAAACCTTGAAGAGAAATCGAAAGGTCGATTCAAGACGGTTGGCGTACGCGATGTTCGAACGGCGTTGGAAGACAAGACGCTAGACGCGATTTCCGTTGCTACTCCCAATCACTGGCATTCGTTGATCACCATCTGGGCGGCACAGGCTGGCAAGCACGTGTATGTCGAGAAACCTATGAGTCATGATGTCTATGAGGGTAGTGTCGTACTTGCCGCCCAAAAGAAATATGGGGTGGTCATTCAGCACGGAACACAAAGTCGCAGCGACGCAAAACGAGCCGGTCTTCACGAAGCGATCCAGGCAGGGAAGTTTGGCAAACTGAAAATCTCCTATGGTTACTGCTGCAAAGAACGCGACACGATCGGTGCCAACAAAGCGGGTTCGCCCCCATCGGAGTTAGACTGGAACCTCTGGAAGGGGCCTGCCATGATCGATGCATATCATTCGAACTACGTTCATTACAAATGGCACTGGTTTTGGAAAACAGGCAATGGAGACCTCAACAATCAAGGGACGCATCAACTCGATATCGCTCGTTGGGCTCTCGACAAAGACCAGACGCATCCGATTCGAGCGATGGCGATCGGAGGCCGGTTCCAATGGGAGGATCAAGGAGAAACGCCCAACACCATGTTCGGAATCGCAGAGTATCCGAACGGTCAGTCCGTGTTCTTTAACGTCCGAAACGTGAACTACACTGGCTACAAAAAACAAGTCGAGAACGAGTACTACTTCGAAGATGGCGGCAAGATCATCGGCGACAAGTACTTCGCAAAGGGAAGCAAGGAGGGTCAGCCGCTATCGCTTCCCAAGGGCAAGGTCACTCCAGGCGGAAACTGGGCTAGCTTCATTGCGGCTTGCCGCAGTCGAGATCCAATGATGGCCAATGGAAATGCGTCCGAAGCGCATTATGGCTGTGTGCTTGGACATCTGATCAACAACTCGTATCGATTGGGAAAGAAAGTCCCTTTCAATTCAAGGGCTGGCCAATTCGGTGACAACAAAGATGCCTATGAACACTTCGCGAGACTTCATGAAATCATGAGCAAGGGGGTGGGTGTTCCGGAAGATAAAGCCGAGTACACCGTCGGTCCCTGGCTTACCTTTGATCCTAAAACCGAGCGGCACACGGGGGATCACTCCGATGCAGCCAATGCATTGCTCAGCGACCCCAGAAACGCTGGATTCCAATTACCAAACATCCATCAAATTTGAAGTCGAGCCTGTGTGAAGTCAGTCCTGTGGGTATTTGAATCCCGCAGCCTTGTACGCACCAAAATAAAAAAAGCAGGCCAGTTTCTCTGGCCTGCTTTCATTAACCGCTGTTAGGCGCAATTTCCAGTAATTTGTCGCTGCTTATCGAATCACGGTGGTGTTGGGGCTGAAGCTGCCGGACCAGAAGCGCCCGCAGCTGTTGGCCTAGGCGTATCTGCTGATGCGGGCTTAAAACCCTTGTTAATATCCTCATTCCCGCATCCGACCGAAAATCCCACTGCGATCAAAAACAATCCCAGAAGTGTTAGTTTCATTGTGAACTTTCAAAAATCATAGAAAAAAATATTCAAAAATCGAACTGAGGCGTACCAACGTTTTCAATTCAAAACATCGTCAGGCAAAACCACTCCGTCAGACTTTGCGCAAGCCTTTTGAATGGCATCCCAACCTGTATTCGTTCGGTTTGCAATCTCCGCACCACTGGTTGGCAGGGTGTTGCCGGAACGGAGGCTACGAACGGATCCGTCGGCTAGCACAACATTGATGATTCCCGTATGGAAGCTGGAGTAGGAAAAGAGATCTGGTTTCCTTGTCGCAGACCAGTAAGAGGGCATTGCCGAAGCGGCGAACCAAGCGATGGACCATGTACGAGTCCCTAGCGCTGCTGTCGTCGCATCCCCCGACAACGAAAAAGCTCCTGTTACTTCGGCGTACATGACCGTATTCGACGTTCCATCCGTTAATGCTGCAAAACTCAGACCTTTCTCCAGTGAAAATGGTCCATCATGGGTCGCGTAATAAGGATGAGTGAGGGACGAAGGATTAGTGATGTTATACTTACCCAACGTGCCAGCCGTGGGCATGTAATTCGTCAATCCCGGGAGTCCACCCGCGTTTCTTAGTGAAGCTGAAGTGTATCCGCTTATACTGCCCGCACCACGTATTGTAGCCCCTCCGATAGGAGTGATATTACCTTGACCGATGTCTGTTGCTATTGCGACAGAAGCTTCGTAGAGTGACGGGTCTGATGGGCATTCGAATGCAGGGACACGAAGCCTCATAGTATTGAAGGTAGTGGGCCAAAACGAATTCACCGCATCTCCCCCGCAGGGATTGACCGTGTTTGATTCAGGGGTCACAGTCAAAACCAGAGGATTAAATTGGTTGTAAATAGTGCTCTGCTCGAGATACGGTAGGATTTGTGCAAGAGGACCACCGTAGGTCCAACGATGTTTACCGTAGGGCAATTTTTTCATTGCGGACTCGAAGTTGTGGGTAGCAAGACCCAGCTGCTTCACGTTGTTGCTGCACTGCATTCGCCGAGCCGCCTCGCGAGCCGCTTGAACTGCCGGAAGCAGCAAACCAACCAAAATACCGATGATCGCAATCACCACCAGTAACTCAACTAGGGTAAACGCCCTTTTTCGTGACCGAAACTGAACTGACATGAAAAGCCTCTCAAACCAAAGAAAGAAAAAAATAAACGACGGATCTTTGGGGGATGAAAATCACCCGTTGGAAGAACGACCAAACATTCGCCACTTCGGGGGGAGAGACCCGTCTGTGGAAAAACGTTTGTCAAGGCGTGTGTGCAACCACTCATTTAAACCAAATCACTTTCCGCCGTCAATCGTCTGTTTGGCACTTTTTAGGGCGATTTCACAGCCAAGGATGGGCCTAGGGTTAAGAAATCGCCAATGTTGTATGATTTTTGCAAGAATCCACTTCGCACCCCCCCTCAAGAATTTTGCAGAAATACGCAATTTTTTCACATACTGCTTTCGGAAACTGTTTCTGCATTACTTTTGCGTAACACTTGGGTAATTCGTAACACCTGGGTAACGGGTAACTCGTGACCCAACAACCTGTTCATCACCAGCGATTCTGCGCCTGGAGTTAGTCCAGCCTCCATCCTGAATCCGTCACTTTGAGCCGCAACGCAAGATTCCGCTAGAATACATCCAACCGGCCAATCCAAATGGAACTCTCCGGCCTTACCGGATGGGACAAACCCTATACTTGCGGAAACGAGGAAACTTGAAAATGCGATGGCCTAAATCCATACCATTCTTGGCGCTGCTGCTTCTATTGGATTGCGCCAACTATGTTGCCTTGGCCCAAGAAAAGACAATCAAGGAACCAACTCCCAAAGCTGCTGCGCTCGATTTGGATTCCATATTTGGTGAACGTGTTTTTCGTCCGAAAGCGTTTACCGGTCATTGGCAAAAGAACGGACGCGGTCTCGAGATATTAAGGCATGATGAGTCGGGCAGTCGCATTGTTCGCCTGGACGTTGAGCAACCAACCAAGGAGACGGTCTTGGTTGCATCCGAATGGCTTGTGCCCCCTGGTGCCACAAAACCTCTGCACATCGATGGATACGAATGGTCGCCGGACCAAACCAAGATATTGATCTTTTCCAACAGTCAAAAAGTTTGGCGATTCGCAACTCGAGGCGACTATTGGGTACTCGAATTGGCAAACAAGCAACTCCGAAAAGTCGCTCCTCGACTGCCGGAAGCAAGTTTGATGTTTGCCAAATTTAATCCAGACGGTACCAAAGTCGGATTTGTCTCCGACAGAAACATCTATCTCCATTCCCTTGTTGATGATCAAGTAAAGGCGGTCACAACAACCGACAACGAACTCACGATCAACGGGACGTTCGACTGGGTCTACGAAGAGGAATTTTCCTTGAGAGATGGCTTTCAATTCAACGAGGATGGAAGCCAAATTGCATATTGGCAAATCGACCCATCTGGAATCGGCGAGTTTCCACTTCTAAACCAAGTCACAGCGCTTTATCCTCGCCCTAAGTACATCCCTTATCCGAAAGTTGGAACCACGAACCCATCCGCAAGGATTGGAATCGCATCGCAGCAGTCGAATGACACGTGGTGGGTCGAACTACCCGGCGATTCGCGGGAGCATTACGTTCACGCCATGCAGTGGGTTCCCGGTCGCTCCGAGGTACTGATTCAGCAACTCGACCGTCGTCAAAAGATCAATCGGTTTTGGCTTGCAGATACCCGGTTAAAAAGCGTGCGCAAAATCTTCGAAGAGACGGATGACGCATGGCTCGATGCGGATCCAAAAGTACTGTGGTGCGACGACAACCAACGTTTCCTAACACTCAGCGAAAAGTCCGGCTGGAGACGAATCGTGAGTATTGCCCTCGACGGTACGGGGGCTAGAGATGTTACGACGGGCGCGTTCGACGTCATCGATTTGCTTGGCTACGATCCAAAACAGAGTCATGTTTACCTGATTGCAAGTCCGGAAAATGCAACTCAAAAATACCTGTATCGATGCCAAATCGACGGCACGAAATTCACTCGGCTTACACCCAGCGATCAGCCAGGCATTCACACCTACAAACTCTCGCCGGACTTCGAATACGCAATCGCCACGCATTCGCAATTCACGCAACCTCCCACGACTCGTTTGATCAAGCTCGATTCGCATGCAAACACTTTCGTGCTGGAAGAGAACCAAGCACTTAAAACGCGATTGAGTTCGCTTGCGTTGCCGAAAACGGAGTTCTTTCGTATACCTATCGACGAATCAAACTGGTTTGACGGTTGGTGTATGACACCCGCCGATTTAGATCCAAGCAAAAAGTATCCCTTGATTGTCTACGTTTATTGTGAACCGGCAGCTCAATCGGTTCTTGACCAATGGAACGGAGAACGGGATATGTGGCACCGAATGCTTGCTCAAATGGGCTACATCGTTTTGTCGATTGATAACCGAGGAACGCCTGCACCCAAAGGACGGGCATGGCGCAAAAGTATCTACCGCCAAGTTGGCATTCTTGCATCTGCCGATCAAGCGAGTGCAGTTCGCGAATTTATCAAACTTAAACCGTTTGTCGATTCGGAACGCATCGGCGTCTGGGGGTGGAGCGGTGGCGGTTCGATGACACTCAATGCCATGTTTCGATACCCTGACTTGTATCGTTCCGGTGTATCCGTGGCTCCCGTTCCTAACCAGTTGTACTACGACACCATTTACCAGGAACGCTACATGGACCTACCGACCGAAAATGCGGAAGGTTACAAACAAGGATCTCCTATTACTTTTGCAGGTCAACTCAAGGGAGATTTGCTCTTGATTCACGGTACGGGCGACGACAATTGTCATTATCAAACCACCGAACTATTGATCGATGAGTTGATTCGATTGAACAAAAAATTCTCGATGTTTGCATATCCCAATCGATCTCACAGTATTTCCGAGGGGACCAATACCACCAAGCATTTGTATGGCCTAATCACGGATCAATTCTTGCGGACGATGCCACCCAACCACCCCCGGAGATGAAATTCGTCTCAGCACGAGAACTTCTCCTCGCCCATTGAAATTCAAATCGCCAATTTGCCGTTGAACCCAACGCGTGCGCGGGATTTTGACCGGCGTCGGAATGTGGCGAGCCGTCGTAAGCGACCACTCCTCTGAAATGGCCATCGCGATTCCGAGAATCTCCAATGCGTCGGACTGGTTTCGTTCGATGTGGCTCCAAACTAAAGGCAAGAAACTCAATTCGAAATCGCGAGGTGCAGAAAACGAAGCAGTTGGTTGGCTCGTATTGTCTCGAGATGGATCCGTCCCGAGGATGATGCTGCCGCGACGCATTCCGCCGCCCCACTGACCGCCAAGTCTCCCCATCACCACGAAACTGCCCGCGATCATCTGAGATGCGGCAAAGGACCCCGCGTCGCCTGAGACAAACACAGTTCCGCGTCTCATGCGTTCGCAAGCGCGAGCCCCAACATTTCCGGCAATGAAAATGTCTCCGCCCCGCATGCCCGATTTCCGACCCGGTCGCGGAGATGCGAGTCCGTTTTCGCAATTACCTGAAATGTAAATGAACCCGTCTTGCATGCCGGAGCCCATATGGTCGCGAGCGTTTCCTGCGATGATCATCTTTCCGCCTCGTATTTCTCGCCCCGCATAGTTCCCAACGCTACCGACTACGCAGAGAATTCCGCTCTCCATGTTTTGACCAAGATTGTCGATCGCCTCGCAGTCGCCAACCATCAAAATGGACTGCTCCAGAATTGACGGAACACCCGAAATATCGAAGACTTGGCCGAGCATTACCGGCCCGAGTTCGGTGGTTATCACCGTCGCTTCGATTTCTGAAATCGATAAACTGCATAGCAAATCCGGACGAATGCCAGAACCGTCGATGGTACCAAAGAAACCTGTGGTTTTACGAAGTACAAGCATGGTTTTCTATGCAATCGGTTGAATGAGTTTGCCGCGACACCAAAGACTTGGATCTTCGAAAAAAGGACTTTGTCTGGTTCGCGCCATGCACTGACTACCGAGCAACACATCATTGATCACATAGAACACGCCAATCTCTTGAAACTCCATCGGTTCGAAACCGGTCAAGGTATCCTCCTTAACAAATGGCTTGATCTCATAACCAAACTCACGTTTCAGCGTTCCGACGGCAATATCCGTGGGATGAATCGCAGTTGGAAAATCGCGGGCACGCTGAATGGTCGACAATTCGCCATGGCCGCGAACCAATTGCGTCGTAGGCGGACGATTCAGGAAAAATTCGAATCGGTGGCAATAGTTGGTGGCGCGATGAACACCTGGACTCCAGCGGGTATCGAGATAAAACGTGAAAAAAAGTGCCTGACTTGGTGCATTACTCACCTTTGCACCCTTGGTTTGAATCGTCGCGTGAATAAACAGTCCGGCGTCGCTCCATGCAAGGGAGACGTCCGCAAAGCGAGGCTCACTACTTAACGAACTGAGAGGTGGGACGCGACATTCGTCGCCAAGCTCCCATTCTAGTCGCTCGGGTTTCATGACACTGCGGGGCTCGATAATGCTTTGGATTGGAAATCCCAAGTCAAAAAGCCACGATGGATCACCTAGTAACTCGTTGAGCTTCATGGATTTTCGCGTTCCGCGTTCGCCTTCTTGCGAACAATGGTGTACCAAGCAAACAAATCCGTTTCAAGCGTCATTCCGCCTGGACCATCCCAGCTCAAAGCATGGGCCAAACGCCTTGCCTCGGCATTGTCGACGACCCACGCGTTGGATACGACGGACTCCGTATCAGCGACGTCACCGACCAATCGAGCAACTATTTCTCCAGGCTTAGTCGGTTCTGTTTTTTCTTGTTGTGCAACGCAGGTAAACGCAATGACTGCGAGAAGCAATACGGATGCAAAGAGTCGATTCAACATGGCCTAACTAATTTTCGATTACCCGAGCTCAAAGCGGTATTTATAGCTGAATTCCTACGACAGTACAGCTACGTCGAGGAAGCCACGGGCATTCACCGGGCGGCTCGCGTCACGCCGCGATGTGGAAATCGAACGTGAATGAGGAAATGGAACGTGTTTCCAGCCGGGCGCAATACTGGCTAAGATAATAAGGTCAGCCTCAGATTGCATTATCCCAATCCGAAGCGTAAGCGAGGGATAATTTCGCAGGTCCCTCACTTACGTATCGGGTTATGATTGGTAGTTTTCAGTCTGTCGCTCGCCTAACTCTACGAATTCGATCGACCCCCCCCTGCTCGATACGGTGAAAGCAATGACTTTTCGAAACTCCTTAGCGAAGAGAATGATCCCAAACCCGATTCAACGCTTTCGCCTTTGCGTCTTTGCGCTGGCCGGTTTGGTCGCAAGTCCGCCTGTTGCCCAGCTCTATGCCGAGCCCCCTCGTCCAAACGTCGTTATCTTTTTGGCGGATGACGCAGGGTGGGGAGACTATGGCCATTCCGGTAACGATCAAGTGCAGACGCCGAACATCGACTCCATTGCTACGGGGGGCGTTTCGCTAGACCGTTTTTATGTTTGCCCTGTTTGTTCACCGACACGAGCCGAGTTTTTGACAGGCCGGTATCATCCGCGAGGTGGGGTCCGCGGAGTTTCGACGGGACAAGAGCGTCTCAATCTCGACGAAAAGACGATTGCCGATGCGTTTAAGGCTGCCGGTTATGCAACGGGCGCGTTCGGCAAATGGCACAATGGCACTCAGTGGCCTTACCACCCGATGGCTCGCGGTTTCGATGAATACTTTGGGCACTCGTCTGGTCACTGGGGCGAGTACTTCGACGCGCCCTTAGAAGAAAATGGTCGCATGATTCGAACCAAGGGTTACATCGTCGATGTCTGCACCGATCGCGCAATCAACTTCATCGATCGAAACAAAGACAGACCCTTTCTATGTTATGTTCCATTCACGACTCCCCACTCACCATGGGCCGCTCCCGCTTCGAACTGGGCTGTGTTCAAGGACAAGGTTATTCGCCAAACCGCCACCAACCCCAAAGAAGAAGTGCTCGATCAAACGCGCTGCGCCCTCGCCATGCTGGAGAATCAAGATGCAAACGTCGGGAGAGTACTGAAAAAACTCGAGGACCACAACTTAACCAACAACACACTCGTTCTCTATTTTTCCGATAACGGTCCCAACACGGCTCGATGGACAGGCGGTATGAAAGGTAAGAAGGGAACGACCAATGAAGGCGGGGTGCGTTCGGTATGCTACCTGCGCTGGCCGGGTAAATTACCCGCTGGTCATAGCGTTTCGCAAATCGCCGGGGTAATCGATTTACTCCCAACCATCGCCAGCTTGATCAACATCTCGCGAATCGGTAACAAACCGCTCGACGGCAAAGATCTGTCGCCGCTATTGTTGCGAGCGACGACCGCAAACGAGTGGCCGGATCGAATGATCTTCTCCAAGTGGGGCTTGAGTACCAGCGTTCGTACACAACGCTATCGACTCGATGATAATGGCAAACTATTTGACATGCTAGACGATCCTGGCCAAACCATGCCTATCAATGAACGCGAGCCCGCAATCGCAGCCAAGCTCATCAAGGAGATTGCGGATTGGCGAGCGGAGATGTTCCCAGAAGCCCCTAGCGAAACCAAGGGAAAACGTTCGGGCAATGAAGTTGACCCTCGTCCGATTCCAGTTGGATACAGCGTGTTTCCGATTACGATGTTGCCTGCTCGCGATGGTGAACCTCGCGGAGGCGTGAAACGCAGCAGCTCAGCGCCAAACTGTTCCTATTTTGTGAACTGGACAAGCCAAGACGATAGGCTTGTTTGGCTGCTCGATGTGAATACAACCGGCCGCTACAGTGTGAGCATTGACTATACTTGCCCAGCGTCCGATGTCGGTTCGTCGATTGAGCTTGCGTTTCGGCAATCAAAACTTAGTGGGAAAGTAACAGCGGCTTGGGATCCTCCGCTCTACACCAACCAAGATACGCTGCCCCGCCCGCCTGCCGAGAGTCAGATGAAAGATTTTCATTCGCTCAATCTTGGCGAAATGAGATTGGAGGCCGGTCAAGGCGAACTTGTCGTGCGAGCCACGAATATCCCTGGCAAGTCGGTGATGGATCTGCGGCGAATCACCATTACGCTGTTAGAGTAACTCCGTAGCACAGGCTGCTAGCCTGTGCTTTTTACACTATTACACTATTACACTATTACAGGCTGGCAGCCTGTGCTACGTGATGTGATCGCCTAAGAATAATTCCGCAACCGTTTTTCGGGGCACGATCGCTCCCGCTTATTCCGCGTTCGGTTCTACATGTGGTTTCTTTGGCACGAATACCAAAAACCAGCCTAACCCAATCATCGCTGAGAAGACGGATGCAATCAGAACCACAACTTGGGAGTTCTTGACGAGGGCTTCATCCTCGAACGCCAAAAGCGACACGAAAATCGACATCGTGAATCCGATGCCAGCTAGTAGCGCTGCACCGACTAAATGCGAAACGTTGACTTCGTCAGGCAATGTACAAAGTTTCAACTTGATCGCAATCAAGCAAAAAAGCAGGATTCCAACAGGCTTGCCAACGACCAACCCGAGAAAGATCCCGATGCTATTCGGTTGGCTCAAACCTGCCAGCCAATCGGAATCAATACGGATGCAAGTATTCACAATCGCAAAGACAGGCAAAATGCCGAACGCGACTGGTTTGTGAAGCCAATGCTGCAGTCGATACGAAGGTGATGACTCTCCACCGTCGCGAAACGGCAACGCAAATGCCAGCAGCACACCGGATATGGTTGCATGAACACCTGAGTGTAGCATGCAATACCACATCGCTACCCCACCCAACATGTATACCCAAATTGCATTGACCCGCAGCCGGTTCAGCACACATAATCCTGCGAAGACGGTAATCGCTCCCACCAAATAGGTCATCGATATCGACTTGGTGTAAAAAACCGCGATCACAAGAATTGCACCTAGATCGTCCGCAATCGCGAGCGCCGTCAAAAAAACCTTGAGCGAAAACGGGACGCGATTGCTAACCAAGGAAAGCACTCCCAGCGAAAAGGCAATATCGGTTGCCATGGGAATGCCAGCGCCTCGTTGATAGATAGAGCCGTTGCAAATCGAAAAGTGAATGGCTGCAGGCACAAGCAATCCACCGACGGCCGCACAAATGGGTAGGATTGCATTTCGAACATCGCTCAATTCACCGGCATAGAGCTCTCGCTCGAGTTCAAGGCCCACCAACAAAAAGAAAACGGCCATCAAGGCATCGTTGACCCAATGCTCGATCGATAGGCCGAAAAACTTGGTGTGAAAACAATGGATGGTTGCTTCGCCTAGCGAGGAATTCGCGATGGCGAGCGCCGCGAGGGTGAACACCAATAGGATGATTCCAGAGGCTTGTTCGCTATGAAAGAACTCGTTAAAAAGCTTGGTCGCTTTGTTTTTCATTGAGAATCCGAAAGAGGGTGTGGGCGTCAGTAGCAGACCCGCAAGCGACTGGGGCGATTCAATACTAAAGTTCTTTAATCATGATATTACGGAACTGCACTAGCGAGGGCGGGCTGTTCCATTGACCGTTCTTTTTGCTGCCGTGATGTTGCAAAACGATCGGGCCCTTGGAGGGCAAATCGGGTATGGATGCTTCCTGAATGACCGTTTCGCCATTTAACACTACGGTCACCACGTTTCCGCGAACGGTGATTTCAAAGCGATTCCACTTGCCCACCTCTTTATCCGCTTTCAAACGAGGCGTTACCGCAGCACGCACTTTTGCGGGCATATTTGGGTCCCGTCGTACACCGTACATTTCGCCCGAGCCAATCGGCCAGCACCAAATATTCACTTGATGTTTGCCGCTGCCGCGAAGATAGATCCCTGAGTCCGAATCAGGCACGGACAAGGTGATTGGTTTGCCGTCTGCGTCAACTGCTTCGGATCCGTCGGGCAAGATCTTCGCGACACGGGGATTGATGTAAGGAGTCTCCTTGATTCGCCAGTCTGCAATCAAGCTAAAGTCAGTGAACTCACGTTGGGACACAAGCGATTTTTCGCCTGGCGCTTCGCTCATGGCGTCATAGTCCAAGACTTCCCCGAGTACTTTCCAGTGACCGTTGTCCCCCTCAGGGATCTTCCATCCATCTAAATTAATGCCGGTGAACAGTGGAACGTAACCTTCACCTGAAACTGCGATTTCGTCAGCCCTCGGACCCGAGGTTGGCAATTCACGAATGCGAATGTTTTTGAAATGACATTCCGAACCCTCGGACTCCAAGAAAATATATCCTTTGCGTGGCCAACAATCTTTTCCAGATGTAACTTCTTGTCCATTGACGCTGAGTCGAATTTCCCCATCCTTCGCCACAACACGATAGTGATTCCATTCGGGTGAGCTTTTCGAAAGTTCTTGAGTTGGAAAACTTCGAACGCCATTTTTGGCGATCTTGCCTAGCGGCGTCATCTTGGCACCATGGATAGGGAATATGTCGCCATGCGTTGTGAATCGCTCGTTCTTGCCACTCGCGTTGTAGGCGTTATCCAAAATTTGGACTTCGATCCCTCGCGTAAAAGGGATTCCCACGGAAGGAATTCCATCTCCCCAAAGAAACAGGCCTGCGTTGCCACCCTCTTTCATATGCCGCCACTCGAGTTCCACAATGCAATTCTCGAACATTCGGTCTGTTCGTAGCACACCGGTGGGCTTCCCTGTCGAAATGATCATTCCGTCGCGTACCGTAAAGGTATCGGGCGCGACGTTGACCGCTTCCCAGCCGCTAAGGTCTTTGCCGTTGAACAATGGTTTCCATTGCGTGGAATCGTCCGACGATTGTGCTTGAACTGAGCAAGCAATTGCCAAACTCATTGCGATGCTTCGAAAAATTTGGTTCATGAAAATTTACTTTCCAAAGGATTGAATGCATATCAAAAAAAGGAGGATGGATGCGGCAACCGCCGGGACGACACTACCGGCGCAACTCGAGTCGACAATCGGATTCGGCGGATACCGGCATTCCAACTTGATCAACCGGGTGCGTGAAGAGATAACGCCAGACATCTTCGTGAACAAATTTGCCAGACGAATCCTTAACGGCGGATCCGCCCGGCGTTACCGAACCATGGGCTCGATTGGCATCTCCCTTGACGTCGGCTTCGGTGATTAAGCGGCGAGAGTTATCGAAAGGAGTTTTTGTTTTATCGACATCGACGATAGGTCCAAACTTGTTCAGGCCGAGCAATTGCCAAGAGCGGCAGTAATGATCGCCCGACCAACCGGTATCGAGAACATGGCTAAAGCCGAAGAACCGATTTGCCGGAGTCGCGGATGGTAGGCCTTGCCAGGTTTCGTACTGGTCGCGAGGCCCACAAAACATAACCACACGATCGACCTTTTGATGGATGGCAAATCGAGCGGCGGATGTAGCGCCATGTGAACTTCCCGAGATGACGACTTTATCCCAATCGAGGTCTTTGCCGTCCGAAGCGAGAAACATTTCCCACTTGCCCTGTGGGTTTTCTTTGGCAAGCCATTTCACAAATTGGAGAGCACGCTCTTTCATGCCGTCAGGTTTTGGGATCGCGACCAAATCGCTAAAGTCCTCGCCCGTGGTTGCCTCGAGTCGAATCTTGCCAAGATGCATGGGATCGGCAGGGGGTGGTTCTTTGCCGAATTTTGCAAACCATCCGTTTGCGTAATGAACTCGAATGGCATGATAGCCATACGAATTGACCCGCTCGAATAGTCCGGGACTATTCCCCATCAGCCAGATGACGAGCTTTCCTTTAGGTTGGACGCGAGTGTCCACGGAAGCGTGCTGCAGATCTTGGGGCTTTCCATCTTTCTCGAACAGAAAGTCAATTTCCGGGTGGGCTTGGGCTCGGCTATCGATTGCGCTAGCGCGGGCAGACAATTCATAACGTTTTGGAGCCGGGTCTTGAAAGGAAAGCGAATTGGTTTGTGCCACAGCCGAACCAACATAAACGCTGGTGATGAACAACCAAGCCACGGAAGCGACATAAAGTTTTTTTGGCATAGAACGGTCGCGAACGGTTAAAGTTACTATTGTGAAGCAAGCCAGCGCGGTGTGCATCTTAGCAAATTATCGTCGTCGCAAGGAAGGGGCAACTCAGAAGGCTTCCATCCAGCTTCACGAATTCGAATTGCCTTCCGTCCGGCTTGCCCGGGCGGAGGCTGCAATTAGCAGCTACCTTGAAATGCCCTTTACTACAAGCACTCCGTTGGCCTTGTGCCAGCGGAAGCACGTGGCCGACACGCTCAAAAACGTTGCTACCATCCAGTTAAACCGGAAAGGAAAAACAAGCAAGCTCAGATACCCTCTGGACGTCCGGCGTAGCGAGGGGAGGGCAAAGTGCAAAACATCTTGCTTTTGGATACCCAAGGGATTCCATCGCGTCTTCCGCTCGCCGACCAACCTACATCCTTCCTCGAATTCTGGTCATGTGTCTCAACGCCAACCGTGCAGTGAAGCGATCGATAGCCAGCAGGTGCCAGGCATGCACCGACTATACGTACGAGGACGATACTCATCGGCAGCAGTATCTTGAAGAACAGGGATGGCGAGTTCTTCGATTCTCCAATGAAGAAGTGATCGAAGATGTGGAAGCTGTTGCGATTGCGATCGCAAAATCGATGGGATTGAAACCAACCTATGGACCGCACATCGAAGTGCGTTCCGGAATGCGCTCTCGCC
>JAIPFP010000042.1 GCA_021736575.1 Pirellula sp. | reverse complement strand
AGTTGAGGATCGCATTCATTTCATAGTCGAGTCTGTCGATTTTGATCCAAGCAGCGATTGTTATCTCTTTGGCCTCGCCCGAAACATCGATTTGAACAAACTCGTCGTCGCCATCGAAGAGAAGCGAGTCTTTTCCAGGCCAGCGTCCAGAGGTCCAACGAGCTCCTTGGATTCGACCATTCGGAACACGTAGGGCTACACTTTCTTTGGCATCAACTTGATTTGCAAGCTCGGAATCGTCCGGCGTTCGTTGGAATGGAAAAAAAGCAATCAAGCCTGGGGAATGCAACAAATTCCGGGCATACTCTTGCCAACGAATGAGGCCGATCTGGTTCGGTGTCGTGAAATTTCTTGAATGAAAGGCTGGCGCTGTTTTGGCAACGCCTGCTACATATCGTGTGGAGGCACCTTCTAAAACCTCTTCAACGACCTTGTTCGTTGCTTTGTCGGTCACGTTCACTTGCCCGTCGAAAACAAAAAGATCACTTGATCCATTATTTCGATCCACATCCAGTCCGAATTCCGTTCCGAGATCGATATACTCGGCGGATGGTGTCGAGATCGTGAACCCTTTTGCCGAGGGAGGAACGATTGCCCGCATCTTGCCATGCTTTACGAACGCGTGCATCTCATCCTTTACGGTCCAGTGCGCCGGGCCATTGAGAACCAATTCGGCGCCGCGGGCGAAGCGAAGATGCACAATCCCGGAGAGCAAATCATAGTCGCCGGCCTCGAATCTCGCCCCCTGCGGCCCCTTTCCCTGCGAGAAAACCGCGCCTGCTTCATCGATGAGAATCGCAGCAACGTTTTCTTGCGGGACGGCCAAAGGTTCGGTTGAAGGCGCTAATTGTGCATCATGATCATGCTGTCGACTATTGGAGAACCACCACCATGCGCCTAGGGACACAGCCAACAAGACGGCAGCGGCAGTAGCGCAATAAGCGACAGCGTTCGAGAAAATGGCGTTTCGATTGAGCACGATGATATCGTCTACCGCCGCTTTCTCGCCGCTCAAGCCTGCCGCGATTTCGGCCAACGCTGAGTCCAAATTGAGGTGTGCCGCGAAGATTTGCCGTGCTTTGGAATCCGCTCTCAAGAGTTCGTTGAGGCGGTCCATTTCTTCGATGGTGGCTTGACCATCAACGTAGCGATTGATGAGGAATTCGAGATCATTTATGGGTGATTGAGTCATGGGTGATTGAGGCATGGAGACTTTGGTTATCGAGCCACTTCGTGTTGTACACAATCCAATAAAAGTCTTCGCATGCGGTGCAGCCACTGGTAGAACGCCGCGATCGACCGCCCGCTGTTGGCTGCCACTTCTTGAATCATCAATTCTGACCCATAGCTTTCTAAAAGCAAAGATCGATTCTTGGGCGTTAGTTTTTCTAAACAGGACTGGAGAGCGATGCGCTGCTGCTCCAGCTGGGCGACATCGATGGCCGTTTCATCCGCAATCATTTCAGCTACATCGCCAGCCAAGACCAATCGATCTCTGCCTCGATCTCTCAGCCACGCGAGTACTTCGTAGCGGGCGATTCCCATGGCCCAACTTCGAAAGTCACCATCCTCCCGAAATTGTTCGAACTTGGCCCAGAGCACCAACGCCACGCCTTGCATGATGTCATCGGTGTCTGCTCGCGACGGAAGAAGCCGCCGGACATAGGCCCGGATCGCCGCCTCGTTGGTTGTGAACGAACGCAGAAAAAATGCATGTCGGCTTGAATTGGCGGTCACTTCAGTTCGAACTTGAAATCGTTAGGACCACTTTCGGTGACGCTTGCCGTCAGGCCCGATTTGGTCGGAATCGAAAATTTTTCTGGAATGATCCAGGTGATCTCAAGCGGAAGCGCCTTGCCGCCCGCAGACACGTCCACGTCCTTGGGTGTCTTATCAATCACATCCACCCGTCGTATGGAGACCACCTGCGGGCCAGCAACCACGCCATCATTTTGAAGGTAGGTGGTCAACGTGAATCGACCCGAACCGTCGGTCTTGCCCGTACCGGTAGTATTTGCTTGAGTGTTGGTAAATGTAACGTCAGCGCCTTCGATCGCTTTGCCTTGGTATGTCACGGTACCTGTCGTCTTGAACCGCTTCGGCCAATTTGGGTTCTCCGCTTGACCCCCGGAGCAACCGAAAATGGAGAGAGTGCCTAAGCAGCAGAGCACATGAACGGGAATCCATCGGGACATTTTGAACAATCACTTTCTGATGACTTGAAATGATATGTTGAGGCTCAACGCGTCGTCGGGACCCATTCACCCGGTGCGCCAAGCTTGACACCCGGTGCGCCAAGCTTGACACCCGGTGCGCCAAGCTTGACACCCGTTAGAGTCCCAGCTAGAAGTCCATTAATCACTGCGATTCAGGTCCTCACGCTCGCGCATCGAGGTTCGAGCTCTACCACGTCACAACGTATCATTATTGATCTTCGCTGGCTACTTCGCCGCCGTTGATGGTTGCTAGTGCACCCCAGACGCCATATGGACTGGGTCCACTGAGGCTCTCTGGAGCACCGGAGTTTCCAGCGTTAATCGATTCGCTAATGAAACGAACCGAGCCATCCGCAAAGACACAGTTTACACCACCCGCGTGCCAACTTTGCGCTGTCATCACACCCTGCGTATTGATGTTCCCAATCAAGCAAGATGGACTATTCGGAGGCAGGATAGCGTTAAAGCCAGTATAGATTGGCATGCCATCGTACGCTCGAGTCCCGCCCGTTCGATACACTGATACCGTAGCTGTAGGAAGATATTGGCGTGTCGCGCGATTTGCCTGCGCCAGACACAACGCTGGATTGGCGGTGATTCCAGTCAGGCTCTCGATCGTATTTCCAAAAACGCTACGTGAACCTTTTGGAAAACAGCGTTCGGAAATCGCCATCGTATTGCTGGTGCCGTCCGTGATGTCCCTGAATCCTGCCCAACTTCGAGTCCCAAACAGGCCTCGACGCTGATAGGCTCCTTGATCGCGAACACCGGTCTGGTGATCGCCATGGCAGAAAGAGTAGCTCGTAGTGGCAGCAGCTCCACCCGCCCAGCGTCCGCCGCGATTGTCACCGACAGGACTATCCGAAGGACAATTCATACCCTTGACCTGAAACTGAGATCCCCAAAGATCATAGTTTTGGTTCCAGGGTTGCGTCCCACCAGGAAGAAACACGTTCGCCCCAAAGGTTTGCGTCGACTGGACCATATTGTAAAGAGAGCTCTCCTCGACATACGGCAACAATCCAATCATTGCGTTCAAGCGATTTCCCGAATAAGAGGGACCAGCCGAACCCGCAGGAAACTTTTTGAACGCATCTGCGTAATTATGAAGCGCCAACCCAAACTGCTTGAGCTGATTGGTGCACTGCATTCGACGAGCCGCCTCGCGAGCTGCTTGCACAGCAGGCAATAGCAATCCAACCAAAATCCCAATGATGGCAATCACCACCAATAATTCCACAAGCGTGAAACCACTTTTGCGTCTTTTTGTCATACACTCCACTCCCGTCAAAGAAAATTATTTCAAACCCGAACTACGGAGGAATAAAACCGCATCAAGTGGATCTCCCTCTACTCGCACGATTTTACGAAGATTTTGGGAAGAAGACAGAAATTTTTTCTTTAAGCCGATTTAGCGGTGCCTCAGTCGCCGCTACCGCCAGCGATCGCGTTCACAAGCGTGTGGTCTCGCTCCGCGACTAAGCAACCGTGATTTTATGGAGGCTGGCACATTCTGTGGCCAAGTTTGGGAGTGGTTTCGAGATTGCTACCCCAGGGGGCTAAATCAATCTTGATTCCAACGAAAAACCTGATTGGGACCATCTTTGCGGTTGCGACACAGGGTAGAATTCCGTCCCAAGTTAACGTCGAATTCCTCTTCGAATTTCCAACAAACCTTTGCAATAAATCTAATGAACGATCGCAAGACTCTTGAAGACCGCGCCCAGATGTCCGATCTGGATCGACTCCGTCATTCCTGTGCCCACGTGATGGCGACAGCAATTTTGCGTATTTGGCCGGACGCCCAGTTTGCCTACGGTCCGCCGGGCGAGTACGGCTTCTATTACGACTTCGACATGAAGCATCGCGTCACCACGGGAGACTTTCCTGCAATCGAAGCTGAGATGAAGAAGATTGCCAAAGAGAACCAAAAATTGGAAAGGAAAGTGATCAGCCGCGAGGAAGCCAAGCAGATGGCAGAAAGTGGTAGGCTGGGTGGTTTATCCGAACGTCCTGGGAATGTCAGCCGATTCAAGCTCGACCTCATCGACAAGATCCCAGAAGGAGAGGAAATCTCTTGCTATCAGAACGGTGACTTCATCGACCTTTGTGCAGGTCCACATGTCAACTACACCAGCAAGTGCAAAAACGTGCGACTGACCAGCGTGTCTGCTTCATTCTATATGGGGGATGAATCCAAGGGCCAACTTCAGCGACTGTACGGTACCGCATTCCCGACGTCCGAGGAACTGGAACAGCACTTTGTCGCTCTTGAGGAAGCCAAGAATCGCGACCACCGAAAGATCGGAAAGGAACTTCAGCTATTTCACATCGATGATGATGTCGGCCAGGGTCTCATCCTTTGGACCCCTAACGGCTCAGTCATTCGTCAGGAACTGCAAAATTTTATTAGCGAGGAACTGCGCAAACAGGGATATAGCCAAGTCTTTACGCCTCATATTGGCAAGCTCACGCTCTACAAAACCAGCGGGCATTTCCCTTACTACAAAGAAAGCCAGTTCGGAGCGATTGTCGAGAACGACGCGTTTCAAAAATGCGCCGCCGAGGGCTGTACTTGCGCCGAAATCATGCAACGACTTGATGGAGTCAGCAAGCGTCTGGCGGATGGCATCAATGAACGCGCTGGCAAGGAAGTGATTCCTCTTGATCGGGTTCTTGCGGATGATCAGATTGTCGATGGATTCATGCTCAAGCCGATGAATTGCCCGCACCACATCAAAATTTATGACAGTCAGCCGCGAAGCTACCGAGATCTTCCTGTCAGGCTTGCGGAATTCGGAACGGTTTACCGTTGGGAGCAGAGTGGTGAACTCAATGGCTTGACGCGCGTCAGGGGCTTTACTCAAGATGACGCACACCTTTTTTGTACGGAGGACCAGATCGCCGAAGAGTTGCTTGGTTGCTTAAGCCTTGTCAAGAAGGTTCTGACCACGCTTGGAATGTCGGACTACCGAGTCCGCGTCGGTTTGCGAGATCCTGATAGCAGCAAATTCACGGGAGACCCTGCGCAGTGGGACAAAGCCGAAGATGCTTGCCGAGCTGCAGCCAAAACCTTGGGTGTTCCGTTCACCGAAGAGCCCGGCGAAGCAGCTTTCTACGGTCCGAAGATTGACTTCGTCGTGAAAGACGTAATCGGTCGCGAATGGCAATTAGGGACGGTGCAAGTGGACTATGTTTTGCCGGTCCGTTTCGATCTTAATTATGTCGGTGCAGACAATACAAAGCACCGACCGGTCATGATCCACCGCGCGCCGTTCGGTAGTATGGAACGATTCTGCGGCGTATTGATTGAGCATTTTGCAGGCCATTTCCCCGCTTGGCTCGCACCGGAGCAGGTGCGTGTTCTAACCATTAGCGAAAAGAGCACGGAGTTTGCAACCCAAGCCCTCTCGCAATTGAAAGCTGCGGGGCTACGCACAACACTGGACAATGCAGCCGAAAAAATAGGTGCCAAGATTCGTAACGCACAGTTACAAAAGATCCCGTATATGTTGGTGATTGGCGAGAAAGAAGCAGCGGCACAAAGCGTCAGTGTGCGTCACGCCAAAAAGGGGGACTTAGGAGTAAAAACGCTAACCGAGTTTCTCGGCGACATTGCTTTGGAAGTATCCGAGCGAAGGTTGTAAGCACATCCGCATGTGTTTAATGCCAATTAGCCGTTGGCCGCTAGCCCCGGTTTCCAATTGCTCGACATTCGTCTAGAACCGGGGCTATCGCCGGTTTATCCCAGGGGATCGTTACCTTCATTCTAGGGCGAAGGTCAATTACCACTGGCATAAAGCCAGATGGCATGCATTGAGAAGTCCGCTATTGTTTCCCTCGTCGAGCTTCTACCGGATCTTGATCTGGAACTTTGAGCTCGACTCGCAAGCGAGCGAGTTCCGTTTCAAGTTCGCTTTGGACCGACGCGTACGTTGGTTCACCAAACACGCTACGCAACTCTTGTGGGTCGGTCTTCAAGTCAAACAACTCCGAATAGGTCACATCCTTATCGTAGAACCTGACCAATTTATAGCGATCGGTTACCACTCCGTAATGTTTGCTCACACTGTGGGGGCCAGGAAATTCATAGTAATGATAGTAAAAGCTCTTGCGCCAATCGGCGGGAGTCTCGCCTTTCAAAAGTGGTATCAGGCTCCTGCCTTGCATGTCCATTGGGACTGGCACGTTGGCGGCTTCCAGAAACGTTTCCGCGAAGTCGACATTGGAAACGATCTGGGAACAGGTCGAACCTGGCTTGACGACACCTGGCCAATTGACAATCAACGGAGTTCGCAACGATTCTTCGAATATCCAACGCTTGTCGAACCAACCATGTTCCCCTAGATAAAACCCTTGATCGGAGGAGTAAACGATGAGCGTGTTGTCGTCGAGACCATTGGCTTTTAAGTAGTCCGTAATCCGACCTACACTCTCATCCACACTCTTGGTGCAAGCCAAATAGTCGTGCATGTAACGATTGTATTTCCATCGCACGAGGTCTTTACCTTGAAGGTTATCGTTACGGAATTTTTCATTGCGAGGCTTATAGTACGCATTCCACTTTTCAAGTTGCTCGGGTGTCATCCCTTTCGGTTCGTCGAGTTTGAGGTCGTCTTTTGACATCGTTTTGGCGATCGTCATGTCCTGTTCATGTTCGGCGTTGCCTCGACCGGAATAGTCATCAAAGAGTGTCGATGGCTCGGGGTACTTTCGATCCTGATCGTGACCTAGGTGTTTGAGGTTCGGCTGCCAATTGCGGTGCGGTGCTTTGTGCTGACACATCAATAGAAACGGCTTGGACATGTCGCGACGTTTGAGCCAATCGAGCGAAATTTCGGTAATGATGTCTGTCGTGTATCCAGTGTGTTTGATCTGTTTGCCCATCTCGATCATGGGCGGATTGTAATAAGCTCCTTGACCTGGCAAGACGTGCCAATAGTCAAACCCGGTTGGGTCGCTGACCAAATGCCACTTGCCCACCATCGCGGTTTGGTAGCCTGCGGATTTCAGGAGCTTAGGGAACGTCACTTGCGAACCATCGAAGACGCCGTGATTGTTCGTCAGGAAACCGTTTGCATGCGAATATTTTCCGGAGAGAATCGTCGCGCGGCTTGGGCCGCAAATCGAATTGGTCACCAAACAGCGATCGAATCGCATCCCCGACTTGGCCAACTGATCCAAATGGGGCGTTTCGACAAGGGTTGATCCATATGCGCCGATCGATTGGTACGCATGGTCGTCCGTGAACAAGAACACAATGTTGGGCGGACCGCGATCTATGTTGGATTGTACGTCCGCAATTGCCGGAAAGGCAGCGGGTAGTCCATTGATCCATGCGAGGCTGCAAGCAACGAAAAGGCCCAGTATTTGAATAGAAGGTTTCATTCTATTGGTTTAACCGAAGCCTGCCAGAACGTCAAGAAAATACCACAGACTTTGGCAAGGCAATATTTCTTCCTTGGCCTTCATTTCAAGAGAGCGCGACTCGACATGGACCGCTTTCGGCTCTACATTGTGGACCAACCTGGCAGCGATTTTTGCTTGGACGAAATCGTTTTTCCGAAACACAGCCCACGGTAGAAATCTTGAAAATCCTCATCAATGAAACGCAAATTGGACTCGGAATCGATCGCTTGGCTGCCCAACTCAAGGAGCATTACAAGGACCAGCCGCTGACCATCGTTTCGATCATGACTGGAAGTCTCGTAATGCTTGCAGACCTGATTCGACTCCTTGAAATGCCGGTTCGCATTAGCCTGATTCAAGCCACCTCTTACCGAGGTGGGACTAAGTCGGGTGACTTGATCATTCATGACCATATGATGCTCGATATCAAAGACCGTGATGTCTTGCTCATTGATGATATTTTTGATACGGGCAAGACATTGGTTCAAGTTACGAAAAGGCTTAACGATATGGGCCCAAAGTCGATTAAGACGGCTGTATTTCTCAATAAACAAGGGCAAAGCACGGTGACTGCGGTGCCTGACTTTGTTGTGTTTGAAATACCAAATGAATTTGTTGTCGGCTACGGATTGGATTATGAGGATTTGTATCGCAACATGCCGTATGTCGGAGTTCTCGAGGAATCCGATTTGAAGAATCACGTTGCCACCTAACTTGGCGACGCGACTATGCACGTTCCCAAAATACTTCTTGTCACTCGCCGGTTTTGGCCATTCACGGATGACTCTTGCCAACGCCTAATGCACCACTGCGCGGCTCTGAAACGCAATGGAGCTGATGTCACAGTTGTGACAGCTCGTTGGCATCCGAGTTGGCCCGAATTCGCATTGTGTCGAGAAGTGCCTGTCTATCGATTATTGCCAGCTCCGTCGACAAATTGGAACGAGAACCATTTCCAAAAAAATGTCGTCAGCTGGATTTCCACATCGATAGCCAAGTTTGATTGCATCTATGTCGATCGTGCTGATGGCTTGCTCTCCACATTGCAAGGCAAGTCGTCCAAGTGGAACAAGCCGATCATTGCAAGATTTTCACCTGATGATTCAGGATTTGGCTTGTCCAATAGTCAAAAGATAAGTCAACTTGCGATGGCCGATGCGTGCCGGCGTTGTTTTCGCATCGTATGCCCAACGCCATATGCGCATCGATTGTTGATTTCGCAGGGTGTGAGTGAGTCGCAAATTGTTAGGATCGCCGACATCGCTTGGGCTGGAGTCACTCGGTCTGAGGAAGTGAAGGCATCGGCGGCGCGTGCTTTGTTTGAAACATGCAGCGACTTTGTCACTCCCGGCCGAACAGACATCCTCGTTCACTTGGGGCTGTCTGAACTGAAACCTCTTCGAGCCGTTCTTCAATCGGTTTGCGATCAGCTGGATGCCGGAGCGATGCTGCGAATGTGGGTGATCGGGAGCGGAATTCCGCTCAACGCATTGTATGATTTAATTAAGTCGCGAGGTTGGCATCGAGAAATCCTGTTGTTTGACGGTTTCGATGACCTTCAAGAGTTGATTCGCGTTGCGGACTTGGCAATCGCCTCGAATTCTAAGGAAACGCTACAATACTCGTTGCAGATGCTAGCTCAAGCCGGGGTGCCGATGATCATTGCGGACAACCCAGACTGTCGAGCTTGGCTTCCCGATTCCAACTCCTTTCAGCTCTATTCGACAAATCAAATTTTCGACCTAAAACTTCAAGACTGGCTTTCAAACCGAGAGCGATGGACGTCGATGGCGAGTTCCTTGCGTCAAAATTTGCGTCGCGCCAAATTCAGCGACGATTGTGCTCAGCAATGGTTGACCTTGTTTCGTGACTCTAGCATCGAACGAACAGCATGATATTGAGAGTCTGTTTAGTCATCCCTACATTGGACCAAGGTGGAGCAGAAAAACAACTGACGCTTTTGGCTCGCGGCTTACGTCTTCATGAGATTGAACCGATTGTCGTTGTGCTGACGCGAACTGGTCCTCGCGAGCGAGAACTGGTGGACAACGGTGTTGAGGTGCACCATGTCAACAAGCGACTCAAGCTAGACCCGTTCGCATGGTTGCGATTGAGAGGCCTTCTCAAGAAACTGAAGCCGGACGTGGTGCATACTTGGATTTTTGCGGCCAACGCATACGGACGTACCGCCGCATGGTCCGCCGGAGTGCCAGTCATCATGGGGTCCGAACGATCCGTTGACCCTTGGAAGAACGGCCTGCAATTTTGGCTCGACCGATTCTTGGCAAAGCGAACTCAAGGTCTAACGGCCAACAGCCAAGGTACGATTGATTTTTATGGGATGCACGGGATCGACGCCAATCGCTTTCACTTGATCCCGAACGGAATCGAACCATTGCAGCCGAGCACTCTCACGCGCGAGCAAGCGTTTGAGAGAATGGGAGTTCCGCTCAACAAAAAAATCTTGATTTCGATTGGTCGATTGTGGCCACAAAAGGGATACAAAGATTTGATTTGGTCGGCGGAGTTGTTGCGAATTGCACGCCAGGATCTTTGTTATGTTATCATTGGTGAAGGCCCCGAGCGGCAACGCCTAGAGCAGTTTCGAGACAATATCAAAGGAGCAGAACACGTCAAATTCTTGGGTGAGCGATCGGACATTGGCGAATTATTACCCCATTGCAATCTGCTTTGGAACGGTAGTCTGTACGAAGGGCAGTCGAACGTCATCTTGGAAGCGATGCAATCGGGGATACCAGTTGTCGCGTCGGATATCCCAGGAAATCGAGAGCTGATTGAGCACGGTCGCACTGGCATGTTGGTTGGTGTCGGTGAAGTCGATCAATTGACTCGAATAACAAATCAGTTGCTAAATGACGACAATCAGCGAAAATTGTTAGTATCAAATGCGCAGTTGCATGTGCTGCAAACGCATTCCGTTGAAAGTATGGTCACACGACATGCGAATCTCTATCGCGCAAAGGTGAAAGATCGATGAAACAAACCACTTGCTTTGAACCGAGGATTGGAACCCGAAAACTCAGCTTGCAACTCCCGGACTTCGCATCGGAAGTACGCGTTGGTGGCATGCCAACGGAACAGTCGATAGACGATATGGTTACATCGGCACTGGATGAACCGATTGAATTCCCTCCCTTGCCACTTGCCCTCATCGACGATGACCATATCGCTATCGCGATCGAAGATGGAGTGCCGGAGGCAAACTCGGTTGCATGTGCCTTGGCCCGCTATCTGGTCCAACATGGGACACGACAAGAAATGATTACGATCGTGCTTGGCTCCGACAACCAAGACTGGCGCGATCGACTTGTCGCAGAGCTCGTGGGGCAGGAGTTCTGCGATATCAAAGTGGTTAAGCATGAGCCGACCAGCCAAGAATCGCACGGTTACGTGGGAGCGAGCGAAACGGCGGATCCGATCTACATTCAACGAGACTTGTTCGAAGCGGAAGTGGTATTGCCCATTTATTGCGTTCGAACTCCCGAGTCGCCCAGCGCGAGCGACAAGTATGGAATGTCACCGAGTTTCGCAAATGCAGCCACGCAACATCGGTGGAATTTGGCATGGCTTGAAGACAACACCCATCATATGCATCGCCAAGAAAAACTGAGCCATGAAGCGGGTTGGCTGATGGGTGTCCAATTTGCCATAGCCGTTGTACCTGCTTGTGATGGTTCCATCTCGAATATTCTTGGCGGCAGCCCTGATCCTGTTTTTCGCAAGGCGGGTGAAATGGTTCGTACCGAAGGCGAAGGAACGAAAGATGCCAACAGCTTAGTGATTGCGTTTGTGGAAGGTGATTGGACGCAGCAGTCATGGATGAATATCGCTCGGGCAGCGGCGCACGCCGATATGCAACTCGACACCAACGGAAGTATTGTTATCTGTTCGGATATCAAGCAAATGTCGCAGGGTATTCTGCAGCTTGGGACGGACGAGCAAGATGATAAGCTGCAGCGAAGATTGCTCAACAGCGACCTGGAAGATGCCTTTGCGGCATCGGTTCTGAGCGCGATCAAGAGCCGGAGAAGTATCTATTTGATGTCTCAATTAACATCGCATCAAGTTGAAAACCTAGGGTTAGCGTACATCGATAGTCCTGTCGATGTAGAAAAGCTCTGCCAATCCGCAGGCTCGGTTTGTGTCATGCGATCGGCGCAGTTTTAGCGATTGTTGATCTCAGAATGCTATTATGCCAGAACGCAATGATGTTAATGTCGAAAAACCTGCTCGCCCCCAAGATGCCTTTGTCACCCACCCGGAACGATTTCATGCTTTCTCAATTCTTTTGTTCTCATTCGAAATTCATCCGTTCAATATGTGATTTTCACAAAACTTGGATGGCAACGATGATGGTCGCGTTGTTATGCACGACGGTTGACGCCGCTGAGACAGTCAAGGTGAACGATGGATTCAAGATTTCGTCCAACGATTGGCCTTGGTGGCGAGGTCCCGGTCGAAACGGCGAAGCCTCGACGGATCAGTCTCCTCCGTTGACTTGGAACGAGAATCAGAATGTGGTTTGGAAAGTCGCGATTTCAGGACGAGGCTATGGCTCGTTGTGCATCTTGGGCGATCAAATCTTTACGCAAACGTCGGACGAGGCAAGCGGAGCGCAGTTTGTCGTTTGTTTCAGCAGGGAAACCGGCAAGGAACTTTGGAAAAAAACCGTTCATGCGTCAGGCGGCATGCGAAAGAATCAGAAGTCAACGGCAGCCTCGAGCACGCCCGCTTGCGATGGCGAAAGCATCTTTGTGAACTTCCCGAATCAAGGAGCACTTCAGACGACCTGTCTCGACCTCAATGGGAACCAAAAATGGCAGGCGAAGATTTCGGAGTATGTTGAACATCAGGGTTATGGTGCCTCACCAGCGCTATATCAATCGCTCGTCATCGTTACATCGGACAACAAATCGGGTGGAGCCATCGTGGCATTGGATCGTAAATCGGGTAACGTCGTATGGACTCGCGATCGCCCCAAACAACCAAACTACCCATCGCCGATCATCTTGCATGCAGCCAACCGAGATCAATTGATCATGACAGGTTGCGACAAGGTCTCGAGCTTTGATCCAATGACGGGCTCAACACTATGGGAGATCGAGGGAGCGACGACCGAATGCGTTACGTCGACCGTCACGGATGGTCGGCGTGTGTTTACCAGCGGCGGCTATCCTCGTAATCATATGTCCGCTGTGCTTGCCGACGGTACTGGCAAATTGGAATGGGAAAACGGGACTAGGTTGTACGTACCCTCGTTGCTGATACGCGACGGATATCTATTTGGAGTGCTCGACGCCGGGATTGCCATGTGCTGGAAATCGGATAGCGGTAAAGAGGTTTGGAAGCAACGACTGGGAGGAACTTTTTCCGCATCACCCGTCTTGGTGGGTGACAAGATCTTTGCAACAAACGAGAGTGGCGACACCTTTGTATTCCGTGCCGATCCGAACCAATACGAGGAGTTGGCCAAGAATCATCTCGGTGACGAAGTATTATCGACGCCAGTCATCTGCAACAGCAAAATCTATTATCGTGCTTCCAACACAGTCGATGGCCAGCGAACCGAATATCTCTACTGTTTGGGAAGCAAATAGGGGACGGTCGCAATCGCCACCGGTGTTCGCAACAATAGCCGTTACGCATGGCCTGCGGATCCAAGCCTACCGGCAACCATTTATCTGCGATTGGAAGCCTTTAATTCGGCGGGCAAAGTCGGAGTTGACCTTCGCCCTAGCATGAAGGTAACGATCCCCTGGGATAAACCCAAGGGCATTCAATGCATGCCATCTGGCTTTACGCCAGTGGTAATTGACCTTCGCCCTAGCATGAAGGTAACGATCCCCTGGGATAAACCCAGGGGCATTCAATGCATGCCATCTGGCTTTACGCCAGTGGTAATTGGCCTTCGCCCTAGCATGAAGGTAATGATCCCCAGTGGTAAACTGGTGCCACGCAATGGTAACCCGGAGCGTGAGAGCGTGAGCGAGGAGCAGACTGCAATCCCTCGCTAACGCTCTAACGCTTCGGGTTGTGATAGAGGCCCATGCTACCGCATAAGCTTCGGCCAGGGCCGATTCGAACTCTAAGGCAAATCTCTCGGGCGATCCCAACGTGCTCTGCGAGCACCGATCCATACGACTGCTGCGGAGTTGGTCGAAGCCGACGGCATCTATCAACAGATGGTAAGACTCCAGACCAATAATCCGATCGCATTGTCGGCCGACCACTAGTTCGAACTTGGAAATTGCGAAGGTGGATCCTTGTACCCATTGGCTCCTACGGGAGCGATCTCGATCGCATTTTCGGAATGGATGCTGGAATTGCTGAAACCATTGACGAGTGTGATCGACGGATGGTCGAAGGGCGCTTTCTCGTACTCGACCCTCTGGTCGGTCAGACACAGCAGGAAAAACAGCAGGGATTCGGCATCCTGGATTTGGACCAAGTTGGCTTTTCCATCTCCTTGGTCGATCCGCCCGTCGTGGTTCAGGGGCAACCGCCCCATCTCGGGATGTAGATCCGGGTTAGAGACCGGGTCTGCTGGGATCAGGTCGGGATTGTCGAAACTATAGAACTCGATGACCTGTCGAAGCGAGACATAACGCCCGTTGTGCATGTAGGGTTCTGTCAACGCGATGTTTCGCAGAGAAGGAGTCTTGAAAGCACCCCATCCCATGAGTTCATTGTCGGATATGAATGGCTTGCGGTGACCCCAGGTTTCCTCGGTCATCACCATGCGTCTTGCCCGCTTGAAAAAGTGGATATCTTTGCGAAGCCCAAGTTTCGCATAATCCAAAAAGGCGCGATTGGCGCTGTGGTCGACCCCTTGGGTGGTGATGTATTGCAACAGCGCCTGAGCGTCCTGGCGAATGTAGTCAGGTGCGGTATCCAAGACCCTCAGGATCTCCTCGTTTTTTTCCTGTTGGCTGATCCCTGTATCGCGTCCCTGCTTGAGTTTGGGCAAGCGGTAAGCGGTCCCAAGACTTGGGATAGACGAGGCACCGGGTGCCTTACCTTTGCTTTCTTTTACCTCTTTCTCTACGATTTTAAGGAGCTCCTTGGCCGCCTTTTCGCTCAGCCCCCGGGCTTGAAGGTCTGCCAGTGGGGTTTCGATCAGCAGTCGCTGCACCTGGGCGATCGAGATCGAGTCCTCGGAGCCTGAGTAGGCCCAAACTCCCCAATCATAGCGAGGTTCAGATATACCCAAGTTGTAGTAACCCTGATCGTAAAACGCATAAGGATCGACAGGGTCTTCACCGGGCTTAGGGCTCGGCTCAAATTCGAGCGGGGGGCGGGTGCCGGTCCAAGTGATCATCGGCTTGCGATCGGGCTTTCCAGCACCTGGAAAAACCAAAGCAGGAAAGAAGCTCGTGGGCCTTTTGTCGGGAATTCCCATCAGCTCGATCAACAGAGGGCCGACCAAGGCCTCGATATCCGGTATTCGCTCTTGATCGAAGTAAAATCGTCGATTGCCAAGCAGTGGCCGAACCGCATCATTGACTCCCACTCCATGGGGTACGCCGTTGGCGATCATCCGCTCTTTGAACGCATCGGCAAAGGCATTTCGAACGAGCGTGTATCCATGGAGTTTGGCGATCGGGTCCGGCAAATCTGGAGCGAGTTCCAAGTTGACTGCGGTCGTGAAGAAGGGTGGTTCATGGCACTCAGCACAGTTCCGAACAAAAACCCTCAAGCCCCTTTGGAACATTCCTGTCGCATCGAGAACCGGTGGTGCATTGAGCGTTGGGAACTTGTCGAGCATAACCTTTCGAACGTTTTCATCGTTATTGGGTTCTTCGGGAACCACCTGGCTGGGAACCGTTTCCCCTGGCTTAGGAACCAAGCGAAGGACTTCGGAGTTGGCAGTTGTTTTCTGCCATACATCTTCGACCCCGGCTGGATTTCCTCGGAGCATTTGATCAAAGGGTGAGTCGTTAGAAATCAGCGTCGACTCATAAAGCATCACGGCGATCCCGAAGTAGAGGCTGAAGTTATTGACCATCAGATCGTCTTGAGGAAGTACCCCATCGGGCGAGCCGAATAGGGCGGTTTTGGCAAGCTGCTCATCGAGATCGAGGCGATGCTTACGAAGATCTTCGATATCATAAACCGCAGTCCGCAGGGGCAGGATTTCCCCTTCCACTCCCGCCCATTGCTGGGCGGCATGGAGCACAAGCTTCCATTGACTTTGCTGGGCTTCGATGTGTTTGGGATCGGAGATCTCATATTTTTCGAGCCTCATGAGGACTCGTTCGGCAGGATACCGAAGCTCTTGGTTGGCCAGGATGCTCGAGATATCCTTAAGAAGTTCGGGTTGAAGGGTGTAGGTTGAGAGGACCTCACCAAAGTGCTTCTCGGAATACTCCAGACGGTCGACAAACGCCTGGTTTTGGCTCAACGGTTTGCTGTTCTCCCACCATTCCTTGCGAAATGCTTTCTTGATCCAATCGCGATAGGTCAATTTGCTTCCAGGCCGAGACGGATCGTAGAGTCCCGCTAGCGTCGTACAACAAGCTGCTTCATTGGGCTTTTGAATGATCTCTTGGCGGACGTACCTACGGAGCAAGCTATCGCTGGTGTCGGTGATTTGACTTGCCAAAGGTTGTGCGTAGAGCAACCTCGTTGCGATATCGTGAAAGGTACGACCCGCGAAGGACATTTCGACATCGTTGACTACCGGCCCAACCGCCTGGGAGGCCAACGAAGCGTTGACCAAAGCGACCGAGACAGGGTGGTACGAAAGCAATTTGCCATCGGAGTCGAGCATCGCCTTTTTCAAGATCATTCGTTTATCGAAATCACCGAAGATGGAGAAACCATTGAATGTCGATTCAGCGCGCGCGTCATGGAACTGTCGATCATTGAAGACCGAATTGATCACCGACGGAGAGTTTCGACGCGTTACCTGTCGGGTCACTGCGTTTCCCACGCCGAACATGTTGTAAGCAAGATACCCCCAATCGGGCTTACCGACCGGTGCAAAAAGTTCGCTGCCACCTTGGCCGAATCCTCTGAAGAGTCGTTTGTGAATGCCTTGTGAGCCTACGGCTTCGTGCTGCAGCAGGCCGAGCCCCCACTCGGAAAAATCCCGTCGCTCAAGAGTCTTCTCACCGTCGGGGGTGTAAGGCAGGCTTCTCTGTGCGAATGGCTCACTCGGACCAGGCTTGTCCTCGGGAGGCCTTTGGACCATCGGTCGGCCTTCAAAGAACTTGTCCCAAGCTTGGTACGCGATCGTATAACTGTTTCGATCGCGGGCATCGGCACCGAATCGGTAATGGCACGAGGCGCAAGCTGTGCCGAGCAACTTTCCGTCTGCTGCTTTACTTCCGAAATCGCTACCGAGTTGCATATCCCAAAAGAGCGCTTTACCCAACGCGACGGCTTCGTCGACATCGGTTACAAATTCGGCTAAATCAGGACGTCTTAGAGCGAACCGTTTACCTTCGTCGGTGTAAGTACGCTTGAGATAAGGACTGTCTAGGTACCTCGGATCCCATTCCTGCAGCGCATCCTCGATCCGCTTCATGATGATCGGATTCTCGTGACCAACTAGGTGCGAGGAATCCTCCACTTCGCGGGCAGCGAGTGGTCCTGATTTGGCTTTTTCAGGATTCGGAAAATTGTATTGACCCAAGACCGTTTGATCCTGAAGTCCCAGTAGCAAAACAGTGCCACCAAGGATCCAAGTGGTCGATCGAGAGATAGGTTTCTGAGACAGTCGCGTCATGATCGTGGTTGCTTTGATGTTGCTTGATTGGAAATGCCAAATCGCTCTTCGAAGGTCGATCCCAGAATCCGTCGAAGAGGCTCAAAAATCAGGCCGTCTCGCACTTGGGTCGGAGACGTCGACCAGCGGTCGTAAACGTCGTTTCCAAACAGAAGCAGCGAAGCGTGCCTGGAAATGTCTTGATCAACCTTGTTATCCAGATCGTAGAAACCCAAGCTCCTGCGGAGGATTTCGGTGTTTTCTATCGAAGCGTTGAGGAAGAACCAGTCGCAGGTTTTGTGGTCCGCGGGCTTCCCTGCTCCATAGTTATCGGCGTAGTTCAAAAGCTCTACGGTGCGATCGACCAACGGGTCGATCGTGAGCGAGAGGATCGTGACCCTTTTGCCCAATAGCTTGCTCAGCGGTTGACGTAACCGCTGCAGAGTCTCGCTGGTTCCTGGGCAACTGCCACGACAGACGGTAAACATCGTGTTGATGATCACCGCCTTGCCTTGGATAAGGTCCTCGTGAAAGCGAAACGAATCACCAAACTGATTCGTCACTTGCACATTTGCGAATAGATCCGAACGCTTGGGTCTTCGCGGAACCTTCGTCTCAGGTGGGTTCCAAAGTGGGAAAGGGTTCATAGAGGGAGTCCAAGAGGCAGTTGTACGAACGCTAAGATCCGATGCTCGATCGGATCGACGATTGTCCTATCCAAGTCTTCCGGCGATCTAGGGCTTCGAGGTTTTGCTGGGCCGTCGAGACGGAATCATTGGATCCCGAGCTTTGCCGACATCTTTGCCCGGAACAGGTTTCTCTTCCAATCGATAGCTTGGGAAACCATCGATGGATTCCCAGGGCATCTCGCCTATGGCGCTGGGGTTGGTCAACAGATCCGTTACGTCTTGGCCGTGTGTTCGAGCAGCCGGGTTGATATTCGGATCATGCCGGTTGACTTCATCGACCCGTCCGCTCATGGTAGGCTCGAAATTGCACATCATCCGCATGTCCTCATGCTCGACGTTATGGCAATGGAAAGCCAGAGGACCACTCCAGGTTCGAAACCGCATTCGAACCCTCGCGATCGTATTGGGACCAAGCGCCTGGGTGTCGTGATTTCCTATCGCATCGCCTGCCCATTGCAATCGGAGTTTGCGTAGCCCATCGAGGATCGCTCGCACCGTCGCAGGAACCCCCAGAAGCCGATTTCCAAATTTGCCGAGGATCGTTTCAAACAAGGCAGCACCGGAACTGGGCCGATCGAGCAGAATCCGGAATTTGGGCTCTTTGTCCATTTCCTCACGGTAAAACTGCTCCAACGACCATCGGCCAATTCGATTCTGATCATCCGGGGAGAAGCTGTCGAACCACTCAAGGACCATTCGGTAACTCTGTAGGTTCCAATCCTCTCCAAGAGTTTTCTCTTGAGATGGCGTCAATGGAATTCCCGCCGAAGGCAACCAGGTTCGCAACTCCTTTTGGCTTGCGATCAATTGCGAAAGATGCCGTTTTCCGATCAAGGTATCGCGAAGATCGATCAGGGTCGGATCGATCGTCGGCTTGCCGAGTATCAAGGGGTCCAACCCATAGGTACTTACGAGTTGCTCCCAATCGGGTAAGCCTGTCATTTGCGCTTGTCCTTGGGCCCCCAGGAGTCCATCGGCACCGACGAGCCCATCGGCTTCGAAGTCTTTTTCATAGCCGACGAGTTGGTGCCCCTCTAGGTGGACGTGGATCGGATGCCACCAACCACCCCCGCCGTTTCGGAAGATCCACTCTTCAGCGTAACTCAAAGAAGGCTTGAGCGTCGGGGGGGTATTGGGCTGGCCAGAGGGCACCTCGAATTTCTGACCTTTGATGCCGATTATGGCACTCGCATTGCTGATCGTCGGGTCATAGAAGCGGCTGTTGACCATCCAAGCTCCCTTGCCGCGTTCGAAGATAAACTCGCGTACGGCCATAACGTCTTCATCGACAATCGCGTGCCTTGGTCGCAATATAGTATTCTCATCGATCGTCGCATCGGGACCTTCGCCCATATCGCGGGTGATCACGAATTTGATTAAGGCGATCGGCTGATCGAGTTCTCGCATGCGACCCAAAGGACCCTCGCCAAAGAGGGACGGTGGAATCTGCCCAGTGGCAATCATTTGCCGAACGACTGGGTTTTGATCATCGAGCTCGAAGGGAAGTGGAAACACATTTGGGTCGCCTGCGTCTTCGGCTAGTTTACCTTTGGGGCCTCGGCCGTCGAATTGAGGCATGGTGTTGACCATGTAGTACTCGGCATGACCATCTGCATTGAGGCGGCCAGCTCGCTCGGCAGCATCAAACCATGCTTTGAAATCGACGATGATGTCAGCTCGATTGGCCATGTTCAACAGGAGCGACTTGCGTTTCTGCGGCGTCGGCCAAAGCCAACTGTCTTTACCAATTCGCAGGAAGTCCATCGAGCTTCCCTCAAGGCGGTCCTCGGGAATGCGATTCGGTTCGATCGACCCATCAGGCTTTCCCGTCGGATGCAAGCCCAAGGTATCTTTGTCCAGGAATCGGAGACGATAGATCCGTGCGTTCGATCCGTCGAGCAAGCGCAAGCGGTATTTGCGGCTCTTGACTTGAATTTCGGGCCAAGGAACACCGTTGATCAGTTGCGTGTTTCCGATGTATCCGTTGTGTCCATCGCTGTCATAGAGGATTTGCCCAGTCAGTGGATCGATCACACGATCCTGCAGGACCAATGGCAAATCGTAGGGGTTGAAATAGGGGGTTTCGACCTCGCGATAGAAACGATCGAACTCGACGCCTGGTTTTTCCTCAGGATCCGGGAGGTTCTTCTTGGCCAATTGATGCCGTTTGGACCAGTAACTCTTCGGATTTACTTCCTTGAAGGATTTCCAAGCCGCCTCGAGAAGTCCGGCTTCACGCTCCAAATCCGAATCGAAGGAGGAGATCGCACCGAGCCCCGGTAGCACACCCTGGCGGATCAACTTCAACTCGATCTCGTCGAACCAAAGTGCAAAACCCGAGAGTCCTCGCATGACATTAAAGGCGGTCGCATCGAGTCCATGGTCGTGGTACCAAGTCGTCGATTGACCTTCGCCGAAATCCAACTCGCTCAATCCCTCTTTGTTGATCCGAAGTGGCAGGATGTTCGGATAGAGGTAGTCCCGCGACTCGCCCTGCAAGGCATAAAAGCTAGGGAATCCATCAGCGTGAGTCGGATTGTGGCCGCCGTGATGATGGATCGAAACCTCCGTCTGTAGGTGATTTTGGAACCGAACTACCGCGGGCATTCCGTGGCGGAAACGGAAGGTTGGGCCAGGGACCATCCCTTGGTAGGTGTAAAAAAGGGTCGGTGGAAAACTAGGTACCACTGGCAGCATCTTTTCAAACATCTCGACTTTGTAGCATCGGACCAAACTGTCCTTGGCATCGGCTGGTGCCGAATTCTCAGGACCGTTCCCGAACTTGCCCCAATTCCCAAGGTCTCCAATGCCGTACTCGTCGGTCGTTTCGGGTCTGACACGTTCTCGCATGGCTTCCCAAGAGGAATTCGCGGGGGACCATGTCTTTTGGTCGTGATCGTACTTGAGGTTGCCACCGATCATGTTGCCATTCCATTCGACGGCGATACCATGCATCACCTTTCCGATCGGAACTTGGTCGTTGCCGACTTGAGAAAACGGAGCGACCGTCGACTGATGGAAAACGCCGCCACTAAGGTTCTCCCAAGTATCAGTCCGAGAGGGGCGTAGCGTGTGCGGTACGATCCGAAGTGGTGAGCCTTTCGAGGGTCGAAACGCCCATCCAGGAAGCACATGCTGCTCCCCTTTGTTGAACAGCTTTGCGATGCGCCCCTTGTCGGCCGGTTCGTAAGGGTCCTGGGCCCGCGCATTGCCGGTTTCAGTTATGTTGATTCCAAGGGCCGCGGCGCTGGCTGTAGTCGCCGTTATAAACCGACGTCGATTGATGCTCATGTGATCCTCATGAACTGTTACCCGAGAAAACCTTCGAGGTTGTTGAGCTTTCAAAACTTGATTCCAATCCGGCGATGCTACCTAACGATGGAAATTTTGGTACTCAAAAAAAGGTTGATTTAGGATAAAAATTCCCAAAAAATCGGAAGGGGATTCCGAGACGCTCGAAAGACCCTCGGATTAGCCCAGGGCGACGCCCATGCCACTTTCGAATACCCACTAAATCAGCAGCCCCGCTTCGAGGCGAAGAGGCCGGAGGGTGAGCGACCGTCCTCGCGATCGATTCGTCCGGTTATCTGGATTTTAGGGTCGGTTTTTCTGGGCTACCTTTCTGAGTCCTTGCTTTGGGGGGGCGAATTCCGTACCACTATCGGTGCGGATTGCGTAAAATGAACGGTTCGGGCGGTCTGTGTAGCTCGCTTGACTCTTCTTTTTTCCTCGTCGTCCCGCTTG
The DNA here is from genome assembly GCA_021736575.1 of Pirellula sp. Lineage (GTDB taxonomy): Bacteria > Planctomycetota > Planctomycetia > Pirellulales > Pirellulaceae > JBKCUI01. Next base: position 11,373 of record JAIPFP010000042.1, on the reverse strand, counting down.
GGACTTGGCTGACTCAGTGAACCATTCCTCTAGATCACATTTGCATCGAACCACAGGTTGTTACCTGCGGGTCGGGCATGCAATCGCGAGGATGCTTTGCGCCATCGGACAGTTGTGTTTCGGCCTGTTGTGTTTCGGCCTGTTGTCAACTTTGGCGTTTGCTCAGGAAATTGGCGACACACCCCGATTGCCCGTACCGGGCAAGACTCCCAATGTGTTGACACCTGGGGTTCTCCCAGACGCCATCCTCATGCGGAACGAAATGGGTGATGGCATTTTCGTGCCAAAATCCCGTTATGAGGAATTCGAACAATTCTTGCGCGATGAAGTCGATGCCTCACCGACTGCTTTGCCCATCGAGACGCTCGAGCAGATCGATATCGCCGTCTTGATCGACAAGAATGTGGCTCGTTTGAAGGTCGGCGTTCAAGCTAGACTGTCTGAGCCGAACAAGCGATGGTTAAGCGTTCCGCTGGGATTAGGATTGGTTCAAGCGATACCTTCGACCCTTCCTGGTGAGAGCCTATCGGCCTTTCCACCCATTCGCATTTCCAATGAGTCGACAGGGTACATATGGAAGATCGAACCAGGCCAGGAGCGTTCGAGGCGACTTGCATTTGAAGCGCTTTGCAATGTAACGACAACGAGCCAAGGGCAGGCGATTCGGTTGGATTTGCCAAATGTTCCGACGACGCTTCGATTGAAATTGCCAAATGGTCAATGGGAACTCAATCTGACGGGAACGGGTTCCGAAGTGGTAGAGCCATTTCTCGAAGTGGATTCGATGTCGGTTGCGATTGTGAGAACGTCCGGAGGTCCCGTTACGCTGAATTGGTCGCGAAAAATTGTCGCGGATCAGATTCAGTCGATTGAGGTCGAAAGTAAAACGACTTACTCGCCAATACCGGATACCGGACTCTTTCGAGCGGTTGCAAAGCTCGCAATTCGCGGTCCCAAGTCGCTTGGTGGTCGTAGATTTTTGATCACGCTTCCCAAAGATAGTCTTTGGAGAGAGCCGTTTTCATCGTCCATTCCGTTTAAGGGGTATCGATTAAGCAAATCAGAGCCCTCTCAAGATGGGACAGACACGACACTTAAGTTGGAGTTTGAAGAGGCCGTATCCCAGACGAACATCGAGATTTCCGTCGAATGGCAAACGACGGCCGCCCCTGAGTCCGATTCCCTGGAGTTTGCAATTCCGAATGTGGAAGGTGTGCAGCGTCATGTTGGCGAAATGGATTTGGTCGTGCCCCGCAATGTTAAATTTCAATGGGAGCCTCAGCAGGGCATTCAGTTTACGAAGCAGTTGAGCGATGGCGGCGATGCGCTGACGTACAACTTTCGCTTCCATCAACAAACCACACCGTTGCACGTTCAGTGGAGCACGGGAGATCGGGTCTCCAAATTGAAGGCTGCCTACAACATCGTATACGACCAACCTAATTTGCAACTATCGGGCATTATTGAATTCGTGGACGACATTCGTCAATTGCCGTTTTTGCAATTGGATGTCCAGGGGTGGTCCGTGGATCGAGTTCAAATACAACCCTCTGGGCGGTATCTTGATCTCGTCGCCAATCGAAGCACCATTACCATCGACACCGATGGCAACCCTCAAAATTTTTCGTCGATCGCGCTTAGTCTTAGCGAGTTGCTGGAAGCATTGCCGAACCAGCCTAGTGGTTCAAGCGTTAATTCGGCAGCAACCGAGATACCGACTCAAGGAAGCGACTCGACCCCAGTAAATCCAATTGTGCCGCGAGAGGAAAGCCGTATGCAGGCACCGCGAGGTGTTTCCTTCGTGCTTGCGCAACGCGCAAAGTCTACGGTCGAGAATCAGGAGCAGATTCGGGTGGCCCTACCGATGCTTTCATGGATTGACCCAGAATCCCAAAAGCGATCCTCCGTTTGCGTCGGCGGCGAACTTACCATCCAATCATCGACATCGACATTAAGCCAATCGGAGAGCAATACAAATTCCATTCTATCTTGGAGTGGATCGGACTTACCGAACCTAAATAATGGCGTGTTATCGGGACGACCACCAGCAACAAACTGGCGATCGGTTTTGAAATACAGAGTCAACAGCTCGGACGCGTGGGCACATTGGAATGGAACAGCGTTGCTAAGCCATATTGTGATCCAAGCGAGAGCGGAATCCACTATCGCGGTAGGCGAAGAATGGCTTGACGTCACGCAAACATGGAAATTGAATTCGCAGGGCAGAATCCCCAAGACACTGCGATTAGCGATTCCAAAGGAATGGCGGTTCGATTCAAAGGAAAGCGTGGAATCGCTTCGAGTGAACATCGATAATATACCGGTCAATATTCAATCCATGGAGGACGCTTCCTTCAACAGCGACAACCTCTTCTCACCCGAGATCCAGTCCCGTTATTATTGGAAACAATTAATTTTGCCAGCGAGTGCATTGGAGAACGCAAACCAAGCGCAGGAAAAAAAGCTCACGGTTCGCATGCGATCGCCCAATGGACGAAAAGAGTCGGCTGCCAAGCTTGCGTTCGATTGGGCACTGCCGATACTGGTTGCGGACAAAGCCGAAGACTCGTTGATCATCGAGCATTTCTCGGGTGAATTGCGTCCCGAGTCGAATGTGCGATGCTTGCTGAAATCGCCAAAGTCAGACCGGTCCGATACGGATGATAAGCCCAAGGAGAATACGTCCCATCTACAGTTCGATTGCACTCAACAAGACCCACGACTCGTGGGTGAGTTGCTGTTCATAACCCAAGAAGACGAAACAAAAATTCATATCGAGTCGGTTTGGTTGCAATCCATTTTGAACGCAGTGGAGCATCGCGAACGATTCGTGGTTCGATTCCATACCAATGCAAATTCGATTTCCTTGGACCTACCTGTTGATCGGTTTGCCGACACAAAAGTCCTCTTGAATGGACGCAGGGCCGTTTCGGTCTCCAATGCTGGCAAAATGAATCGACTGGATGTCGCGTTGGATGGAGTCGCGCTGCAAACGTCCGGTTCGAATGAGAGCAGTTATGTACTCGAAGTTTTCATGTGGCCCGCGACAAAATCGCAATGGATCACATCGCTCCGCGCTCAACCGCCCAAGATCTGGAATTGCAATAATCAAGCATACCTGATCTGGCAGGTTGTCGTCCCGGCGACAGCCCATTTGGTTGGTAGCTCAGCGAGTCTCTCACCTGGCTATCGCTGGGAGTGGAAAGATCTTTGGTTCAGTCGAAGAAACGAATGGACGCAAGCAGAAATCGAAAGGCAAATGGGCGCGACGTCTCAGCCGAATATCAGTCCACAATCGAATCAATACATCTTTCTTTCCCTGAACCAGAATGCATCGATGGAGGCTTGGTTAGCCCCGCGCTATCTGCTCTGGATCCCCGTTGCGATTTTTCTGTTGATCGGTTCGTTTTTCGTCATGGAGTTTCGGTGGATTCGTAAGCCTTGGTTGGGTATTGGATTGTTGCTGGTGAGTCTGGCGTTTTCTCAGTGGGCTTGGGATCTTTCGGTTGCACTTGTGCAGAGCCTTATCGCCGCGATTGGAATTTCGGTCCTTTACTTGATGATGAAATGGGTCGTTGATAGACGAACACGTCGGCGCAGTGTTTTCGCTTCTCGCATTAGCCCTTCACTAGTTCCTTCGGCTCCGCGAACGACGCCCCCCGCTTCTTTATCAGGTTCATCGCGATTGTTACCTAACGCGGTCCCATCCAAGGCCTTACCGGTTCGAGAAGTCAAACCTTTGGAACCGCCATCGACTGCCATTGCCAGCAACATGGGTGAGGTCCAATGATAGTACGGCGAGTGTTGCATATCGCGTTATTGACTATCTGTTTTTGGATTAGGGTTCTTTCATCGTTGGATGAGAACTCGACTGCCTATGGGCAAACGTTGGAAACGACCAACGCTGCGAGCGATGCGAACTCGAGCAACGCTGCGAGCGAAGCGAACTTGACCAACGCTGCGATTCCTTATCGACGCATCTTTGTTCCGCAGGGTGATCTGTCAACGATTGGCCTGGAGCGATATTCGGCGATCGATGCCATTGAGCTTAATCGTCGGATGGAGCAGTATGCAAACTCGAACCAGAACGCCGCTGCGACAGGGTTTCCGATCGATGGATCCAGTAGCCCTGTGTTGGCCTCTCATTACCTCGCTAGACTCGTCGGTAGCGATTTAGTCTCGAAACGTTCTCGCCTTGTGCTACCACGCTCACTTCAGACAGGCGATCGAGTCACTCTACAACCTTGGTCGCTCGCCCTTGGTTCGAAAGTGTTTCCGAACGAAGCGGTGCTTCGGCCAACAGAACAATCGACGGAGTGGACGTTTGATGAGCAGGGCCTTCCCCGAGTGCCTATCTCCTCTACGGAATACGAGAATTCCATAACGAGCGAATCGCTCCGCGACAGAGAAATCGTTCAGTGGTTTGGATGGACGGTCCAATCTAGCGCAACCAGCTTGCCTAATAAGCTCCAATTTGCGTTTGATGTCCCCAAAAGCGCAGACAGTTTGTTGGTGCTTGCTCTACCGCCACGCGCTGTGGTACTGGATTCAGCAACCGTCGCCCGACGCATTGATGATTGGTCCGAAATGAACGTTCGCTTGGGAGCCTGGGCGGAGGCGGCAAAGGACTCGCTTACCAATCAAAATTCGGCGTCGTTATCCGACTCACTTTGGCTCATTGAGCTTAGCGGCAGTCAGCGGGCTTCTTTCTCGGTGTCGCTTGGTGCCGGGGAACGCGGACTGGATTTCGTTAACGACAACGAGGCCTTTCGTTATTCTCAACTAATTAAGACGCAGAGACTCGAACACTTCATCGATGGCCAAGAGATCCGAACAATCTGTGATGCCGAGTTGCTTGTCGGTTGGGATCAATTATCTCCAATGCGATTGAGTATCGCACCGGGTGCAAGGCTGCGACGACTAACCGTGAATCAGCAAGAGGTTGATTGGCAACTATTGAATGGTTGGATCCAGTGGAATCCCAGGTCGAATTTGGACAAAGCTCCGCTCATCAACGTCCCGGTTGCCACAGAACAGACTGGGCCCATGAGCGCAAGCCACTCCCAATCCATGCGAGTTATCGCGGAGTTCGTTACACCGCTCCGGCCGAATTCGCAAAACGAAATTGTGACTCCGCGAATCGCGTTCGATCGTGGGTATGTCATGTCCGGTAGTACGGTCGCACATGCGATTGCACCGTGGCGGCTGACTGCGGCTGAATGCGAATCGTGTCGAGTTGTCGAGTCGGCCACAAGTCCAAAGGGAGGCAATGGTAATCCGCTTGAGTATTCATGGCACGACACGCCGCCAGTCTTTTCGGTTGGTTTGGAACGCGAACGACAAACGCGACATTGTGAGGTGTTGACTCGTCTCTCAAACAACGAACGGAGCATACTGGCAGTTGTGCGAGCCAAGCTATTCTTTCTAGAACAAGACGCGAACCACGCCGCTTTTTCGATCGCACCAGGCTGGAACGTTCGTTCCATCACGTCGCTTGACCGCAATGATCCAGCGACTGTTTCGCAAAGTCCGAACGAGCCTGATTCGCCTATCATTATTCGCATGACCTGGGACAGGATACAGAGGAGTCGAGTGGCGGAGATTGAGCTTCAGCTCTATCGCGAAGCGGACGCTTCGTCTTCGAAGGAACCCGTTAGGCGGCTGACCTCGAATCCCATACTGCAGATGCAAGACTGGGACGTTAGCCAAACTCTTGCGATTGAGGACTCCAGTAAGTTTAGGTTGAGTCTTCGTGAGAACTTAATTGACCTCATGGTCAACGAAGACTCGATTCCTGAGTGGCAGCGAGCCCTGCTGCCTCGACTGAGTACGTCGTTTCTATTTCTTACGGAACCGACCCACTCGGTTCGACCGAATACCGTCAAGCCGGACCGTATTTCCAATCCAGAATTGCTTTGGATTGGTAAGCCAAATCAACACGTTGCCAAGATTGAAACAACGGTCAGCCGAAGTTCGCTTCAAACCCTATCCATCCAGCATGAGATTCAGATCGATTTTGGTTCGAATCGAAACGATGAGATTGAAATCGTATTGCCCATAGAGCGTGTTCGTTGGACCCTATTCAAGGGTGGTACTTGGGTTTCCCTAGATCCAAAGAGCGAGACTACCGATCCTACCAGGCCCGAGAAACGTGTTTGGCGATTTGATTTATCGGGTGCAGAAAAGCGATGTAAGTTGCGAGGATCGTTTCTTTGCGAATTGAGCAATGATGAAGAGATCGCGATTCCGTTCCCGAGAGTCGTCGATGCGGAAATCCAGTCGGAAATAGCAAAATGGTCGGAAAAAAGTATCTTGATGCGATGCAAGGAAGAGCATGGCAGTTGGGCCTTCGACGAGAGCGGTTACAAGGTTCTCAAAGTAGACACGAATTCAACTGCGCCAAAACTGCTCGTCCAATCGATGAAGCCACTGGTCGTGCGGCCATGGATAGGTTGGGAAAGCGAGCTTGACCTATTGGTCGATACACTTGGCGCGCAGAAAGCATCGCTTTTTCTGCGTTCTCGCAGCGCGATACCCAAGGTTCCTATTGTCATCGAACTTGCGGACAACTGGCATCCTATCGATGTGCGAGTTCGCAATGGAAAGGAATACCAAACGCGACCGTTTCAACTAGATGGCCGCCGACTCATTGTTAGCAATATACCCTCGGAAGGAATTGCCGAACTGCGTTTGGATTTGGCTGGTCCAACGCTAGCCAGAAATTGGAATCGACGTTTTTTCGAATCAAGTGCAGCGTTTCAATGGCCCATTTTTTCCTCGGATGATACGTTTCTCGGCGTTCGGCGGAGGCTTTGGCTACCCAAGGAACTATCTCTGACGAACGATCGCGATCGGACGGACGGCAATGAGCCTTCGTCGCGATGGCCCATCTGGCAACAGTGCCAATCCCTTTTCGAGACGGCGTTCGCAACCGATTCAAGAGACCGAGACCCGATAGCCCATAATCAAGGTGACCATGCGATCGATGCACTCATACCGTCTTGGTCAGATGGGAATTGGCGAGTCGAGTTGGACGAATTCGATGAATATCCTTTGGAACCGGCCAGCCCCAAGGGATCGAACCTACGAGACACGATTAGGATCCATGACGTCGCTTCCGGACAACTCCAGTCCGTTATTTTTTTCGCTCTCTTGGCTGTCATTACACCAAGACTGATTTTGACCCAACGTGGATTCGCAACCGTACTGTGCGCGGTCTTCATTTTTGCTGCTCATACGGATGTGTTCCGGTTGGCTCGTTTTGCCTTTCCTGGTTTGATTGGCATGTGCGTTGGGTATTGTGTTTTCGTGATCCATCGTCTCACAAGCAAACGAGTCGAAAACGATTCGAGTCTTTCGCACCGGAACTCGACGCGATGGGCTCCGTGGAATGATCGAGAGGAACATAGCGACTCGATTTCCGCTCAATCCAAGGTTCAGGGAAATGGCACAAAATGGGTCGGCTCCATCAAGGCCACTGCAATCAGCCTTGCAGGATTTTTTTTGTTTTTGGTCTTGGGGTTATTGGTTTGCGACGCGATGCAAATTTCGCAACGAATTCAAGGTCAGGAACCGATAGCCAGCGATAACAAGAACATCTTTCCGATTGTCATTCCGATGGACGAGTCGGGCGAGTTGGCTGGTACCAACGTCTATATACCCGACGAGTTGCGAAACATCTTGTCGGGAAAACCGACTCGCATCGCCGAACCGGAACTTGGAACGCGACCCATTTCCGCAAAACACATTCTGAAAATTGGATCTCGCGGGCGCGCGGACCAAGTCATCATGTCCTATACATTTCTGGTCGGTGAGGATTTGAGTCCCGTGCGGTTTCCCTTTAATCCGGATCAGCTTCAGGCCTTGCGGTTTAGTGTCGACAACAGCGAAATCAATCCTGGCAGCAAACTGCGGCGGACGGGCGCTCAATGGGAATGGACTCCCGACAAGCAGGGCAAGCGCACGGTACAAGTATTCGCGCAACCCGTTTTGCGGACCGTGACGTCCGATATCGCTAAAGATTCAACGATATCTCCGGTGCAATCTCCGGTGCAATCTCCGATGCAATCTCCGGTGCAATCTTCGGTGCAATCTCCGGTGCAACAACTTGAAATTGGATTGATTCCGGTCGGCAATGCTTCGCTCGAGATCGAGATAGACTCACAGTTTTCGATCGATGTTCTCTCGCGTGGTCAGGTCATCAATCCGGAAGCGGGCCGCTTTATCGCTATGCTCGGTGCGGTCGATCGACTTCAATGCAAAGTCTCTCCACTGACCCCGCCGGATAGGAATTTCGTTGGAGAAAGCAATGAAACACCCGTGATGAACACTGAGTTGTTTATTCAAAACGATATTTTGCAAGCGAAAACCATCATTGAATTTCCGAAGGGGGTCTCTGTTACCAGGGAAGTGGAGATCGAAGCAGATGCTCAGTGGTTGCCTATTGGGACTCACTGGGGTGACGCGCATTGGGTAGATGTCCGACCTGGAAGTACGTTGTCACGCAGACGCTATGTTTTGGAATGGTCCAAGGGAGCTAGCTACGTCAATCCCGCGAGCCAGCTCCAACGCGACCGGCAGATTGCCGTTGTGTGGGTTCCACAATCAACCAACCAGAGTCTCAATGTTCTGTTTGCAGAGTGTCGCGATCGCCGTACGCGTCTCGGCACTCTTCGGTATTCGCGAGCAGCAGGATCGAACTGGAGCATCGAAGGGATCAATACATGGACCCCTGCTATCAGTTCGAAGGAGCAACTGGACTGGCCAGAGCTAAAGACCAACCCACTCGCATTGCCGCTTCGGATCCCACTCAATGGCGGCTTTGGGATACTCAAGCCGAAACCGATTGCGGAGCGACAGCAAGCTAGGGTTCAATCGAAGTGGAACATCGATCGATTCGGCGAAAATCTCACAACGCGAATCGAGTTGTTCGGGGGCGGTTCGAATTCCGAAACGTTGCACTTGGACTTGCCGTCGAACTTCGTCGTGACCGATGTTACCAATCGAAGCGGGCCATTTCGATTCTTGCAACGCACCCTCAATGGCAAACTCCGACTGCAGATACTGACGGATCGTAAGTCGTTGGAGATCAGCGATATATTGATTAAAGCCAAACGAGTCGACCCGGCCAGTTCCAATGGAAGCTATTCGCGAAGCGGACGGTCCGAGTTTTCGAACGATTGGCTGGAAGTGCCCTGGTTAAATCTCCCGGCGAGCATCAACTACGATCAATCTCTCGATATTTTTGCCTCCGAGTATGTCGGTTTGCGTTTGGATCCAACCGGTTCAGAAATCTTGTTGGGAAAAGGCGCCAACCAATCGATCAAGTTCATGACCATCAACGCAAACGAACTGCGTTCCAACATAACGTCTACTTCTCATTGCCAGTTGGTGCGACGATCCAAGCCGTTAAAAGGCAACTTCGTTCTGATTGCCAACAAGGATAACGGTTTGAAGGCAACGGAATTCGAACTAAAGGGGAGCTTACTGCACTCGATTGAATCGAAGCCCTCCGTCGTTTTGGAAGTCCCGTCATCTTTCAAAGATCGATGGGATAGCGAGCTTCGTATTGTTTCGATGCCTTGTCCAGTGGCCAATCGAGCATGGCTCCAAGTCTTTCTTCCGGAGACTCTGTCCGAAGTAGAATCAGGGTCGGCACTTTCTATTCGGTTCGTTCCCACGGAAGTTGATTCGGCGGACGAGTTCGAGCTCATGTCGCAAGTGCGTGCCGTGGACGACGATACGATTGCAACTTACTTCACGGCAAAGCGAACGGACAATGTGCCACTTGAATGGCGGCCGGTGACTTCAACAACCCCCGAGCCTTTGCGTGAACAGTTTGGCATCGATTCCGAGTTTGAAATCTTCGAAAAAGATGGCTTTGGAAGGAAAACAAATCGGAACATGGCCGATGGGATCACGCCACCAGCGCATCCAGCAATCGCTCAGTCCGTATATCAAGTCCTTGCACCGACGCAGCACCTGAACATGGAAACATCCAAGGTATTACTCGAATCCCGATATTGGATCGATAGAGAGGCCACCACCCGGTCTTCGGTCGCAGAATGGGAGTGGCAGCTTGACGAAACCGTCGATGTCTTATCCGTTTGCGTCGACGGGCACGCCGTGGGCTATTCCGTATCCGATTCGCGAGTGAAATGCTCGATCGTTCCTATGGGTGTTTGCTCTGAAATCGTGATCACAACGTTGCATCAAGCCGCAGATGGCTTACGTGACGATAAAAACTTGCACGCTCCGCACTTATTGAGCCACCCAATCGAGGCGGAGATTTTCGTTTGCAACGATCCGGATATTGGATTGCGTGTGGGCGGTATCGCTCTCACCGCAGTGGATTGGAATATTGGAATCGAAACCCTTTCGGAAGCTTGGTTGGCAATGTTTCATCGGTCGTTGGAGTCCAACGTCGGAGTCAAAGTCGCAGCCCCCGATTCCGATTTGGATCGTTGGCAAAAGCATTGGAACCAGCGTGCTTTTGAGTACCTGCAGCAGTGGGCGGATACGCCTGGCTCTCAGAATCCAATTTCTTATGGCAAGGCGGTCGAGGAATGGCATCAGATTCGATCGATTGCCAAGACTAAGTTGACCGCTTGGGAATCCAGCTCTTTGGTCTTCACCGACACAATACATTCGGTACCATCCGTGACATCGTCACCGCAAAAGGGATTCGTCAATCCATTGGTATCTGGGATCGGATGTTTGCTTGTGCTCGGAGGTTTGGTGCTTGTTCCGAGTTGGTTCGGAGCGATTCTTTTCGATCGTCCGTGGTGGTGTCTGTTGGGGTTAGGCTTTTTTATATGGCTGTTCAGCGGCAGCGTCCTACCTGCCCTGATTCTGGGAACCATTGGGCTGGTAGTCTCGGCAGACAGCTATCTCATCTTTAGCGAGCGACTTCGACGAAACGGGCTTCGCGGACAACGGTCACCTTGATTTCGCCTGGATAGGTCAGTTGCTCTTCAAAGGACTTTGCGATATCGCGACAGATCTTGGCAGCCACGGCGTCGTCCGTGTTCTTGGAGCTAACGATAACACGCAGCTCGCGACCTGCTTGGATCGCAAACGCTTGTTCAACCCCATTAAAACCACGCGCGATGGTTTCGAGTTCTTCCATTCGTTTGATATAGCGTTCCAGCGATTCGCGACGCGCACCGGGACGCGAAGCGCTGCAAGCGTCTGCGGTCGCCACAAGCAGAGTGTACGGAAATTCGGTGGTCAGTTGGTCATGGTGCCCCAACGCGGCGTGGACAACTTGCTCATTCTCGCCGTTGCGTTTAAGCAAGTCAGCACCGATCTTGGGATGGCCCCCTTCGAGCTCATGGTCGGCCGCCTTTCCAATGTCATGCAGCAAACCGCAAC
>JAIPFP010000316.1 GCA_021736575.1 Pirellula sp. | reverse complement strand
GACGGGGTATTCGAAAGTGGCATGGGCGTCTCGCGGGGTAACCCCAGGGGCATTCAATGCATGCCATCTGGCTTTATGCCAGTGGTAATTGACCTTCGCCCTAGCGTGAAGGTAATGATCCCCAGTGGTAAACCGGTGCCACGCAATGGTAACCCGAAGCGTGAGCTAACGCTTCGGGTTGGGATGCTGCGATATGCCGCTCGCCAAAGTGAACACTACTTCCCGCCGCTACCGTTGTTCTGCGTTTGCGGCGCAATAGTCTGCGCCGCAGGAGCATTGACCCCAGTGAACGTGCCTAGGCGAGGAGTAGGAATCGTTTTCACTATAGCTCGGTGAAGTATCGTTTGATACGAACCCGATGATGTGGATGGTTCGGTTTCCGTAACCATAATCGGCGGGAGCGGCCCCGACGGAATCATTTGAGAAATAGCGATTTGAACGCTTTCAATGCGTCTCGCCGTCTCTTCGCTCGATCGGCCTGTTTTGACGTATACCACTCGGTGGCTTTGGGGAGCTTGTGTTAATATCCACTCGATCTTGAGTTGGCCCGCTTCGCTCAGCCCTTGTTGTTGGGAAAACAGTGCGGTTCCCAGCGTGTTGTTGTCCCGCCATCCGTTGTTCCGCATGACCTCAAACGGCGCCACCACGCTGTTGGCGTCTGCACCTCGAAACGGTTGCGGCCAACAATTGTTCCGAGCACAGTCAATGTGACTCTGGTGCTTGAATTCCGGCCAGCCCGCATCGACCGCGTTCACTGATGCGAAAACCAAAACGCAGCCTGTTAACAGTGCAAATGTACGTCGCATTTTCTGTGAATCCCTTATCCAGTCGATTGCCAACGGCCAGTTAACCGAACTCCACGGCCACATTTTCCATACCTAGCTGGTGCCTATTGTTATCGACGGACCGTTCTCGGTTCCATCGACATTGCTCCAATGCATTGCGCAAACTTCGTATCCCGTAGACTCAATTTCGTTTGAATGCTTGCAATGCCGGCATGCCGGCGCCGTTAAATTCGACCATGTTTACTCAACTTCTACATTCGGAAAATCCGAATACAACCCTAACTGGTTGCGCACACGTTAAATCCTGCGCCGTCGTCAATCGTTGGAGTATGGGGAGCGAAATGATAAAAACGAAAAATGGCATTTACAGCCGAGAAACAGTGCGAAGTTTGGTGCAACAAGGGCTTCGTGTGAGCACCATAATGTTAGCCTCCTTCGCGATTGCAAGTCCCACCTTCGCGCAATTAAGGACCGGTCGCGAATCCGATCGCGAATTCTATTCGACGCAGCCGACCCCGATGCAAACCTCCTCCCCGCCTCGAGGAAACGCAAAAGGCTCTTCTTCCTCGCCTCGCGCTGCAAAGGTAGCGAAAGCAGTAAAAGGAGATATTGTTCACGCATCAGCGCTCGAAGTAACCGGGACGAGCCAATCCTCTCGCGTTGAGCACGCAGGCTGCAAAAATTGCCAAGCTGGAATTGCCCATTCGCATGCACCCATGTCGACGTTGTCAAGAAAACACATTGAGATGGAGGGCGACGAGTCGTCCACGATAGTTGACCCGGATAACGCCGTGTACGAATCCGATCCGAGTTTCGAATCAGGCGCGAGCTCAGCCCGCTCAATCCGCCAAACGTGTGCAAGCGATTGCGACTCAAATGGTTTCATCCAACCCCACGGCCTAATCAGTCAGCTCTTGCGTCGATCTCAATTGCGATTCGAGGCGGTGACATTTTGGCCCGAAGGCAGAAACTTGCCGCAGTTGGTGACTACACGGCGGCCAGCAAATGATCCCGCAACGGATGGGTTGATAGGAAACCCTAGTACGATCAATCTTTTTGGAGGCGGGGAATATCTTGGCAAAACCTCACAAGGAGTACGCGGCGAATATGGGTTGTTTTTTGATGCCTGTAGGGCCAACGGAATTATGCTTCGATTCTTTGACGCAGGAAGCAACTCGGAGTCTTACAGCAGCACTCCGACATCCGAACCGGTTGTGATGCGTCCGTTCTTCAGCACCAACAACAACGCGCAGTCAACGATTGCCGTCAACTATCCTGATAGCACTTCGGGTTCGTTGGATGCGAAGATCTCGAATGAACTCTACGGAGGCGACATCCTCTATCGAAAACTCATTCTTCAAGACTGTGCTGGTCGCGTGGAATTCCTGGCAGGCTATCAAACCGCGAGACTGGCTGATCAGCTAATGATCTCGTCGACGACTACCGCGCTCGCCAACACGCCGGCGCCAGCTGGAACCGTCTCACAACTGTCCGATCACTTTGCGACGACAAATCGATTCAACGGGATGGCATTGGGGCTAAACGGCATCATGCGTGAAAGAGCATGGAGCCTATCCGGAATGTTCAAACTGGGGATGGGTAACATGGAGCGTTCCGTGAGCATCGATGGAGCATCGACAATTACGGTTCCTGGCAATCCTCCGAGTACGAACGCGACAGCCAATGGATTACTTGCACGCGGAACCAACGAAGGAAATTACGTGATGAACACGTTCGTAGTGACACCCGAAGTGAACGTCACGCTCGGTTACCGCCTCACGCGGCGATTGGAAGCAACGGTGGGTTACTCGTATTTAGGGTTGCCCAAGGTGGCTCGTGTGGCGGACCAATTGGATCCGCAATTGGCAGTCAACTTGAGCAATCCGCTCACCGGTCCGATACGACCTGGATTTACATTGACGGAAAGCAATTTTTCACTTCATAGCCTCAACTATGGATTGCAATGGCAATACTAGGCAACAATGGCCGTAACGTTATATCGCCAACCGCCTGGGAATAAACCAACAGGGGAAATCGAAAAGCCGTGGCACAACAGAGTGCAATGCAAGAACTTTTGGGTTAAACTCTGGAGAGTTACTTACCTCCGCACACTCCCTCCCCTGATTACCTTCCATGGCCACGATCCCTTGGTCTGTCGCCGAAGATTCACTCGATGTGAACTTTTCAGTACCGCAGTTGCTTCGTTTGCGATGCACCCGCAATTGTTTTACCGACGATTGGGATCAAGTCTTGCCGCTTCTCAAAACAGACTCGGCCAAAGCCCGCGTTCAAGTCTGGATCGATCGGAGCGTGGTTGACAGCAACCCCTCCGTCCTGACTGATTTGTCGCGTCGACTTGCCGAATCGGACAACGAGATAGATTTGGTGGCACCCGTCGCTTTGGTCGATGGTGGTGAACAGATTAAAAATGACCATGACTCGATCGAGAGCATTTTTCGCGCTATCGATCGCGATGGACTTGATCGACGCAGTTACGTTCTAGTGATTGGAGGCGGAGCCGTCTTGGATGCCGTTGGATACGCCGCCGCCATCGCGCACCGAGGGATTCGACTCATTCGATTCCCAACCACGACTCTTGGACAAGCGGATTCGGGCGTCGGGGTCAAAAACGCGATCAACGCCTTTGGCAAGAAAAATTGGAAGGGCACTTTTTCAGTTCCTTGGGCCGTTGTCAACGATCAATCCTTGATTGCGAACCTTCCTGATCGGGATTTCCGGGCTGGCTTCTCGGAAGCGGTCAAAGTCTCGTTGCTCAAGAGTCCGTCGGCCTTTCGGTACTTGTGCGATCATGCGACCGCCATTGCGAACCGCGACTGGAACGCCGTCATGCCAGCCATACGTTCTAGCGTCTTGATGCATTTGTATCACATCACACATGGTGGCGATCCGTTCGAAATGCAAGAAGCCCGTCCGTTGGACTTCGGGCATTGGTCCGCTCACAAACTGGAGCATTTGACTAACTTCCGTTTGCGGCATGGCGAGGCCGTTTCCATCGGAGTCGCACTCGATACGGTATACTCGCATCTAGTACATGGTTTGGACCGTTCCGATGTCCAACGAACATTGCGAGTTTTGACCGATCTGGGACTTCCTATTTTTGACTCCGAACTCAACACTCAAACTATCTTCGATGGGTTGGAGGAATTTCGACAGCACTTAGGTGGCCGCTTGACCGTCACCATGTTGCGGGCTGTTGGTCACAACATCAACGTTCACGAAATCGATGAATCCGCCATGAAACAGTCCATCGAGATAGTACGCGAACAGAGCCTAGCTATCTCCAAATGAGTGACACCGCAACTACCGATCTATCGCCTCACAACATCAATGTTGAACATACGGGTCTTTATCTTGTTCGATTCGGTTGTCAAGGAGATGTTGTTTCCATTCAAACGGGAATAGTTCCATTAACTCGCGGCGATGAAATCGTGTGCCGAACCAGTCGAGGTATCGAAATGGGTGTGGTGTTGGCAGCCATCCCGCCCGACCACTTACCAGCAGCGAGTCCAGGAAAATTCATCCGTCGATCACGCCACGAAGATCAGCTTCTTTGGCGACAGCTCAAAGCGCTCAGTGCGGATGCGAGTATTGCTTGTCAACAGTATCTGCAAGAGCATGGAGCATCGGAAATTCTGATCGAGGTTGAGCCTCTCATCGATGGTCGCACGCTCTACTTTCATTTTCTTGGCGATTCATCGGAAGCGACGGAACGACACATTCAGGAGCTTTCGAATGTCTATCAGAAAAAGGTTGCTTCTTCCCGTTTTGCAGCATTGCTTGAGCACGGTTGTGGCCCAGGTTGCGGGACCAAGGAAAAGTCAGGCTGCGGCACCAGCGGCGGCTGCGCGGTGTGCGCCATCGCTGGCGGTTGCACAGCCAAATGAAGGGGCGAATCGGTCCTCCTTCCGACAAGGATTGAGAAGCTCCCCTCGCCCTCTGCTGAGCGTGTTGCTTTAATGGTAACCCGAAGCGTAAGCGAGGAATTGTTCGTCCCTCATCTTACCGGCTTGTTGATTTAGTGGATTGTGAGACGGGGTATTCGAAAGTGGCATGGGCGTCTCGCGGGATAAACCCAAGGGCATTCAATGCATGCCATCTGGCTTTACGCCAGTGGTAATTGACCTTCGCCCTAGCATGAAGGTAACGATCCCCTGGGATAAACCGGTGCAACGCCTCATCTTTACCCACATTTCAGGGCATCGAAAACCAAGATCCGTTGTTTTTCGTGCTCGTGCTCCGTCCGAAGGACGGTGCTCGTACCACGCAATGGTAACCCGAAGCCGACTCGGGGAGCGGGACCGGGGGAACGGCGTTCTCAACCGCTAACGACTTCTTTCTTGTTCGCTTCGTTCTCGCGAAGCACGCGATCAAGAATGCCGTTCACGAATTGGTGAGAATTTTTGTTCCCGTAACGTTTCGCGAGCTCTACCGCTTCGTTGATCGATACACGTCCAGGCACTTCGCCAAAGACCATCTCGTAGGAAGACATTCGCAAGATATTGCGGTCGATGGTTGTCATTCGTTTGACCGACCAGTTTGCCGCATGCCGAGTCAATATCGCATCTAGTTCGTCGCGATGATTGCGCACACCGACGAGCAACTGCTGAGCAAACGCAATGAGCGGCTTGTTGTGCAGCATTCGCTTGGCGAGAAATTGATTGGCGATCTCCAGATCCCGCAGAGGATTCACGTCCTCTTCGTACAGGACTTGCAAGACAACTTCTCTGGCTCTGCGACGTGTGGTCATAAAACGCAAATTGGAAAAGAACAGCGACGGGGGAAACTTAACACAGTATAATTCGGTTCAGCACGAATGCGAGTTTTGGGCAATGCTAGTTGACGGGTAATATGGATCTGTCCTTGCAAAGCATCGAGTCCACTTCGTTCGACACGATCACACCATAGTTGATCGCACCCAGCCAACCCGACATGATGATACCGACGGAACCGGCATGATATAGGCCTTGGATTTGTTGTGGCAATCCTCGCGAAACAGCAAGTCCTTCGAATTTGGTACCGAAGCTCGCGCCAAGTTGATGTTTTGTGTAATGCTGAAAGGTGCGTGGCGTTGCGGCTTCGGCATGTTCGATTTTTTCCCGGCAATTTGGAACGTATTTTTCCAACGCGTCGAGAGTGGTCTCTACCAAATCTTGCTTGCTTGCAGCATATTGCTCGTCGGTGAGGTTTGCCCAATCGCTCCAATTCGCATTGGTGCTGCTGACGATTGCGAACCGTTCTTTGCCTGTGGGTCGCGTTTTCGGATAGTAGAAGCTAAAGGTCCGCGAGGTAATATTGCGATCGAGCAATAAATTGGTTCGGAAGAGTGGTGCGGTGGAGCAGAATAGCAAATCGCCTGTGGACTCAGGAATAGTCACTCCCGGTTTCAATGCCATGTAGACTTGAGTGCTGCTGTTGTTAAGCCGAACCGCTTTTGAATCGGCAACGAACTGTGGTTCGAAATGCTCAACACCAACCATGTCGAGAATCGTAGATCGCAAGTTGGAATTGCTTACGACCGCCTTGCACTTGATCTCGCGACCATTCACCAAAACCCCTTGAACACCACCCGCACCGACGAGAATCTTCGAGACATCGCAACGAATGCGAGTGTCGACCCCATTCTTGGTCAACTCGGCTTGCATCTTCGTCACCAAGTCGTCCGTTCCACCTTCATAGATAAAGACCCCTTTGGCCATGAAGTTAGAAAAAACAATGCCGTAGGTGATGGCGGGATCTTCGAGAGTCGATCCGTTGGCATAGGTGATCGGTTCCATCAACAACCGGACGACGTCCTCGCGGCCAGGAAAGAACT
>JAIPFP010000315.1 GCA_021736575.1 Pirellula sp. | reverse complement strand
ATTTTGGAGTGATTTTCCTCGACATCGGAATGAGCATCCCAGCCATTTGTGTTCCCCGAATGGACTTGAACGAAGCGCACGCCCCGTTCAACCATTCGGCGTGCCAACAAACATCGGTGGCCAAATTCTTGAGTCACTTTATTATCAATTCCGTATAGCCCAAGTGTTTCCTGTGATTCATCTTTGAGATCGACGAGGTCTGGTGCCGCCGCTTGCATACGAAATGCCAACTCATACGAATCGATTCGTGCTGCTAGTTCATCATCATCGTCGCGAGCCTGCATGTGGCGTTGGTTCATGCGTTGAATCAAATCCAAAGCTGATCTTTGGCCAATCTCACTCAGAGACTCTTGTGTTCGTAGATTGAGGATAGGTTTGGGACCTGGGCGCATCGTTATCCCCTGATAGGTTGCAGGCAAAAACCCGCTTCCCCACGCTGGTGGTCCACCCTTTAAGCCGCCGCCTGGGTCGGGTAAGACGACAAATGCAGGTAAATCTTGATTTTCGCTTCCAAGACCGTAGGCGACCCATGATCCCGTGCTGGGGCGGCCCATCAGCACGCTCCCTGTGTTCGTTTGATAGACGGCTTGCGGATGATTGACGCTATCTCCGTGCATGCTCCGAATCAAACACAAGTCGTCTGCGCATGCAGCGATTTCGGGGAGAAAATCGCTGATCTCGATTCCCGAATTGCCCCTGGCTTGGAACTTTCGGATGGAAGGCAAAAGAGGGTTCTTCGCGACTTTGCGACGAGTCAGAACGTCGCCAAAACTATCGGGCAAAATCTGGCCCGCCAACTTTTCAAGTTCTGGTTTCGGATCAAACAAATCAACATGACTTGGCCCGCCATGCATAAAAAGCCATATGACTCGTTTGACTCTAGGCGCGAAGTCCGTTCGTTTGGATGACGGAGATTCCGTAGCCTTCGCCAAATTGGACGCCGATTGATTTACGCAAGCCAATGCCAATGCCCCTAAGCCACTTCCCGACCAGGAAAAGAAGTTACGCCTCGAAATGGGTTTCCGCTCGCAAGTACAAATCATAATAGTTTGCTGGGCAATCGATCCGAAAAATGGCAGCCGGCACCGTCCGCATGACAAGTTAGCAACATCGCAGATCACTTGCGGATGCACGATGTCATTGTAGCGGATGTTCTCTTCACGCAACCACGTTTTCCCTGAGTTGTTACCGCGATGGAGCCCGTCCAACCTTGACTGTCACACCTTGTAACTCAAATTAGGGCATTGAGGGCATTCGAATCCCAGAACATTACTATGATAACTAGTGTCGCCTTGGTTCCTGACTATGACAGAATGAGTTTGCTATGCCTCGTCGTTGCTTGGCTGTTGTCCTCAATCCTCGCGGGGGAAAACGCCGCGGAGTACCCGTACTCAAACGGATTTCTCCGTTTTTCGCAAAGGCAGGAATTGAACTGAATGTCCACATGACTGAGCGACCGGGACACGCCCATGAGATCGCTCGAAACCTCGACCAAAACTCGGTTCAGGGCATCTGTGTCGTAGGTGGCGACGGTACGTTTCATGAAGTGGTCGATGGACTGATGCATCGCAACGAACCCATTTCTATTCCGTTGGGAATCATTCCAGCTGGAACCGGAAACTCGCTGGCTCAGCATTTGAATTGCAAAGATCCTATGCAAGCCGCTCTGCAAATAGTGGCCGGTCGGACAATGCCACTGGACGTGGTCCGAGTATCGATGGGCGACAAAACTGCCTTCTGCACAAACATCGTTGGCTGGGGAGCCGTGTCCGATATCAACATTATGGCCGAGAAGCTACGAATACTGGGTAAGTCTCGCTATGCAGCAGCAGCCCTCTTGGAAATTTTGCGAGCCAAGCGTCGTCGAGCCAAGATACTACTGGATGGTCGGATACTCCAGGACTCGTTTCTGTTTTTCATAGCCTGCAACGGAAAGTTCACCGGGGCGGATATGAAATTGACCCCTGGCGCGGAAATCGGAGATGGCATGATCGATGTGGCTTTGGTTCGCAATGCTAGCCGATGGCAAATGCTAAAGCTGTTTACCAAAGTTTTTGATGGATCCCATGTTTCACTGGACTTCATCGAGTTCTATCAAGTTCGGTCGTTTGAGATTCAGACGGAGACGCCGGATCGCATGAATCTAGACGGTGAGATGAGGGGTACATCTCCAGTTGCAGGAGAAGTGATGCCTGCCGCGTTGTCCATTTTTTGCTGAAACGTCTCGGCCCCCCCACTTCCGAGTGCCACTGATTGGAATTAACGTCGCACAGGAGACTACTCGTTCCCAGGCTCTGCCTGGGAACGCATTGTGGTGGAGGCTCCTGCCTCCCGAGTTCACAAACTAAGGATACATTTCGGCGAGGCGGAGCCTCGCTTGCATTGAGTTACTCGTACTCAGGCATAAGCGTTACTCACGATGTAGCGGAACGGCGCAAGCCGTCCGGTGACGATTCACAAATCACTTGATCATCCCACCACTTTGCAAGAGCGATTGTCTCCTTTGCGATCGACTGGATGCGTTGTAGAAACCAAGTTTTCGGTGGGACCTTCATCTCCATGGTGATGGCATGTTCCTGGAATTACGGACCCTTCTGGTCTCGCCTTGTGGAGTGCGTTTTGTTGGCAGTACAATGCGTTGGAAAGACAGCAAAGCGACCGACGTCATTTGGTCATCGGAGAGGATTTGCAGATGCCGATACACGATTGGTCCAAAGTGAAACCGGGAACGTACCATAATTTCCACCAACTTTGGACATCTGCAATTACCAACCAACTCAATTCTGGGATGCTGCCCCGGGGTTGTTTTGCCATGGCCGAGCAGATCATCGGCGGGCCTGAGCACGATGACGTTGCTCTCAAGCTATATGACGATCCGATAGAAACGCCCGATGGGCAACGGTCCGAAGAATTTGGTTTTGGCGGGAATGGTATCGCACAGGCGCCGCCGCAGCTCAAACCAACAACCAGCATGGTAATGATCGCCGAGGAAGATCGCTATGTGCTCAAGTCCAATCGGATTGTGGTTCGACATGAGCTGGGGGATGTGTTGGCGGTCATCGAACTGATGTCGCCAGGCAACAAAAATTCGTCGCATGCCATTCATTCGCTTGTTGAAAAACTGGCTCAGCTATTACGAGAGGGGATCAATCTCCTCGTGATCGATCCGTTTCCACCATCGGTGCGAGACCCCCGAGGCATCCATTCCTTGATTTGGAATGAGATCACCGACCAACCGTTTGAGCTACCGACGGATCGCCCGCTAACAATCGTTTCCTATCAAGCGTCACCGTGCAAAACAGCTTGGGTGGAACCGATTGCGATTGGATCGCCGTTGCCGATCATGCCACTGTTTCTTCGCAACGCATTCTTTATTAATGTTCCGTTGGAAACAAGTTATCAGCAAACTTGGGACGTATTGCCGATAGAGCTAAAAAGAACGATAGCGACTCCCAGTTCCGTTGGCTGACGCGTCGATCGAATCCCACATGCTTGACTGTTGACTGCTAGGAAAGTGCCTGGCACCCAGCGAAGCGACCTTTCCTCTTCAAGCGACAGTCAGTCATTTTGGAAAGTCCGCCAGAGAGAGACCACTCGAAATCACCACCGACCGATATGCTACACAAGGCTTCTCTTCTCCTGGATTGCAGCTTGAAAGTTAGTTGGTGATGGGTCCGGATAGATTTCCATGCCCGTGCAAGCGAAATCGCTATCCAGGCGTTATCGGCTCGTAAGTCCATCTTTGCGATTTGCCAACGAAGTTTTTGCCTGGTAAGGGAAAAAAAAGTGCTGGTCAATTGCTTGGATGACTGCTTCGATTGAGGGCTTACCATTGGGCAGCCCCACTGGTGAAAACACCATCTCAAGAATACGTCCCTCACGGCTATACTCGGCGCAGGTTATCACAATAAGATTGTGGTTGGTTTTTTCTACTTTGGTTAAATCGGCAATAACGGCACCATTGTCTTTGCAACGAGCCGATACTTCCAATTTGCCACGGACAGACGAGACCGAAACCTCTACTGGACCATCCTCCAATCCGAAAATAGTAAAACCGGCGGTATTCACTCCGGGAACGAGAAATACGGGACCATTCATCAGATGTGGAGTACTGTCGTAAATGCGATTACCACATTCTAGTTTCCACTCATTTTCAATGAGCGGCTTTACTTCACGACCTGTCGCAGTCCAAAAGACAACAAAAGCCGTAATCACCGTGATTCCTGGAAGGAACCAATTCGCAACAAAGCTCGCAGCCATCTCCACCAGAACCGCGCCAGGTAGGTGATAAAAAACTGCTTCAGCCCGTCAAACCATTTTTTAAGCATAATGCTACTCCCAAGCTAAAACGTGCTCGGAAGCGGGACTCACGGTCGGAAAAAAATCAAAATTGCCGTTGGCAAGTTGCAAACGCCAAGATATTCTTTTCCCTCAACATGTTTTGAGGTCGCCGTTCATCCCGCTCCCAAGCGAACGAACACTGTGCTGCCCAAAAAGAGACTGAGGCCCGGTGGTAGTAACACCAGGGTCTCTTTTTTTTGGCACCTGCGACATAGTATGCCCGAGTTTGTGAAGAAACTGTGCAGGTTATGTTAAGGAATGGTTAATGCGAGTGGTCAATGGGTCAGTGGCAAAAATCATCTTGCAGCTGATCAATGTTTTTGCTGGTCTTCTACCTCAAATTTGTAAAAAATTTCTTTTGAAGTTTTATTCCTAATTCAAAAGCAGGATGACTAATAGCACTTGGTGGCGACGGAAAGCCGATTGCGACACCAATCTGCTATAGATTATTGCTGCACTACCTGCGTCGTGCAGCTTCACGAACTGCCTTGTACGGCTGGTAACAGTAGTCCAACCAAGATGTAAAAACAAAAACCAATCGGGACACAACGATTTCGGTTCAAAACGCGTCATGTGGCCAAGAAGTTGCCGTTCGATGGCGGGTAAATTCACCTTGATCTGAATTCGAGTGCTATTATTCGATGTCCCCAGGCGAGCTTCTGCCAAGCGATCTTACGCTCGCAAGCAAACGTACATTTTGCTACCCAATAAAAAGAGATTTAGGTCCGACGCGCAGATCCGTCACCTAAAGCCGCGTTCGCTCCGCCAGTGTGGAATGCAAATCGATCGTCAGGGGGTAACAGTTATTCACGGCATTCTCCTGGCTCCGAAGATGAAACCCATAGGGACATAGCGGACACAGCACTTTTGATTCAAACAGGTCGTGCAGCCAAGAAGTGTTCGTCCAGTGGTGGGTAAATTGCCGTGCTCTTAATTCGGGAGCAATATGCTGTGTCCCTGCGCGATTCTATTTTGGACCCTAGGAAAGTGCCTGGTGGACCCTCGGAAAGTGCCTGGCACCGAGCGAAGCGACCGAATGCGAGGTTCGGCCATGCAGTATTGCCAACCGTGCCCGAAGCTTCCGGACTCGTCGGCAGTCAGCGAATTGAATTTTCGCGAAACCATAATGGGTGGACCACCCGCAACCGGGATCGTCACATCGGACGCATGGCACGTATCGCACTGCTCGGTCGACGGGAACTGCAACGCGCCAATTTTTGCGTGCCCCAAAACGTTGAGCTCGATGGAATCGCTTGCGGTCAGGCCGTTGATATCTTTGGCGGTTAGACGGACTTCGTATTGATCGTTCTCCAACAACGTGGGATCGAACACGCCCAGTTTGGCATTCGTCGAAGAGATGGTTCCGTCGGTCACAATCGACTTGCTTGCGATGGTGTTCCACCGGCCAGAATTCAATCGGGAGTATTCCAAAAGGGTCGACTGGATATTAGTGTCACTGACCGTACCGAATAGTTCTGTCCAGTAGGTAACCGAACTACCGTTGGCTGGCGATGTGATGTCAACCAAGGGGGCAGGGCTACAAAAAACGGGGCAGGTCTCTTCTGAGAATACTGCTGTTAATGAGACCTGACCCCTTTCTGTAACTTTGCTCGTTGACAATCTGTTTGTATTGCAGTGAGCTGTAGGTACTCGGGAACCCGACAACTCGGGTGGTTGCGAGCGCTCGATTAAGCTGATCAGCAACGCCAAACTAATCTACGAACAAACCGCCGGCCCTGTCCTAGAACACGCGGTGCTATGTCAGACCTACTTCTTCGGAGGTGCCTTCTTGCGCCCCTCAAGATACCATTCAAACAGCCGAGCAAAGAACTCTTTCGAGACCTCCTCGTCCTCACTGACCTTTTTATAGAACTTGAAGTTGTCGTTCACCAAGTCTTCAAAGGCATCTTCGGCTACCTGCCGAAATGTGGCTTCTACTGCGTTCCTGGAACCATTTTTGAGCTGCTGTTGGAGCGACTCGTCTTCGCCAATCTTCTTCTCCAGTTGTTTGATGACCATGATCTCGTCTTCGTTGAACGAGGTATTAAATCGCGTGTTGAGGTCTTCGATGATCTTCGAGAGCGCCTCATGCTCCTCCTCCGTCAACGTCGCGCCGCCGCCGTAGTTAAGTGGGTCCACCGTTGTTTCGCCGCGTTTGAGGGCGATGTATTTCGTCCCCTTCTCGCGCACGGCTAGCTTTTCCATGTCCACCATGGCCAGCACTTCCAGCGGGTTTTCGCCTTTCTTACCGAGTAGCAGAGGCAGGAGGAATCGCAGGAAGACATAC
>JAIPFP010000314.1 GCA_021736575.1 Pirellula sp. | reverse complement strand
TCCGCCTGCAACCACTCCAACTCCGCAGCGGGAATGTTGGCGTCATTCCACTTCGAGTTCTTGCGGCCATACGGTTCGCCGTCATTGCGAAAACAGGCATCCAGAACCACAAAATGAAAATCGCCTCGATCGAACGAATGAACCGAAGAACGGTGCCACAACCGAAGAAGTCGCGACCGACAAAAGTCGCTGGTTGCCGCAGGCAAAAAATCGTGGCGACCAAAATTTTTTCTTTCTTTGTGCTTCGAAGTAATCAATATTTCGCAACACGTTTGTCTGAAGCGTCAAACCGCTCCAAGAATGTGTTGATGATGCCGCAAATCGCGAAAAAAAGCCCTGCAAATCCTCCAAACTCCTTCAGTAACCGTGCTTAGAAGCTTCGGATTCGACGCCGCTCGCATAATGTTCCAACCGGTGACCTTGAGAAGCATCGCATGGAACACAGACGCTTTGCCTCGCACTCTAAGCCTTGATAGTCCGGTGGTCCGTTTCAACCCGCTGTTCGTCGCTTCAATGCCACTTCGTTTGCGATACTTCTTCTTAAACTCTTCCGTCTCCTGATTTCGCCGACGGCGTATCAGACGTGTCTGTTTCGCGTTGATTGTAACCGACAACAACCTGTCTGACCCATCGACTGGGCATTGCAATGACAAGGGGCAGTCCGCACAAACCTTGGCATCTTGGAACAAGCAAATCGAGTCATTTAGATAATCGTAATTTGACGCGAATGCATCAAAACCACCGGGACATTGACTTACCGTCGGTTCAGTACGACGCTCACCATTTTGGAATCGTTTCTCTTTTACTTCGACTTCAAAATCGGCCGTCGTTGACATGCCTTCTTCGATTGGATGTTCGGGGGCTTTTCCATGAACTGGTGCAATCAATTCGACTTGGGAATCTTGACATCGAACAAAGTTTTCATCGCTTCCATACGCCGTGTCTGCGAGCATTTCTTGTGGCATCAAGTCGTTTTTGGCTAGGTCTTCCAGCACCGCGTTCATGAATGCAGCGTCACTTTGGTGTGCCTGCTGAGGTATTGCGCTGACAATGAGCTACGTCTCGTTTTCCTCACTGCATGTTTCGGACAATTGTGCTTGATACCCAGATCCCTTGTGCCCGTCCAAAGTAGCATCGACGTCTGATGGATTGGTGATAATCTTGCCGCCAGTCGATTCACGAACCGTTACTTTTGTAGATTTGATTTCGCACTGTTCGTTGAAGACTTGGCAAAGAATCTGATACGTCGACCGTCCATTATGGCTAGTGTTTTTCGCGAATTGGTGAACCAGGAGATGCATTTCTTCTGCAACTTGCTGCCGAGTCTTGTTCCAGTCTTCTTCCTTCTTCCAACCACCAAATAGCAATCCTTTGCTTGGCTCGTATCGATCGCGAAGTTCTTGAGGAAGCTGCTCAAAAGCAGTTACATCATGGCGTTTGAGTTGCGTGAGAAAATTCTTGATCGCAATCGCCATCAATCGAGTTCTTCCGAAGATGGCCATGTCGCTCTTGACATGCGTTGAATCGAGTCGCTGTTTGCTAACATCTAGCTCCAAAAGCTCGACCAATTTGCAGGTCACCTGCTGCATGATCTGATTGGGCATCTCGCTCTCTCGAAATATCTTGAGGTATCGCTCGACCGTTCGCTCGCAAAGACTCTGTTGTTCCGGCTGCAGATTCAATGCGTATTGGATGGCAACATCGAACATGTAGGCATCCGAGGCTTCCGAGTTAGTGAGGTTTTTGAACTCTTTGATGAGAAGAAGTCCGGCGATCGAGAAGAGTTCCTTGGTGGGGCGACCAATCTCAGGATCAAAGTATTCGCCGAGTTCCTTCGCGGGCATGAGCTCGAGGATTGCTTGTCGAAAAAGGAAATGCCATGAGTTTTGAATTCGACGTTTGGCAGTATCCGACAAGATCTCGTCATAGATGTCGGATAGGCGCTTTTGTCGCGGGTCTTCGATGGTTTAACCATGGGACCGAGTGAATGAATTTGTGAGAAAAGCTGGTAAAACCATACTCAATTCAACCCGTCAGCTCTCGAAAAGTCGCGCGAAAAATCAAATACTTTTGTCGGTCGCGACCGCAAATTGCTGTTGACAAAAAATTTTTCGTCGATACGTTCGACACTTGTCTGAATGTTGCTGCATCTTTGCGGCACTAAAGTTAATCATACCGTTCACGAAAATTGCGTAAAGTTGTTTTCCGATTGGGTGGGAGATTTGAGATCGCTAGTAACCTCGATAAGAGTGGATTTGGATTCGTCGAATTCGATTCACTTTGGTGACGAAAGAGGTAGTCGGAAAAATCCGACTAATGCGAGTTATCGTTCAGTGGGTTTTACCGTTGTTGAACTCCTGGTCGTCATTGCGATAATGTCAATTCTTGTTGCGCTGTTGTTGCCGGCTGTTCATTATGCAAGGGAGTCGGCCCGCAGAGCTTCGTGTTTGAACAAGTTGAAGCAGATTTCTCTTGGTGCGTTAGCGTTTGAGTCTGCGCAGCAGCAATTACCGGGAGCTTTCTTTAATGCAATTCCAAGCACGCCTGTATATGCTTGGGATCGAGGATTGCTGGTGGCATTGCTTCCGTTTTTGGAACAAGATGCTCTCCACGGTAATTTTGTTGACAAGTTGCCTGCGTCATCATCGGTGAATCGGTCGATTCTTCCAAATAGCCCATCACTCTTTCATTGTCCTAGCGCACAACAAGTCGGACGACTAACAACAATTTCAGAGAGGGTCTCAGGTCCTGCGGTATCTGGGTTGGATACGAGCACAGCAGACTATGTCGGAAATGGCGGTTGCAGTTCGTTCCGAGGAAGGAATCACTTGGGTGCGATTCGGGTTCGGGTTGACGGTGTATCGCGCTGGCGTCGGCTGGCTGAAGTGATCGATGGAGCGTCTAACACACTTTTCTTCTGGGAGAGTTCCGGAGACCTTTTGCATCAAAGGTCGAAGGATGCGTCCATCGCATTCGACGATACCGAAAGGAGATTTTTCTATTATCACATCGACGCGGATGGGAACCGTCGCATCGAAAGTTCCGGGGTACCGTCAACCAAATCGTATCTTTACAGCTGGACGGGGATTCGGCAGGGTGCAATTACGGCTTTTGATTCCGATGGTGTAACGCGAGACCCTGCTGATGGCTTGTCACACTTGCGGACGATTAACGTTCGAAACGACTTACTTGGTCCGTTCTCGCGACACGACGGGTGTAATGTCTCGATGGTTGATGGATCGGTTCAGTTCATTTCCGACTACATTGATGCGACAATCATGTTGGAACGTGCTACGGCGCAAGGAGGAGAAGCATGGCAAGAGTAGTTACACTAATTAGTGTCGTAGCAGGTGGCATGCTTCTCTTCGCAGCATTACTTAAAGTCAACAGCAGTCATGCTATCACTGCGTACGAATTGTTTCTTTCGTTCGGAGAGTTTGCGCTCGGGGGGCTTTTAATCGCGTTTCCAATAAACCGTTATATTCGGGGGGCCACTCTCGTACTATTTCTAATGTTTTTTGCGGCTAGTCTAAAGCGAATTTCCGAAGGAATTAGCACATGCGGATGCTTCGGGGACGTAAAGATTTCTCCCGCGACAACTGCAGCAATTGACTTTTTGATCGCTGTTTGTGTTTCTATCGGATTGATTATGAATCGTTTGGTGGAACAACATCGTGCGAAAGAACCATCGAAATTATCGACGGGAACACGATGGGCATTAATCGCCCTAGGAATTGCTTTCGCTGTCCTGAATGTCGAACGCTTTGGTAGGGAATCGAATCGAATTGTTCGCGTCGATCCGCCGTCCATTGACTTAGGAAAGGGATTGGTAGGAGAGTTTGCGACCCACAAGGTTACGTTACGCAATAGTCACAATGTGGTAATTCGTGCGATTTCTGGATCACCGTCTTGCTCTTGTGATGTTGATTGTGAATTTCCCATTGAAATCCCTGCTGGAGATTCTGTTAGTTTCGATATCCGCGTACCTTTCAAGGGGACGCCTGGGCGATTTCAGCGACAGTTTGAATTCTATCTTGACCATCCCGTACAAACACGAGTACTTCTTGAACTGAGTGGTTCAGTTCGAGATTTTTAGTTGGTCTAATTTTAAAGGAGATTACCATGAGACGATTGGTGTCAGAGGTTTTGGGCGTAGTCGGATTAGCAGTGATATTGCACTCTGCAGTGGCCGTTTCGCCAGTGTGGGCAGTAGAAGAAATGATTGGGCCGGCGGTCGCTGTCGTAAATGAGTGCACACCTCACGGCGACCCTGGCGCAGTAGGCCCGAACGCACCTAGATGCACAGGACGATGTGTTGACGGAACACAGTCCTACAGTTGTACAGCCGGGACGGCAGAAAAAGAAATCAACGGTGCAACAGTTACTGTCGTGACCTGTTCTTGCTAGTTCGAGAGACTGAATTTCGTTGTCAACGAAACGGCTTTGTGCAGCTTGTTGCGAAGCCGAGGAGAGTAATGGAAAAGACAATGCTCAATTTTGTTCGAATGGCGTTGATAGTCGCAATGTACTTTTGTTCTCAAGTCAGTTTGAGTGACGCAAACGATCTCAAGAGCGTACGAGACGCACATCAGAGGTTCAGCGATGAAATCCTATCCCGAGGTGGTTACCGGATTGTCACAAGTGAAATAGATCCCCAGAACGGTCGTCGGATTGAAAGAAAAAAGTTAGTGAGTCTGACGGGAGATAACTACCTATTTGAAAACCGACGTATAGGCTACGATACCTTTACCAATTCCGTGAATGCCGTATCGGACGAGTACTGTTTTCAGCTGAAATGCGTCGGAGGAAATCCTTGGACGTTGGGTCGTTACGCGCTTTCCGATTCCAAGGATGTCGATATGAAGAGGCTGGGCTTTGATGTGGAATACAGAAGACCAAGTCAAATGATGGAAAATGCGGTACTTTACCCTTCTCTTCGAGGAATCGCATCGAATCAGCTGAGTATCCCTGCCTTGATGAAAGACAATCGGATTCGCAATCCGACTGTCGTCCCAAAAACAAACGAAGTCATTACGATCAAGTTTCAACGAAAACTATATCAGGGCGTAGCCAACAACAGTTCGTTGAGGGACCAGTGGTCAGATGTCAAGATAACATTTCAAAATGTTCCGCCGATGTTGCCGATTCTCCTTGAGGAGCAGGTTGGGACTCTTTCGTTGATCAGCGAGATCGAATGGACCACAAAACAAAATGGGGACCACGACGTTCGGCAAGCTATCAAAGAAATGAACGGAAGCGAGACAACTATGCTGGAAGTGAAGCAATCCCTAATTGTTGGGGCTCCTTCAAAGAGCGATTTTCTCCTTTCGGCTTATGGGTTCGCTGAGCCATCAGAGCTGAATAACAAACGTTCTCCAAGTTGGTATCTCTGGTTGTTCTGTGGGGGGGCATTGCTGATCGGGCTGGCCATTTTTCTAAAAGTAAAGTCCTCCAAGCCCAGTTAGCCTAGATAGACTGCTGTGCCTATCCCGTTTCTTTCCAGAGAAGGGATGCCTGGCACACGCCCGGCACCTACTGCCTGGCACACGCCCGGCACCTACCGAAGGGCCGTTCGCTTCATACAAGTTCAACATGGTGCTGGCGGGGCGGGGGTATGGGATGCGCATAGCGGTCTCAAGTCCAATCATGAAAAGAATTTCAAGGCGGTCGACAAGCCGATCGCAGGATTGCTGCAAGATTTAAAGCGACGAGGCTTGCTCGACTCCACCATCGTTTTGTTCGCCAGCGAGTTTGGCCGAACGCCAGGGACTCAGTGTTCCGATGGTCGAGACCATCATATTTATGGATTCAGCGTGTGGATGGCTGGCGGGGGAATCAAAGGTGGAGTTGTGCATGGCGCAACCGACGAAATCGGCTTTCATGCAGTTGAAAATCGACACTATGTTACCGACATCCATGCAACGATCTTGAAGCAGCTAGGACTGGACTCGCGTAAGCTTGAAATTCCAGGCCGCAAACGGCTAGAAATCGATCACGGAATGCCGATCGATGAAATACTGCTTTGACCGCGAACTGCGAGCTGCGAGCTGCGAGCTGCCCATCTTTTCCCCAACGTGAAAAGGACGCGTCCGCGTTTGCCTGGCAAAAGTTAGCAGCCTACCGTATTCGCAGAGGATACCGATCGTGATTGAAACTGGGACTATTATTGCGTTATTGTGGTCTCCAGTCATACGCAATCTGCTTTCGAAAGCCCGTGAGGCGAATCACACCATCTGCAGCAATCTCCATGATCGAGTACCCGCTGTTCTCCGCTCCAGTACCCTCGACCATGGCGACCAAAGTGCAGTAGTGGATGCCGCCGATGTCCTTAAGGTCGTTCTGATGACTGTGGCCCTGTAGGACGGCCAACACCTTGCCGGAGTCTTGAAGCACTCCTTGCACTTCGGGACAATTCTTAACGCCATGGTCATTGCTCACGTCCAGCCGTTGATGAGCGAAGACGACCGTCTTCCGATCGGTAGACCTCAGGTCCGCCTGCAACCACTCCAACTCCGCAGCGGGAATGTTGGCGTCATTCCACTTCGAGTTCTTGCGGCCATACGGTTCGCCGTCATTGCGAAAACAGGCATCCAGAACCACAAAATGAAAATCGCCTCGATCGAACGAAT
>JAIPFP010000313.1 GCA_021736575.1 Pirellula sp. | reverse complement strand
ACTGCGGGAATAGTTGATGACAACGTCGTAGCCGCGAGCCGCGAATTGAAGAGCACATGCTCGACCGGCCCCCGTGCCGCTGCCCGTTATCAAGGCTACCGGTCGCTGATCATTAGAAGTGGGCATTGTTTTCTCTAAGTTAGAATGGAATGTAAGGCGGAAGCCGTTATCGTACTCGAAAATGCGTTGTTACGATCCCTTGCAAAGCTACCGTCTCGTCGGTAAAGTCTTTGTGAATATGGCGGGTCGTTGACACGTCAGGGGCTTGGGAGTTCGATCGAATGCGAACTTCGATCGTTTTTATTAAGGCAGCGTTCAGATGACTCGCCTAAGCTCCTCAAAGGCCGAATCTACTTCCACGAATGTGATCCACCGTCCCTTGTCCGTTTCCGCATCTCCATGGCAGTTGTTGGCCCTCTTGACACTTCTCAACGTGATCAATTTCGTGGATCGACAGCTCATCACGAGCTTGCAAATTCCGCTCCGCGATGACCCGGTTCTCCAACTGTCCAACGTCCAAAACCAGTTGCTGGCCGGCTACTCTTTCTCAGTCGTCTACTCCATTGCCGGCTTGTACTTAGGTGCGCTGGCAGACCGCAAGCATCGTCCTCGTTTGATCGCAATCGGCCTGCTTGTTTGGAGCGGTGCCACTGCGGCAAGTGGCTTGGCGCAGAACTTCTGGCAATTGGCGTTGGCTAGAGTTTTTGTGGCGTTTGGTGAATCGACTTTGACCCCGGCTGCCATCGCGATGCTGGCGGATGTCTTCCGTCCGCAGCAGCGATCGATGGCATCTGGCATCTACTATTTGGGAATTCCGCTCGGACTTAGCCTATCGTTGATCATTGCCAATTTGCTCTGGCCGATTCCTTGGATCGGTTGGAGAGGCTGCTTTATCGGACTCGGTGGGATAGGGCTTGCGATGGTCGGCGTATTGATGTTTGTGAAAGATCCTCAGCGTGGGGCAACCGAAGGTTCTGTACCACGTACCATTAAGGATCCAACGGAGAGAAACACCGTCGTCACATTGCTCTTTGAGATTTGGCGGACAATGATTCAGACACCTGCTTTAGCTATGACGATGGTTGGGGCTATTTGCATCAGTATGGGTGCTGGGGCAGCGTGGCTAGATCCATCGTGGCTCCACGCGGAACGTGGATTTACCAAACAGGGGGCGCCGATCTTCTTGGGCCTTATTTTTGTTTTTGGCGGTTCGGTAGGGAGCATCCTCGGAGGTCACCTGGGGGATGTGTTTAATAGACGTCGCAGCGGTGGGCGACTGTTAGCGATTGTCGCAATACAAGCGGCCATTATGCCCTTTGCCATCGCATTTCGCTTTCTACCCGGTGATTTCTATGTAAGCTTGGGAGTCTGCCATTTCTTTGGCTCGATGATGATTACGATTATGTACGGACCAGTCTTGGCAACAATCCAAGAGTTGAGTCCAGTTCGATTGCGAGCCACCACGGTGGCGGTACTGATGATAGGCCTCAATGTTTTTGGTGCGTCGCTCGGTGCGGTCGTTGCGGCGTCGCTAACGGAAGTCTTGCACAGCTATACATGGGGAATCTTCATTACGGCGCAAGCTGCATTGTTTTCCTTCCCGCTTTTTGTTTTCGCATACCGTCGATACGAGAAAGATTTATCGCGTCTCACACCTTCGCAATCGTTGACATAAGCACATCGGTACGATGTCTTCGAGTGAAACAAACGGATAGCCGAAGGGCGATAGCCCCGGTTCTCGACGAATGTCGAGCAATTGAAAACCAGGGCTATCGCCCAACGGCTAATTGGGTTGAAAAACAGTTGCGGATTTGCTTACCCGTGAAAAACAGGACGAGGGGACAGAAGCGTGAACGATTTAGTGAAGCTTACCCGTGATAGTGACATTGGGGTAATCACGATCAATAACCCGCCCGTCAATGCACTCAGCCCTGGTGTGCCCGAAGGCATTGAAGCGGCAATCCAAACTTGTTGCGAAGATCTGTCCGTCAAGGCTATGATTCTTATCGGAGCTGGAAACACCTTCATCGCGGGAGCCGACATCAAAGAGCTTGAGAAAATTACGTCGGGCGAGAAACCTTTCGATGGCGCAATGTTTCGCTTGTTTCCTGCGATAGAAAATTGCTCAAAACCAATCATAGCTGCCATTCACGGTACGGCCTTGGGAGGTGGATTAGAAACCGCCTTGTCCTGTCACTATCGAGTGGCAGTCGCATCGGCTCAGGTCGGTCAACCCGAAGTCAAATTAGGACTGATCCCAGGTGCTGGTGGCACGCAACGGTTACCCCGTTTAACAGGTTTGGCCAAGGCGGCCGAGATGTGTGCGGGAGGCGAACTTGTGTCGGCTGCGGAAGCGGCCCGAATTGGGATTCTGGATCAATTGGTGGATGGCGACCTGCTGCAAGGGGCGATCGCATTCGCACGCCAAGTCATTGCCAAGGGTAGCTTGCCATGTAAAACATGCGATCGTGAAATACCACCTTGCGATCCTCAAGCCATGTCGGCAATAAAACATGCGTTCGCCAAACGTGCGCGCGGGTTGGTGGCACCACAAAAGGCCATCGAAGCTGTAGAAGCTGCTTCGCTCCCTTTTGAAGAAGGAATTCAACGCGAAGCCGAACTTTTTTCCGAATGCTTGTTTTCGGAACAATCGAAAGCCTTAATCCACGTCTTCTTCGGCGAGCGCGAAGTGAGCAAGATTCCGGGCATCGGCAAGGAAGGTTCGAAGCTTCCGATCCGACATGCTGCCGTGGTCGGGGCAGGTACGATGGGGAGCGGAATAGCAATCAATTATGCCAACGCAGGCATCCCGGTTTTGCTGAAAGAAACCAGTCAAGAAGCCCTTGATCGCGGCTTAGCAATCATCCGCAAAATCTATACAGCAATGGTTCAAAGAGGTCGAATAACCCAAGCGGAGATGGACCAACGTTGGCGGTTGATCCAACCGACATTGAACTACGATCGATTTATAGAAGCAGACATCGTGGTCGAAGCCGTTTTTGAAGGAATGGAGCTCAAGAAGCAGGTATTTGCCGAACTCGACAAAGTCACTCGCCCCGATGCAATCCTCGCGTCGAACACTTCGACGCTCGATATCGACGCGATCGCGACAGCAACCAGTCGCCCTCAGCAAGTCATCGGGCACCATTTCTTTAGCCCAGCAAATATCATGCGGCTTCTCGAGATCGTGCGAGGTAAGGAGACGAGCCCTCAAGTGATTGCGACGTCGATGGCGTTAGCCAAGACACTCAAAAAAGTCGGAGTCCTGGTAGGGAACTGCAATGGCTTCGTTGGGAATCGAATGTTTGGACCTTATCAGCGTGAAGCACAATTCTTGGTGGAGGAAGGGGCTCGCGTAGAAGAGGTCGATGCAGTCCTGGTCGATTTCGGCATGGCCTTGGGACCGTTTGCTGTCGCCGATCTTGCCGGACTGGATGTCGCTTGGCGCATTCGCCATGAGTCTCAACATTTGGTTGCGCAGGGTACCCGTCAACCCTTGGTTCTAGACACGCTTTATGAACAAGATCGGTATGGTCAAAAGACCGGGGCTGGCTGGTATCGTTATCCGGAAGGGACGCGTAGGGCCATACCTGATCCCGATGTTCAGCAACTGATTGAAGACAAAGCTCAACAGGCTGGACTCGTTCGACGAGACATCTCGAAGGTGGAGATCGTGGAACGAATTCTTTACGCGTTGATCAACGAAGGAGCAAAGGTACTTTCGGAAGGCATTGCAATTCGAGCGGTCGATATCGACATTATCTACCTCTACGGTTACGGATTCCCAGCCCATCGAGGCGGGCCGATGTGGTATGCCGATACCGTGGGACTCAATCGCATCTACGAACGAATCTGCCAATTCGAACAACAACATGGTGTAGAATGGGCGCCCGCACCACTCTTGAAAAAGCTCGCCGAGTCCGGAAAAAAGTTCTCGGACCTTGATCGGGATCGTTCGCTCAAGAGAGGATTGATTACGGAAGTCGAATAGGTTGCTAAGCACATCCGCAAATGTTTTTCAACCCAATTAGCCGTTGGGCGATAGCCCCGGTTTTCCAAAGTAGTAGGCACATTCCATGTGCCGTCCACCAAAGTCCCAAGAACTCTATCCCCCCTTCTCCTCGATTGAGGCTGCTGATTTAATCCGCATTAATCCCAACCCGACGCGTTAGCGAGGGACGGTCTGCCCCTCGCCAACACTCTAACACTTCGGGTTGTGATCGCGAGGAGAACGAGCCGGGGGATGAGGAGCCGGACGATTCTCATCTCGCACATCCCTGGCCTTGCCAAACATTGACGAAAACACGGACGCAAAAAGTGCTCGCATCCCGCTCGGCTTCACACCTTGTACTTGCACATGCTTCTCAGCCAACTCCACTGAAGTTGGTGTACCGGCTTCTGCCGCCTCTGTGGTTTCAACTCGTTCAACATCAACCCTGGCCGCAACCTCTACCCTCGGCTCCTTTACACCCGGCTCCTTTACACTCCGCGCCTCGGTACTCAATCGATCCAACGGGCTGACGCCCCGAACATCAGGTCGTGCCAGCACATGTGTATAAATCATCGTCGTCGCAATATCGCTATGCCCAAGCAGCTCCTGGATCGTTCGAATATCCGTACCATCCTGCAGCAAATGCGTCGCAAAACTGTGTCGAAACGTGTGCGGGGTCACGTGCTTGTTCAAATTCGCTTGCTGAACAGCTCGTTTTAAATGCACTGGAAACGTATCGGTGTGCAAGTGGTGTCGATGCCGCTTTCCTGTCTTTGGGTCCCATGAAAACTTGGCCGACGCAAACAAAAATTGCCATTTGAATTCCTTGTGAGCGGATGGATATTTACGGTCCAAGGCATGTGGCAACCAGACGGACGCTTCACCGTTGGCCAAGTCCCTTTCATGCAGCGCTTGACGAGCGGCGACCAGCCGACGAAGCGGTTCGACCAACTGCCTTGGCAGTGGAACGAATCGACTATTATCCCCTTTTGAATTGTGAATCTCGATCAACATTTGATCAAAATCGATATCCTTAACGCGAAGTCTTAGGCATTCACTGATCCGCATTCCGCAGCCGTACAACAGCTGCCCCATTAGCAAGTAGATACCCGTCAGGAACGACAGAACGCGAATGACTTCGGACTTGCTCATCACTGTCGGGATTCGGGGGGACTTGGTTGATCTCGACGCATTGATCTGGCCGAAATCCCGCTTGAGAACATGCTCGAACAAAAACAAAAGAGCACAAAAAGCTTGATTTTGGGTCGAGGGCGCAACGTTTCCATCAACCGCAAGATCGGTCAAATGCGATTCCACATCTGCCGCCCCGATACATTCAAAATCGGATTGATTCTTTAGTCCTCGATCCTCCATAAACGCGCGAACTTTCTGAACATAAGCCCTTTCCGTATTAAAAGCTTTGCCCTGCACACGCAATGATCTCCGCAAAGCCTGTATCACGTCCGGCTCTCGTGGGTTGATTTTGCCCACGACATCCTCGATAGGCTCCTCGTCCTGGCTCTGCCGCTCCTGGGCTATCATCTCGCGCAATTTGGTACGGATCGGCTCAAGTCGCGGAGTGGCCGATTTTCGAACGTGGTTGCGATACCAAATCAGACCCTCAATAATCTTTAGGCGTTTCCACGTTGGCATTCTCGTCGAGAGCTTGGATCGCAAGTACGCAATAACATGCTGTTCGTCAAACTCCCATGTGCAAGGATCCTTGACGCGGTGAAATCTCGCCATGCCATCAAACCAAAGATGAGCAAATTTCTCAGCGGTTTCCTGCTGCCCGAGACTATTCACAAAGACCATGGCAAGAATCTCCCAAGTCAAAAGCGTCTGCTAGCCAGGACTCCGCCTGTAAACAGTTGTTCCTCGATCCAATTTTATAATAAATTGGCCAGACGCTGGTCAACCCCCTCGGCGTGTCTGTTGTCTCCATAAGATCACCCTCTAATGGGTGGGAATCAGTGGGTACGACTTGTCGGAGATAAGCTGTTATCACCGAAACAGATCCACAGGGACAGCCAAGACTGAAACCGGGATATTTGGCCTGAATCAGTGATAATTAAATTGACAAATCAGGGATAACTCCGATAACTTCAGTGATAACCATCCCAAACCGGGATAAAAACAAGTTATCCAGCAGAGGTTCGATGACACCAGAGCAGTTCGATGAGTCGATCACAATGCTTCGGAGCACCGATCCGATGACATACGAAGACGGCTACCATTCTCTGCAAGGCGACAATCTAATTCGATACGCCCCGCAGATTGTTGGCCTCCTTCAATCCGAAGTCGATCCCGAAATGCGGGCTAAGCTAGTGGAACTGATCGGTGATGCGGATTTGCCTGAACACATTCCACTGCTTGTTCAAGAACTGTCGCACCCAAACCGCGAAGTGCGATTTTGGGCGTACAATCAACTCTCACTTTCAAGACACGAATCTGCCAACCGTGAGGCACAGGAATATCGACGATCACATCCAGATGAAGACTTCTACTAACGAAGGAGCTGGATAACATATAAAGGATTAGATTCTGCGTCGTTGTTCTAGGGACGTACGCGGGCTGGACTGCGGTCGATTGCCCGATCTCTGTTTTGGGGCTTAAGAAGTTAGCCAGAATTTAATCCCATGTTCGAGAAGTCCAAGCGGCAG
>JAIPFP010000312.1 GCA_021736575.1 Pirellula sp. | reverse complement strand
AGTAGCGGAACGGAGCAGGCTAATGCCAACTATTAAGACCGTCGCAGACCCCTGTTTCCTTTTCCCTTTTCCACTCTTGGACTCGCTAGCGTTTTGGGTTTTGTCTCCAAGGTTTGATCAATCTCCAAAATAACCCGAATCTAGGCAACCAGAATCAAGTTGGCCTGCATTGTGTATGTGGTGTATACTTGGGTAAGTCAGTGCATTTTCGAGCAAAGGGCATTCAAATGAACATGATCCAAGCTGTGGTAAGTAATGGGATAATCGAAATCAAGGCTCCAGCCGAGATCCACGACGGTGAGATAGTCTCTGTCTTGGTCGTCGGCCATGCGATTGCCGAAGATCCGATGACGGACCAAGAGATCACTCAGGCCCTCAAAGCCATCGATGAATTCAACGACACGTTTCCAGTTCAAGAAGACGGCGAAGATTTAAGCGAAGCTGCTCGGGTGGCAGGAAAACTCGAAAAGAGCGAGTTCATGGACAACGCAAACAAACTGAAGAGGATGTTCGATTGAAGCGAATTCTCCTTGATTCAGGCGTGCTAAGCGATTTTGTAAATCGACGGAGAGGCATCCCCGACAAGATTCGAGGCTACGCTTCGCAGGGAATACGTGTGGGTACCTGCGTTCCAGTGCTTGCTGAGATTGTCGCCGGTATCGAGTGCAGTCAAAGCCGCGATCGAAACATGAAGGCTTTGATGGCTTCGATTAAACCGATGAAGATTTGGCCGTTTGACGAATTAGCCGCTTTCAGGTTCGGCGAGATCTTCGCAGAACTTAAAAAACAAGGTCGCCCAATGCAAGTGGTCGACATCATGGTGGCATCCATCGCAGTGAATCTCGGAAGTTGTCTTGTTGCAACTACTGATTCAGACCTAAAAGCGATTTCGGGAATAGATGTCGAGATCTGGTAGCATCGCACGGGTTTCTCGCGATGAGCGGACTGAAAATCGATGCATCATTCGCGACAAGCGTGACAAATGACTGGTGAGTCACGTATCTTCCGAATTCCATGGCATTTACCAGAACATAGCGAAAGGAACACAGAGTGGTGTCCCCATGGGCCCCCACCATCAGAAGATTAGCTGCTTGATCGTTAGAGATCTTCTTCTCTGTTGCAACCCAAAAGATGAAACGAAAAGCCGTTTCAACGTTGGGGAACTTCAAGAGCTTCACTGGGATCGTCGATTCCATCGCGATAGCTTCTTTCCTATTCTGCCGACTTCAGAAAAGTAGCAACTCGCGTCGATCCTGATTCCGTCTGTTCGACGATGACCATTCCCCTCGCTCCGATATGATCAGCGAAGTCGAAAGCTTCTCCGCTTTTGAGATCGCGACCCACAAGAGCTTTCGCAAACTTGTAAAGATTGCTTTTCGCCGAGAACTTTTTCGAGCAAATCCGCGAAGCCTCTTCCCCTTTGTGTTCTCCCGTCACGATCTTGAACTTCAGTAAAACCCCTTCGCCGTACTTGTCGGAATTCTCTTCGAACTTTTCCAAGCCGACAAAAGTTGCGTTATAGGATCCTGTTGGAACTCCCGAAGCCGACGATACTGTAAAACTTGTTGAACTCATTTCGATAACCTTAATCCTTCTAAAACTCGATTCACTCTTCATCCGACGAAGAACGTCTTCGCCAGTAAATTTCTTCAGCTGTCAGATTGATTCCGACAGTGTGTCTCTCGCAGCGAAGAACCACTTCGCCATTGAGCCATTCTCTTGCGATCCCTTCGCTCGATCCGCAGATCTCGCAGGATCCTTCGTCGGGATCGGCTTCACTCATCGCGATACCCTTGGACAGCCGGATCGGATCCAATCTGAGATCTCGCTCGATCGCCAGCGTCTTGCTCCGCCGAGCGTCAAGCCTCTTGGAAACTCCCCGGCTTCAATTTTGCGATCGATGGATCGCTGAGATAGCTTCAGCTGCTGGGCTAACTGCTTTTTTGTGACCAGCTCTTCGCCTTGCTGAAGCGTCGAATTCGGTGTCATAACAACCCCCAAACTTGAGAAGCGATAGCTTAGCGAAGTTGCTAGGCGATCGACTGAGAGAAGTTTTAGGAGCTGTTTAAGCTTATGGAAATTAAGAGGAAGCAAAGGAATTTTACTCCTTTGCTTCGTTTTGTTAGAAGCCAATGCATTGCCAAGAGAAGACGTTAATCGTCAGGTCAAGAATTTTTTCAAAAGGATTTCTTTTCCTTTGCTTCCTTTGACAAAATCTGTCCAAGGCTTTCCTTTTTTGATTCCTTCTTTCGCGAATTTAACGAACTCGTCCAGCTGATCTTCAGGCCATCCATTTGCCTTTGCAGTAGGGAATGCCTCCACGATCTGCACACCTTCCCGTGTTCTAGGGCGTCCGCCTTCCAAGATCAAAGCGTCCTGCTGTCGCCGATACTCGCTCCATATGCGACCACAAAAAACATAATGTCGATTCTTCGGTGAAAGACCCGCTAGTAAAGCCTCTTGCCTAATCTTTTCGACGTCAGCCATCGCGGCCGGAGTTGCAGGTTGCGAGATTTCATTCGGCTTCGGCTCAGTTGACGACCTTCTTACTTTGACCAATCCCCGAAGGCAAGCCGTCAAGATGTCCCGGATGCTATTAGCGACTTCGAAGACTTTGGTGCGTATTTCTTGTCGCGTCCCAGGTTGCGTCCAATCTATAGAGCCATTGTCCTTTGGTAGTCCACGCAACTCCATGACAATTGCCTTGGCCTCCGTAGTCCAACCACATTCCGCTAGGTGTCCCGCCGCTTCTGCTACGCAATGTTGCCAGGGATAATAGTCTTTAATCCTCGGATGAGTGATATGAGGGAGCAGCAGCGCTTTCTTTCGGGCGAGATAATTCTTTATTGCCTCTTCGTAGTTTATTCCCGGATTGGACTCTATGCCCTTTTTTTTCTTTTTCGCCGGATTATTCCTTGGAGCCGGACCGAGCATCGCAGTTACGTCTTGCTCGAGTTGATTTCGCGTTAGTGTCTCCAGCTTAGTCGCTGGGGCGGTCCCTTCTGGCAACGCCGCCAACCGTTGGTATTCCTTTTCAAAATCTGCCGCAGACTCTTCCGATTTCTCCTCGTGTTCGAAGAAGTCGTTTAGGGCCTTGATAGCCTGTTCGAGAGGCTTACGAATCGATTCAGCTTGAGAAGTCCGCATAGGATGTCACACCTTTGTTTATGGTCGCCTTTTTGCACGGCAATCGGCGATTGCTTTGTCGCAAATGTCCACAAATCTTTGGAACCCCATGGTCAGGTATTGCGCACGAGCTTCTTGAAATTTGACTATTGCCTCGGAGAATCGACCAGCTTTCTGAAGCAAGTGCGCCAGTTGCATTTTAACGTCGAACCCATCGTTCCCCAAACGGATAGACGTTTCGTACGATTCAATTGCCTTGTCATGTGCGCTAAGTTTGTCATAAATATCGCCTAACGCGAAGTAAGAAAATGGATTGTTCGGACTGAGTTCGGCTGCCGTTTGGTAGTCTTGCAATGCCGAGTTGAGCTGTTCGAGCGATTTGAAAGCTGAACCTCGTCTTCTAAATGCTTCGGAACACCGAGGAACGAGTTGCACGAGCCTATCCGCAGCAATCAGTTCTTCTGCGCGTTGTTCAGTTATCCATAGGGCATTGCGAAGCCCTTCATGAGCTGGCGCGAACTTTGGGTTCAGTTGAATTGAATGCTTAAGAAAGCGAATGCCAGCTTGATGATCTGGACTTCGCTGTAGTCGACTCGCTGTGGTTTCGAAGGCAGGGGACTTGGGTACAGGTGCGGTAAGATTCTCATACTCGTCAAGGTTCGCAATAATAATGCTCGCTTCCCCGCGAGCGTAGTACAAAAGATACTCGAAGTCGCCGCACGAGGAGGGCTCAATGCTTAGTAGCGTTTTCAACCATTCGCGGTACTTGTTCGCCGTTTTGTTTCCCACGGCAGCTACATCGACTACAATCTCGATGGTCACCAACTCAACTTTTCTGCGACCCTCCGCTTTTATTCTGGCGCTCCGCACCGGAGAGAGAGCAGCCTTCGCCTCGTCATCAATGCTCGTGCCGCGCCACAACTCCCGACTATTGCATTGCCCTTTGAGAAAGTCACGGACCTCACTTGCAGGGACCGCGAAGTTCAGGTTCTGCCCACCGCGATGCAGGGCAGTAACAACCCCAACAACTTGTCCGGTTTCGTCAACAAGCGGGCCGCCACTTGACCCAGGACTAACGGGGGCGCTGAACTGTAGTCGAGGTAACCCTGCGGAACCGCTTCGGTAGCCGCTTACTATTCCTTCACTGAATGTGGCTTCTAATCCTTTGGGGCTTCCAATCGCGTAGACCTTCATACCAACCACGGGGTCTCCTCTAGCCGCGATTTCAAGCGTCGGAACTGACCTTTTCCACCAGGGGATCTTGGATTCAGCCAAACCCCAGTCCCAGCCGTCTAAAAATTCATCGAAACTAACCGACTCTTTGCTTATCGCCAACTGCTTCTTTGGCGGCCATAACGAGACGGACAATAGGGCCAAGTCCAAGTCCTCTCGTTCCATAACAACTTCATCAATGATTGCATCGAGCTGTACACCGAAATCATGGACGCGGACTTTTGCGGAAGCTGCGGTTCGGATCACATGATAATTGGTAAGGAGGTAACCTTGCCTCGACTGTCTCTCGTCTTTTCCAGGTGCGTTGAGGTATGAACTTGGCTTGAAGTGCTCAACCTGCGATATGTTGATGAAGAATCCGGATCCTAGTCCAGTATCATAACCCCGGCTGTCTTTCGTCAAGATCGTTGCGACAGCGATTCGAGAATTCTCATATAGCGTTGCGGGATCACGAATCACCCCAGCTTCGTTTGCCGTACTCTGTGAAGTTTCTGACGCGATGACGCTCGAGTCGCCATCGTTTGCGATGCGCAATCCGTCGCTCGGCGTCGCGAGGGCAGCCTCTTTGGAGCCAACCGACTTCGCAACAACCGAGTGCCGTTGATCCTTCTCCGTCTGTTGCTGCTCGCCACCGCCCCGAAATACCAGAGCTATGAGTAAGATTAAGAGCAAGACGAACCCGGTGCTTGCTATGATCGCTACCCACGTTGCGGGATGGATACGGTCTGGCTTCTCGGATGCCGCGTTGACTGCCGCAGCGCTCCAGCCGGGGCGAATCGGATTTGCGCCACCAACGTTTTTACTAGGCGCGACGGACCCCTGCATTGCATTAGGTAGCGGCGGAGGTACCGGAGGCGTAGGCGTAATTTGCTGGAATAGCCCCCTCGCTCGTTCAGCGCGTACCCAGCTGGCACCCTCGTTCTGACGTATCAGCGTGTCTGGCCTGACGATACCAGCATCTGCCAGCCTGCGAAGTTCTTTCGAATCGATCGGGCCGGACTGCCGCCCCTCGGCTGTCTGATAAAACCACTGAGCTACCATGTAAAATCCCTACGTTTTTGAAAGCCAGGCACGGTCGGGAACGAACGCCGAAAGGTAGGAAATGGCGACCGTCCCCGACCAGTTGAGCTTTGGAGGAGCGACCTCGACAAGCACCTGGTTACCGCGATTATATCCGCTGCAGTGGACGAGTGCATCGAAAAGCGAAGGCTCCACCAGATTGCAATAAAGGAACTGCGGGCCGATGTCGATGAACCCTCCAGGTGTGCACTGAGAATTGACCGCGAGAGGCAATATTTGAACAAGGACGCAGCGATGGGACTGTTTTCGCGAAAATCTCGGACGAATGCGGATGAGTTTAGCCGAGAGTTCTACGACAAGTTTGTCTTTGGCTCTGTTCGCGGAAGGGACTTAGAAGCGTCCTATGCCGAGGTTGTCCGCACAAACATCTCTAAATTAGATTCGTCGTTTGCAGCCGTCAGGCTTGAAAATTTGACTGAAGAGTTGCGAGCGGTACACCTGGAAATGACCGGCACCGCTTGGACCCACGCATCAACGTGGGAGGTTGCTTCCCAAGTGAGCAAATTCACCAAGCAACATCTCACAGACCTTGACCGAGTGGACCTCTGGGACGCGATGGGTGCTTACAATGAGATGGTTGCCCAGTCAGCTACAAAAGGGGAAGGCGAACGCTTAGGGGGCGTCATAAAAACGAAGCGGTTCGACCTATTCAAAGATTTGATCAATAAGGAATCGGACCGCGAATGGGCTGGCGACGCAATCGCACGAGTCGCAAACCGCATTGGTTCAGAGCAAAGTCGGAAGACAGGCAAGATGCAAGGATTTGTCGGCATTCGGATGATGAGTCGACTTGGGCTTGAAGGCTCTAATCAGATTGTCGACGGTCTTGCTGCCGTAGCAGACGGTTTCTATCAAGGATCAACGCAGGCGTTAGATAAGGTGGAGCTGGTTCTGTAGCCGTTGCACACCGTCTCTCGCGCCCGAGCCCGAGGATTGTAATCTAAATTCCTGGAATAGCCCAAACCCCCACGTACCCCTATCGCTCGCAGCAATGCCGTTGATAGGCTATTTGTCGCCATCCTCGAGCATTTCATATCAATCGCAACTAAGAATCAGCCATTTTCGCAGGTTGGCTGGGGCGGTTGCGATTCTTTGATCGCAACTATCAGTCTTTCTGATTAGAGTTGGACACTCGATTCCAATTTCAAAAAACGCCTCGCTGTAGATCTTCAACCTTCTACAACGAGACTTGACTCACGGGACTTACACTCCCGATTGC
>JAIPFP010000041.1 GCA_021736575.1 Pirellula sp. | reverse complement strand
CGTGGTCCATGGGGCCACCCATCTATGCTGCTCGACCGATTGATGGGTGGCACCGTTAGGTGCCTGGCGGGAACCCAGTCATAGCTGCAAGCGAGGCGAACACCGCTCGTCCGTCATTCCCGCGCAGGCGGGAACCCAGGCATCACTCGCACTCCACTGGATTCCCGCCTGCGCGGGAACGACTTATTGA
Source organism: Pirellula sp. (assembly GCA_021736575.1). GTDB lineage: Bacteria > Planctomycetota > Planctomycetia > Pirellulales > Pirellulaceae > JBKCUI01. The sequence goes on along the minus strand of JAIPFP010000041.1, from coordinate 33,320 downwards.
TGGATTCCCGCCTGCGCGGGAACGACTTATTGGTGGATTCCCGCCTGCGCGGGAACGACTTATTGGCGTGGTCCATGGGGGCAACGGCCTGGGATCGCATCATCATCTCATCAAGCCCTGAAGGCCTGAAGGGGTGGCACAACCATCGGGCCGACCTTTCAGGTCTCGGGAGGATCTTGACCATCGAACCCAGGGCGTTGCCCCTAGCAGCCTATGCTACGGGTATATCTCATGCTGCCTCTCCGTGTGCCACCTTTGCTTTTGCTAGCCATGTCGTCAGAGAGTTCCGTGGTTTCGTGATTTCGTTCTCGGCATGTTGAACTATACGTTCTTCGAAAAGTGTTTTATAACTTGGCTATGAGGATTCTAGTCAATAAAAGGAGTTGCAAATAATGACATTCCCACGAGCCATGGCGTGGCTGCTAACAACGGCGGTGGCGTTGCTTTCCCAATCTGCAACGAAACAATGCCTCGCTCAAACGGCCAACCAAGCGAGTCCGCCCACCCAACAGGCAGTTTCCCCTGGCGACGTAAACTTGGAACATAGCCGAGTTTACATCAAGGTCGGAAAGGTAGGCTTGGGACACGAGCACGGTGTCGTCGGAAAGTTGCGAGAAGGAACACTGAAACTGAATGGTGAGTCCTCGCAGGGAACATTGGTATTCGACATGACTAGTTTCGATGCCGATACACCTGCTGCTCGCAAGTTCGTAGGACTAGAAGGAACTACGGACGAATCGACGCGGAAGCAAGTCAATACGAACATGCGAGGCCAAGAGGTCCTTTCTGTTGACAAATTCCCTACCGCGCAATTTCAAGTTACGCGTGTCAGCCCATCGGACAAGCCAAACGCTCGAGGCGCTCCACAGGTCATCATCGAAGGGAATTTCACGCTGCAAAACAAGACCCGCCCGGTGAAAATTCTTGCGAACGTGAGCGACGAAAATGGTTGGAAGCATGTCCGAGGTGGCTTTGCGATACTGCAAAGCGACTTCGGAATGAAACCCTATTCGAAGATGCTCGGTGCGGTTGGCGTGACCGATCGATTGGAAATTTTTGGTGACCTATGGATCGCACCTTGATGAACGATTCGCAAACATTGAAGTCCGCGGTTTCGATAGAAACACTCGGTTCGGCAAGAAGTAAATCGCGCCCTTCGCTTTCAAATCCGAATGTGTCCTGGATGTCGTGGCAGCGAGCTCTGGGGATTGCATTTGCAATCCTGACCCAATTGGTATTTTTTTGGACTGCATTGCGGCTTTTTTTCTTTTTGAGAGACGGTAGCTCTGTCGTAGGAAACGCGTTCGTTGCGAATGTCCTATTGGCTGTTTTTTTTGCTTGGCCGCATAGCTTGTTGCTTGTGCCGAGCATCCAAAAGCGATTAAAGCAACATATCCCTGCAGGCTTGATCGGTTGTTTGCATTGCCTCGCAACTTGCATTAGTTTACTTGTCTTGTTCGCATTCTGGACTCGGACCAGCGGCAGCCTCTGGGTTTTGACAGGAAGCGGTGCCGTCTTGATGCAAGTCGGTTTCTACGCGTCGTGGTTGGGGTTGTTCTATAGTCTCTACTGGACAGGTTTTGGGTATCAAACGGGTGCGACGCAGGCCTGGTATTGGTTTCGTCGGTTACCGCCTCCCATTCGTAAATTCGAAGGTCGAGGCGCATTTCGTTACATGCGACATCCGGTTTATTTGAGTTTTCTCGGGCTGATTTGGTTTACGCCAATCATGACATGGGACCACGTAGTGTTGACCTTGATCTGGACGCTCTACATCTTCCTCGGGAGCTACTTCAAAGATCGAAGAATGCTGCACTATTTGGGAAACGCTTATCGATTGTACGCGAGTCGCGTTCCCGGTTATCCCTTCCTAGGATTTGGACCAATGGGGAGACTGCGGTTGGAATTGTCAACCGAAATAGTTTCGACAAACCCAGGCACATTGCGGACCTAAGCATGACTTTGGTCGGCTGTGTTGATTATTTGATTCAAGTACCTGCCAACCAACCGTTGAATAGCAACGGAATAGCTTGCCCAACACGAACGAAGCGCATTTAAGGATTCGCTATTCACAAAATCGATCCCGACAATCGATCTAACCTGCATTCAATGCCTATTCGGCTGGAATGCTAGCTTAGGAATGTTCGGTAGAGTTTACTTAAATGGTTCTGTCGGAGTCATGGACTAAAAAGCGAATCGAAAGCAGCTTGATCGGCTGTTGCATCGTTTCGTTTTTTGTTCTGAACGGCAACACGCCATCGGCGGGCAGAGTCTTTGCACAAGAAGCCAAACCAAATGTGTTCCTCGTCCATTCCTCGGTTCCGTATCAGATTGCCGACACGGAGAGTCCCAATCCGGGGAGTCCCAATCCGGAGAGTTTCTACCAACAATCGTTGTCCCGTGATGAGATCGGTCAGTTGGCTTCACGGCGTTCGGCAGCCTCGCGGCTGGTGAGTGCCGATGTGCGTTCGCGAACCTATTCGTCACGTGCGAATGGCAAAGACGACGAGAACCTGATTCTCGTTCCCTTTCAGCGCGCGATTGCCCATCGCTTGCGTCAATCCACAGCCGCCAATGCGTTGAAGCTACACTATGGGATAGCAGCATGTTTGCAAGCGGAGCGGCTCTTGGATGAAACGCGAAGCCTTTTGGATGTGCAGAGCGAAACACAATCCCAGCTCATTGATCGAGGGATTCCTATCCCCGATCCCTTGTTGGTTGAACGCCTGAAGACCACCATGGAGGACAAGCGAATAGACAACCAATCAAAACTCTATGTGCTTAGGACTCAGCTCGTTGCGTTGATTGGGGCGGAGAACGCATGCTCGCATGCTCCAACGGAGATTGACAGCGTCATCCCAAGCGATTGTGATGTTGGTGATCGAATCAAAGAGGCATTGGAATGTCGATGTGATTTGGTAATGCTGCAAAGGTTGCGGGGTTCGATATCGGCTGAAACGCTTGACTTATGGGACAGCATCGGTGCACTGACGAGTGGAGTTCCAACGAGAACGAAAACCACTTTCTTTTGGACGAAATTTCTCCGGAGACGTTGCAATCAAACGGAAAACCAAAACGCAGTTGCAGCCCGTAGAGCTTGGTTGGAAGAACTCATCACCGAGCGAACCAAGCAGATCGCGATGGAGGTCGAAATCGCTTTCGAGAAGAAAAAGTCCGCCGCCCTGCGATGGGTCAAAGTCGGAACGCAACTTGAGCATTGGACCAGTAGAATCTCGCAACTTGAAAAGCTTGGCGAATCGCACGGCAATCTTGCGGAACAAATGGAAGCAAAATTGTCAAGACAGCAAGAACGCGGGCTACAAATCGAACGTTGGCTCGAATGGCATCAAGCAAGCGTCGATCTTGCTTTGGCGATCGGTTGCGAGAACTAAATAAAAGTGCGTGAGAGGATCGTTACCTCCACGCTAGGGCGATGGTCAGCTGACCGCTCGCTTTATTGTTGAAGATCGCTATGCAAGCGATAACTGTTTGGCAATCGTGACTCGGATGTTTTTAAACATCGGCGTACGCGACTGAGGATCGACTGTGCGGGGGACGAGGACGTTGGATTCCGGGTAGTACATCATCGCGTTGCCGTCTCGGATTTCTTCAAACGAACGCGCCAAAATGTTATGCATCCGCCCCGTTTCGCTGCTAACGGTTACCAAATCATTATCGTTCAGGTTCATTCGCCGCATGTCCGTCGGATGGATTAAAATTACATCGCGACGCTCTTGGTGACGATACAAATCGTAGTCTTCGTAGACTACCGTATTGAATTGCCCCTCGCTTCGGACGGTCATTAGCCGAAGTTGATTTTCTGCTAAGGATGTCAAGGCTGGCAGGCGATGAAAATACAGTTTCGCTTTCCCGTCCTTTGTCTTGAATTTAGGAACATGGAAAGTCCGCTCGCCAACATGAAATTCTTGGCCAGTTTTGGCAATCGTCTCGATCTGTTCGTAACCAGGTACAACTTTCGAGATCCAAGTTCGAATCGTATTCGATTTTTGCATTTCCACCCAATCCACAGGCGTTGAATCGCCGAGCAAACGGCGGCCGATTTCCGCAATCACGTGGATTTCGCTGCGTGGCCCTGGCAATCGCTTTGGGCCTCCATCGCTTAGACGCACGTAGTTGAACATCGACTCTTGCGTCGTTGGCTCAGGCTCCTCGTCTCGGGCCAACACCGGTAGGACGATCGTCGCCTTAGCAAGGCCACGCGCATGACCGGTGTTGAGCGTTGTACTTAACATGACCAGCATGTCGAGCGACTCGAGGGCTTTTTCAGCGAATTGCGAATCTGGATTTGAACCATAGAGATTACCGCCGAGACAAAAAGCGAACTTAAGCTCACCCTTCTCAGCCGCCTCGATGCAATCCAGCGTGTCGCGTCCTTTTGTCGTTGGTAGTTTGACGCCAAACTTGTTTATCAGATTATCGAACAGTTCGTCTTTGAGTTTTGGCGTAACCCCTACCGAACCGATTCCTTGGACATTGGAGTGACCGCGTATCGGCATGACTCCAGCACCCTTGCGACCGATCATTCCCCGGAGCAAAGCTAGGTTGACGATCGCTTGAACATTTTCAACTCCTTGCGTATGGTGTGTAATACCCATGGTCCATGAAAAAATGGAGCCGTTGCTTTTGGAATAGACCTCCGCAATCTCGCGAATCGCTTTTTCGTCAATGCCACTCTTGTCGCATATCTCGCTCCAAGGAGTACTTGCAAGTCCCGCAAGATAAGCGTCGACATCATTGCAATGTTTGCTGAGGTATTCGACATCATGCTGGCTCATTTCCACAACCGCTTTGCAAACGCCAGTCAGCAACGCCAAATCGCCGCCGATATGAGGCTGAATATAATGGGTCGCAATCTTGGTTCCAAAGAACAGGCTCAATGGATCGCTTGGAACCTTGAATTTGATTAAGCCCAACTCTCGAACTGGATTGATCACAACGATCCTGCCACCCCTGCGACGAATGTGCATGAGTGTGGTCATCAAACGAGGATGATTGCTAGGTGGATTGCCTCCGATAATGAAGATGGTGTCGCAATCGTCTAAATCGTCAAGGACCACCGTTGCGGTTGTTGTTCCCAGTGTTGACTGAAGGCCGACGCCACTGGCCTGGTGACAGTAGTAGCTGCAATTGTTGACATTGTTCGTACCATACAGGCGAGCAAGCAGTTGCAACAAGAAGCCAGCTTCGTTGCTGCTGCGTCCACTGAAATACCAAAAAGTTTGATCGGCCATCAACAACTTGAGCTGGGCCGCGATACGATCAAAAGCTTCGTTCCACGTGATGGTGCGATATTGATCGGCCCCGTATTCAAAAAGAATGGGCTGAATGAGGCGGCCGCTGGTTTCAAGCTGGCGAGGGGACCATTGTCGCATTTGCGAAATCGGGTGCTTTGCCCAAAAATCGGAAGTGATGGCGGGCTGCATGTCTGCGGCCATCGCCTGAATCGACTTCTTGCACACTTCTGGAAACGAGCCATGTTCGTTGACCATCCCGCCGTGCTGCCCACCCATGCCTAGAGCACACGTCTTACAAGCGTTTCGAGAGCGAAGCGCGCGATAAAGTTTCCAAAGACCACCCGATTCAATCCCTTTCTTGAAGGTGTATCGGATTGCTTGCCAACCACCGCCTGCGGTGAGCTTTCTCATAGGTGTGCCATCATCGAAACGCGTAAAAAGGGGAGTGACTTAAGTCGTAAGCGTAGTCTGCAAGTGCATGGCTGAAAAGCGATCAACGTCTCGAATTGCGTTACAACGAATGCTCCATCAGGTACAAAGCCCCCCTTTCTATGAACTCCCGAGGCATTTTCACGGCAACTAAGCAAAAAAGACGTGCAACTACTTTCTAACGTAACGTTCATCAATTAGAACAATGAGGTAAATCGCAATCCGGTTGCGATGGGCGAGCGTTTCTTTTTTCATATAGGCGGGGTACCGATTGATGCGTCGAAAGTCATCACAACGTTGGTTGGGCTGGATTGCACTGGTGTGCGGCTTTTCTTTTTCGAACACTTCCGTGTTTGCGGATGCCGATCCCAACAAGCTTACGCGCTCCGAAATCCTTTCTGGCTGGAAATTGCTATTCGATGGCAAGACGACCGAAGGGTGGCGCAATTACAAAAAAGATTCCATCTCCGACGCATGGAAAGTCGTGGACGGAGCGTTGATTCGCGAAGGCAAAAATGCCGGCGACATCGTTACGACCAAAAAATACAAATACTTCGAGTTCTCGGTCGACTACAAGATCTCCAAAGGTGGAAACAGCGGGTTAATGTTTCATGTGACCGAGGATAACCCCAACCCTTGGAACAGCGGTCCGGAAGTGCAAATCCAAGATAATGTTGCCGGCACAGATCCGCAAAAGTCAGGTTGGCTCTATCAACTGTTCAAACCGACTCCTGTCGCTTGGGCGGGTGAAAAGGAAGCCGCAGATGCAACGCGACCTGCCGGTGAGTGGAACCAGCTGTACCTGCGAATCTCCCCGAATCAATGCGAAGTCACGATGAACGGAGTTCGGTATTTCCAATTCAAACTCGGAGATGCCAAATGGAAAGAACTCGTCGAAAAGAGCAAGTTCGCAAAGATGCCAGGTTTTGGGGCAGCCGGGGAAGGTTTTCTTTGTCTTCAAGACCACGGCAATTTGGTTTCCTTTCGCAACATCAAGATCCGTGAACTAGGCGATGATGGCTCGATCACACAACCGATTGACGGGAAGATCAATGTTAAGAATTCGCTTGCGTTTCCTAAACTCAAATGGGACGGCTGGCAGCCAATTGATGATGATGGAACCGTCGATAAACCCCTTCGCATCCTAGATCTAACTTACCCTGTCGGTGAAGACAAGCGGCTCTTTGCAATGGATCAACGCGGCCTCATTTTCTGGTTTGAAAACCGGGCTGATGTCGAAACATCAAAACGTTTTCTCGACATCCAAAAGAAAGTGACGAAGTGGAGCGATAACGGTGCAAACGAACAAGGCTTGCTCGGTCTTGCATTCCACCCCAAGTTTAAATCGAACGGCGAATTTTTTGTCTGCTATACCAAGAAGGAAAATGACCGCACGATCGTCGCCAGATATCGGCTCTCCAAAACCGATCCCAATGTGGCCGATCCTGACTCAGAAGAAATCATCCTCGATGTCGAGCAACCATTCAAGAACCACAACGGCGGTTCGATTGAGTTTGGTCCAGACGGATATCTGTACATCGCACTCGGTGACGGTGGCTCGCGAAATGATCCCAATGCAACCGGGCAAAATCGGGCTCAGTTGCTCGGTTCAATCCTCCGCATCGATGTGGACGGCAAGGCTGACGGCTTGAAATACGGAATCCCTAACGACAACCCATTTGTCGGTGTCGATGGTGTGCGCCCCGAAATCTTTGCTCACGGCCTGCGCAATCCTTGGCGTATTGCTTTTGACAAGAAAACGGGCCGATTTTGGTGCGGTGACGTTGGGCAAGATTTGTGGGAAGAAGTAAATGTTATTACCAAAGGTGGAAACTATGGTTGGAGCAACCACGAAGGAAGCCACTCCTTCGGCAATCGCCCCGACGTCAAGGGCGTGTCCGCTGCAATCGAACCTGTTTGGGAGTACGACCACAGCGTTGGCAAGTCGATAACGGGTGGTCGTGTTTATAATTCTGACCGATTGCCTCAACTCACTGGCAAATACATCTATGCAGACTACGTTAGCGGCAGCGTTTGGGCCTTGACCTACGATGAAAAAACTGGAAAAGCCGCTCGAAACGATCAACTGCTTGAGAAAGGCATTCCTGTACTTGCATTTGGTGAAGATCAAAAGGGTGACGTCTACTACATGATCGATAGCGCTAAGGGGCAGTGCATTTATCGATTTGAGTGATCCAGTTCCCTCGTTCGCGACTTTAAAAACGGAAGAGAACCGCGACACCACCAGTCGCGGGGCGCTCAATGCGCCCTATGCTTTCCGTCGCTTTCGTACCACCGACTCAGCGGCTCCCATTTCATCCAGGAATATCGATTCCCCTTCTCCATTGCCCTGAGTGGAATTGATGAAATTAATCACAATCAATACATCGAGTGCTTCGATATTGCGATTGCCGTCGACATCATAGAAAGGCGGAGAAACAACGCCGGAGTTTTCAAGGGGTCTCGCTCCATTGCGGTTAATTTCATTGATAGTAACCAGCACATCCAAGGCAGATACAAGTCCGTCGTTGTTGACGTCTTGACGTTGAACCTGATTCTGCCAAGGTGAAACTGCTGGTCGCAAACTGAAGTCCTCATGCGCATTCACCGCACCTGCCACGATAGCCAACGATCGAAGGCCTGTGCTCGGTTGCACGAAGTCGTAGGTTGGAGATTGAGGAGTGATTTCTATCTGATAGGTTCCTGTTGGAATACCAGGCAAGACATAACTGCCGTTCACCGATGTCTTGGTTTCCGTCGCAGGCCCAATCACCAGATTGTCTAACTTGATCTTCGAATTACGTATCCCGCGGGCGATGACGAAAGCGATGTCGGCAACGTCCGAACCGACTCGCATTGTCACAGTTCCGCCCGTGTTCAATGCTTCCGACTGAAATCGCCGTATGAGCTTGCCGTTCGAAGAATAAGCGTCCAGCCTTGCGATCGTATTATCGCCGCCGGCAATCGCATCGATCGCAACGCTCGTAGTGGGTTGCGCAAACGTAATTCGCAGTTGCTGCTGGTCTCCGCGGAACGTATCCACGTATGCTATCTGCGATGTCGAAAAAGGACGGAAGACCTTGGAGCCAGTCGTAGCAGAACTATCGGTGAACACTCCGACCGTTCCGTTCGTGTCCTCACCGATCGCTTCGATGAGCACACCATTTTGATTGGAAGCGATCGAGCCAACGGAAAAATTGTCTGGCTCGATCCGGCTTTGTAGGACCAACGACTGACGATTGTTATCTACAAGCCTGATTCGAGCATTGGCAATACCCGTTTCGGTCGATTGCCATTTTCCATCGCGATTGACGTCGCTCCATGCAAAACCTTGAATGCCGGGCACAGAGGTGGTATCACGGGTTGGACCAAGCGTCCCACTAAAGACATTGCTTGTGATTCCGATGGAGGATTCAATAGCGCGAATCTCAATTGCCCCGGTCGTTCCTGCGGGAACGTCGATGCTCAAATTCAAGTCGACTTGGTAGTCGTTGGGAGTCGAAAACGTTTGCCAGTTGCCGCTGTTGAATCGATACTCGATCCGTCCGATCCGGTTAATCGTGATGTCGTTTTGCAAACCCGAGCTATTCACGTTGGGCAATGTTTGAACGACAGCTCGACCAACGAAGCTGTAGGTGGTGCCCGTTGAATTCAGTTGCCCTAAGCCTTCCAGTTTCAACGGCACATCCAGCACGTCAAAGATCCCATCGTTGTCCGAGTCCACCCAACCGATTTGTGCGAGCGTCGCATCCGAGGTTGTCACATTCTGAAACGCCCGATCGAGTGCACCTCCGCTGGACATGATGCTATCGACTTGCACGAATGAGGGAGCTGGGTTCAGATCGATAGCATTTGTGTTTTGAGAATTGTAGTAGCCACGCTTTTGGAAATAGTTCGAACCACCGATGTACTCATCACGTGCCCAAAACATATGACCGGTTTCATGGGTGAAGGTGGAAGCGGGGCGAGTCGATGGCACAATCTGAAAAAGTCCGCCCGCAAACGAAAACGCGCGATCAAATGAGCCACCAGGTGCGAAATTGCCGTCGCCGTCGTTTTGCGAGTTGACGACAAATATGGTAAAGGACCAATCGGTGCTTAGCTTGACGCGTTGCGAGTTGTTAAACGCACGCATATTGTTGTCAAGTTGGGAACTTTGCGAAAATCCACGGTCGACGAGGAATTGTGAAACCCAATCGGAGTAAGCGTTCGAAATGCGGGAAATCGGTTCGAAGGGGGTTGGGGCAGGAGTATCAACATAAGTTGTATCGATAACGAAATCGAGCGATTGAATGGCACTTTTGGTGGCAAGAAGTTGTTTCCACCAGTTGAGTCCAGATTGGATGTTGTTGAGAACGGTTGTTTTTTGAGCGGGAGTCCAGTTCTCGGTGTTCGGATCGATTTGCCCGGTGCTTTCGAGAAAAACTGGCGTCACGGCAATCCGCCCCAGCATAAATTCGCCCGTATCCTCAGGGGCAGCCCCAAACGGCAGCCCAGCAAACAGACTTCTCGATTCCAAACGCTCAAGCGTCAAGCGTCGCGAGGGGCGTCTAATCGCCCTACGAGCAAGCCCAAGCTTTTTCAATTGATTTGTAATTCTCTGCAGCATGAACCGAGGCATCCGCAAACAGCAAAAGGATTTTCATTAGTCAGCGCAAGTCTAGCCCGAAATTGAAAAAACCAGGACGACGGCAGCATTCTATTGGATGAATCCGAAGGCGAAGGGTTCCAGTTTAGGGGTCATGAGGATTGAAATTGAAGGATTATCCGTTTGGAAAAGCTTTGAAACGACTAGTTTCAACGCATGGGAAAGCGCAATGCTGCTGAAAATCAGCTATTTGCGACGAAAGTCAAAGAGGCGAGAATCGGCTCCAAGACAATGGTTTTGGTAGATGGATTGTGCGGATTGTATGGGAGGTTGTAAGGCTGGAAAGCAGGTGATCGCAAATCCGGACTTGCAGAGGCAATCCAAAGCATGTAAATTTCAGGCAGTTGCGGTACGATCTGGAAAAAGTCGGATTGGAAGCATTCCTTAATCGAGAATACGAGGTAGGAATGAGCGATGTTAAAGAACAAATTCCCTTGTAGCTCAGTTGGCAGAGCAACGGACTGTTAATCCGTGTGTCGGTGGTTCGAGCCCACCCGGGGGAGCTTGCGTCAAAGTACGAACTTTGACGACCAAAAGACTTAAGGCCCGGCGTCGAGAGATCGACCGCCGGGCGTTTTTCGTTTCTACCCAGTTATTCGCGGGTTTCCAACGCTTTTCGCCTTTCGCCGGCCCAAACCGCCGCGCTCTCTGTTTGCAGAGAGATTTCCGTCTCTCGAACGAAACCTTCAAGGTTGCGCCCGCCGGTGCGAAAAATCGGTCCCGAACTCTCTGACTCTCTCTTTTCGGGTCCCTCCAGAGTTAACACAGAGTTATCGTTCGAGAGCCAAGTGAGAACGGATTCGAATTGAGCGTCAATAAGCGAATTCGCGTTATGTGCATACGTAACCGCTCCCCAGACCCTCGGAACTAACCAGATAGGTATTCCAGCACTGATGCGATCACTGCATTCCGCATCTGCCTTGAACGTACTGGACCGATATAGTCTGCTGCTTGGTAGCTCGTTTCGTCTGCCGCCAGAGCTTTACCAATGGTTTCGAATCCGAGCCTGCATAACGACTCACGTTGAAACTTGGAAAGCTCCAGTACGTCCACACTTCTAGAAAGTTGCCTACTCAAGATCGAAGACATGTCAGGTTCTTCATTGCTCGAAACTGCACTCAGGGCATCTTTGAATGCGGAATGATCTCGCCCGTATTCTGTGAATCGCTTTATCGAGATCCTTCTCGCAATTTGATTGATCTCTTCAATCGGATTTGCTGAGGGGGCCACTAGGCAACCAAGATTGATGAAGTAACGATCGCCAAGTTCCGATCGAGTTGCCACGATCCCTGAATCTGTTTTGGTTACTATTCCTGTGTACGCCAGTAGCCTCAAAGATTCCTTGACTTGCTCAGGAGCGTCGCGATGTATCCAAAAGAAATTTGTTGCAATCGATTTACTTTCTCGCAACCATTCTTCATTTTTCGAGCGGGTTTCGGGGATAACATTTTCCTCTACAAATCTCCGCCCGAAGTCCACCAACTCCCGATGGCCAGGGTATTTGTCTCCTAAGCCGGTATGCTCTGACCAAATTTCTGATCGGTAAAAGTCCCTGAAGACTGCCCGAATCTCACCGCTCTTTAGTTTCGGTGCCAAAGAGATTGTCTTTAAAAGCAGCCTTGGATTCCCACTCACGGCAAACGCGAGAGCTTCAAAATTTGAGCGATTTTCATCAACAGACTTCATGAAGTTAGCATCGGCCTGTTTAGCAACAATTTCTCTCATCTCGCTCAGGTAATTCACGTCGAATGGATTTCGGTTAATTTCAAGGATTGTCGCGTCATGAGATGTTTCGAAAGTTGTTCCGTACATTGTTACCCCAGGGTACACGGCAGCGTTGCAACTGATGTACGGGGAACGCAAATCGCGAAAAAGCGTGAAAAAGCGTCTCTGTTGTTCAGGACGGAATATATGTGCAGCCTCATCGAACATTACGACGATACGATCGAGGGAAAGCGATTCGCACAAATCCTCTACAGCCGTTTTGAAATCTTCGATCGAAGGCAATGCGTTCGGATCGATTGATTCGCCGGGAGACTTGTAAGACTCCTCATAGCGTTTTGCGAGTTGCTCAACATTCGATGTGTCGCTCTTTAAATCAACGGCACCTGCACCGATTATCGAAAGTCCGTCTGGGTTTGAGACTAGAAGTCCCTGCTTGCGCAGTGCACGTATCAGCTCGGCGGAAAGTCTCGCAAGCATCCAGTGGAAAAACTGATTCTTGTCAGTCGTCTGGATGAGCGAACTTTTGGCAAATGCAACATATACCGGCAGTACTCGATCCGAGGGAAAGGTCTGTAACAACAGAGCTTTTGCCACGCGGAGTAAGAAAGACTTCCCCGTCCCTCTACTCCCCTCAACAATTGTAGGAGTGTTGGACATCAGGGCGCTAACGATTCCCTTGTCGCGTGCCGTCTGCACGTAGTTGCCTAGGATTTCCGTTTCCTTGAAATCCTCGGTTCGAATTTTAAAACTCTGCATGATTACTCTGCGTTCAAAAATAAAAGTAGATTTCGGACAGACTCCAGATTTCCAAGTCTCACGCTTATGTGTTTGTCCAGCTCGCGTAGTCGCTCAATTGGCAATTCATCAGTGACGTGCCTCAGAGTTAACGCAAATGATGAGACGTACGCAACTAGATCTGCCTGATTGTGAAATCTTTCGAACATGGAGTTGTCGAATTCGAGTACCGCCGACGTTGCTCCAATGTTTCCATGTACATATTGCGACAAATCTCGATACACTCTTGCTGCAATACTGGCAAAGTGCTTTATGTCATCCAGAAATGATTGATTGAATGCATCGGCAACACAACGCGAAAACACTCCTCTCTCGTCATCCATTATTGCAGCCCACGATGTATCTGCTTTGCCGTTCAACCATTGACGAAGTTTGACCTCATCGGTTGAAAGCTGGACCGACTGCAAAATCAGTTCAAGTGTTAAGCGAAGCCCTTTAAACGCGTTCCGATACTGTCCCTGCGACACTGCCAACAAGGCAAATTGGTATTCAAATGCTGCTGATTTGATCAGTTCGGAACATTTACTTGGTGTAACTGCTTGAACCCACACCTCAAGTTCCAACAGGAATTCGCCGCTTGTGCCCTGCTGAGCTGATCTCTGTGGATCACCGAGCGACGTCTTGACAATTCCTGCGCATTTTTCTGCAAGACTGAAATAGTGATTTTCCACTGCAGACGAGTCGGTCATTTGCTTGCTCGGATAATTTTTTAATAGAAGTAAGGGGCAATTTCTGTCTAGTACCGATCTCGAAGGCACCCTATTCCGTCATTTCGAACTCGCACCGGGTATTCCTACAGATAGACGCGGCTGTTGTGGCCGCGAATGTCTGTCTTCGAGCCGGCGATTATAGCGGCGTTGATCATGGAGGTGCGAGTTGCTCTCGACTGTTCCCCCTTCTTCCCTATCAGGGCCGGTGCGGCGATCGGAAATCGCAGCGATTCTGGCGGCCGGCATCGTTCGGATGAAATCGCGTGTAGCGATTCCGGATTCAGAAATCGCCAACGATCCAGAAGTATTGCCAACAGCTTGCCTTGAGGTTTCTTCGGGAAGCGTGCTCTCTGTGACCAACGTGGTTAACGACCAGTGAGTCCGTTTTCTCTGGAGAAATCAATGCAACTAGACATCGACAAAGAGGTCGCACTGCTCCACCGTATGACGGTGGGGCAGTTACGAGAGAAGTATCAAGAGACATGGGGCGAGCCTACCAACACTCGCAATAAGCACTGGCTCGTCAAACGCATCGCTTGGAAGATGCAGGCCAACATCGAAGGCGACATTTCAGAGCGAGCTAGGCGTCGCGCAGCAGAACTTGCTCGCGGTACCGACATCCGTACGACTGCGCCCAAAGCAGTAAAGCCAATGCCGAAGCCCACGGGAGATACCGTGACAGGTTTCGTCCAGCCAGAAGAAGACAATCGCCTTCCGCCGCCGAAATCAGTACTCGAGCGGGTCTACAAGGGCGAGAAGATCTTAGTGTTAGTTCTGGAGAACGGCTTTGAATACGAAGGCGCGATCTATAAGACGCTCAGCGCCGTTGCCAAGAAGATCACGGGCCAGCACTGCAACGGGTATCACTTTTTCAATCTAAACAAGAAAGGAGGCAAGTGATGAGCAAGCAAGCCAACAACCGTCAACTGAACTGTGCAATCTACACTCGCAAGTCAACAGACGAGGGCCTCGACAAGGAGTTCAATTCGCTTGACGCCCAGCGTGAATGCGCCGAGGCGTATATCAAGAGCCAGACGCAAGAAGGATGGCATTGTGTGCCTGATCGATACGACGATGGTGGATTCACCGGTGGTAACATGGATCGTCCGGCCCTTAGGAAACTGCTGGCGGACATTGAAGCCGGCAAAGTGAATTGCGTGGTGGTCTACAAGGTCGACCGACTGAGTCGCTCTTTGATGGACTTCGCTCGGATGCTCGAAGTCTTCGAACGCAACCAAGTCGCTTTCGTAAGCGTGACGCAGCAGTTTAACACGACCAACTCAATGGGTAGGTTGATGCTCAACGTGCTGCTATCGTTCGCACAATTCGAGCGTGAGCTTATCTCGGAAAGAACCCGTGACAAGATCGCTGCAGCTCGACGTAAAGGAAAATGGTCGGGTGGTATGCCGTTGCTCGGATACGATATCGACGGCCAAGGCGGCAAGCTAAAGATCAATGAGTTCGAAGCCAACAAGGTGCGAGCCATCTACGATCTCTACCTCGAGAAGCAATCGATCATGGCGACGATCGCCGAGTTGGACCAACGTGGCTGGACAAACAAGGTGTGGCAGACACGGAAGGGAACACAGCGAGGCGGCTCGCAATTCACCAAAGCGACGCTATTCCGCCTGCTCACCAATGTGACGTACATCGGTAAGCTTGGCTACAAGGATGAAATCAACGAAGGTGAGCAGGACGCGATTATCGACGCGGATGTTTGGCAGAAGGTGCAATCGCTTCTCCGGCGAAACGGCCGCACTGGCGGTGTCGAAGCGAGAAACAAATTCGGTGCACTGCTCAAAGGAATCCTTCGATGCGCTTGTTGCGACTGTTCGATGACACCGACTCATACCACCAAGAATGGCACCAAACGCTACCGTTACTACGTCTGCATGAAGGCTCAGAAACGCGGTTGGAAAAATTGCAAATCGAAGTCGGTGCCGGCCGCTGAGATCGAGAAGTTTGTCGTGGACAAAATACGCCACGTTGGCCACGACGCGGCGATGGTCGACGAAGTTGTGGAACAAGCCAAGATTCAATTTGAACGCGAACTTGGGGTACTTGTGGCCGAACGGGACGGGCTTGTGAAGGAGCTGGAGTATTGGAATGAAGCAATCCGAATTGCAGCTCCAACGATCAAGCCCGGTGATCCAAGTTCAAAGTCGCTCGAACAATTGGCTGATTGGCACGAAAGCCTTCATCGGGCAGAACATCGACACGCGATTGTCACCGCAAAAGTGCAAGCGCTGCAGGCCCAGACGCTGACACGCGACGATGTTGTGAAGGCGCTCACCAGTTTCGTACCGATCTGGGAATCGCTCACAGTCCGCGAACAATCGCGGATCGTACAGCTGATCGTCAAGCAGATCGATTACGACGGCTCGACGGGTCGCGTGACGATCACCTTTCATCCTGATGGCATCAAGACAATTGCCATGGAAAACCGTCCACAGTTACACGAGGTTGCATCATGAATAAACCAGTAAGTGTCGACTTTCATTTTACCGTTCAGCAACGCGGGCGTGGAGCCAAGAAACGAATGGTTGAAGGCGCACGCCAATTGGACGAATCCAAACCAGCAATTGAGCGCATTCCTCGCATCTCACGTTACATGGCTCTAGCGATCCACTTCGAGGATCTCATCAGACAAGGCGTCGTGACAGACTATGCCGATCTTGCCCGACTAGGCCACGTGACGCGGGCGAGGGTTACGCAGATCATGAACTTGCGACTGCTCGCACCCGAGATTCAGGAAGAGCTGTTATTTTCAACCTTTGGCTGCTCGCCGACAAGTGAGACTCGGCTCAAAGCAATTCAAAAGCTATGTGCATGTCCAGATTGGCGGAAACAGAGAATCGCTTGGAGTCAGCCGGCTCACAACCGATCCTAATGAGTGCTCGCCTTTGCTGTGGGGCCGATCTACTTGTAGGGCCAGCCATCATCAAAGGAAAGTGCAATATCCTCTCCATCATTAATCTGAAACGACTTTATTGTCAGCTTGGTTGGGTCAGCGTCATCCAGCGAAACGTAAATCACGGCACTGCCGTAGTATTCTCGTTCCCACTCTCCAGTCTCTTGCTGGGTCCAGAGAGATTTTGTGTCGCTGTCGTAAATGCCATGCTCAATGTCGTCGTAACTTACATCTGCTACAAACTTAATTGTTAAATCGAGTTCTACTGTCGCAACACCTGCATCCAATTTTACGATGGACATTGCGTGAATCTCGATTTCGTTGACGCTGACTTCGTTAACGTCGCCCTCGCGATCGTCGACGAAAAAGCCAAGGCTCGGAAAATCGGCTTCAATGAACGATTCGATTGAATCTTGATTGGCATCGATAACGGTTCTCAGTTTCGACGCAGTCTCCTGATCCTCACGGATCGCCAAGTCGAGAAACTGGTCGACGCTCTGAACATAAACTAACTCAGGGACTTCATCGCAGTATTCTTTCATCCCGTTGTCTTGTGATGCCACATAAACCTTACGACCTTCTGCAACTGCCCAGTTTCTGATTGATTCTAGTGCGAACGCATCAGGGAATTCATGTTTCTTTTTTCCTGAGTTGAACGGCGGGAGCGTTGCCACGTAGCGATCGAATACCACTTTGGGATCTACTGTCGATACGGGAAGCTTGATCGTGGTCATCATGTCGGTGAACTTCTCGAAGGCGATAGTCAATGCTTTGGTTACTTCATCCGCAACGAATTTAGTGAAAACCAACCCTAGTTTCGGATCATCAAGATTGCGAAGCACTCTCGCCTGGTCGGAAAAAGTCTTGTGTAGCCTCACAGACTCTTGTGCGGCCTTCTTGAAATGGTCGCGAATCTCCGACTCAACGACCTCAGGTAGTAAGAGTGTTACTCGATTGTGTGTTGATAGGATTGCGAGTGTCCCTACTCCGAATGCATATGAAAGTCGCTCGTACTCGGATGTATCGATAAATAGGGCTCTAGATTCAAGTATTCCCGATTGAACCTCTGATACAGATTGGCTTGAGTCTTCGTCATTCACGTCAATGTTCTTCCTTGATTAGAGTTCAACCAGCTGGCGATTGGCGGCTCAGTCCAAGCTTGCAAGAACCCGATCCAACTTTCGATCCGAGAGTTCTGCGAGGCGTCGGAAAGCGTCGGGACGGGCAATAACGCGGCGACGGATGGGTTCGGGGACCTTCTCGGCCAGCAAGAGCAATTCCTCTTCGTCTCCGCCAAGTTCGACGGCCAGCAGATGAAGCAGCTTTTCCGATGGACTGTGGCCATCTTCGAGCTTGTGGTTTTCGATTTTCGAAAGGTACGTGAAGCCGACGTCCACGCGGGAAGCTAGTTCACGCAACGAGAGCCGCTTTGCTTTTCGAAGCTCTCGCAATCTCTGTCCAAGCGTCATTTTGTTCGCCACTTGTTCTCAGTGCCCAAAAGCGGTAAATTGTTGCACTCTCTAGTCAACATACCCGAGATCGTTCTCACTGGCTAGTAGCTGGCAGGGCAAGATTTTGATTTGAAAACCAACAGGGAACATGGATGCCAACACTCAACTGGATCGGCAAAGAAGCTGTCGTTGATCATCATCGGCATATCCCTACGAGGTTGCTGGAATGCGATCCTAAGCTTTCGTTTGGAGACCCAGATGCTGAAAACTTACTCGTTGAGGGTGACAACCTCGAAGCGCTGAAGGCCCTATTGCCTCGTTACCGAGGACAAGTGAAGTGTATCTACATCGACCCACCATATAACACTGGCAACGAAAACTGGGTGTACAACGACAACGTTAACGATCCGCGAATCAAAAAATGGCTTGGACAGGTCGTTGGCAAGGAAGCGGAAGACTTGTGCCGTCATGACAAGTGGTTGTGCATGATGTATCCGCGGCTCGCATTGCTAAGAGAATTCTTGCGGAGCGATGGAGCAATCTTTATCTCGATCGATGACAATGCCGTTGCGCATTTGAGATATGTGTGTGACGAAATTTTCGGCGTTGCCAATTTTATTGCTGCGGTAATTTGGCAGAAGATGTTTTCACCGAAGAATTCCGCTCGTCACTTATCCGAGAGTCATGATTACATTTTGGTCTATGCGCAGAATGCAGACTTATGGCGTCCAAACCTAGTACCACGAAGCGACGATCAGAAGCAAAGATACAAAAACCCTGACAACGATTCACGCGGGCCATGGAGTTCAGGCGATTGTTCTGCTCGCAACTATTACAGCGAAGGAACTTATCCAATTACCAGTCCTTCTGGTCGAGTTATCGCAGGTCCTCCTAAGGGAACCTATTGGCGATTCTCTCAGAAAGAATTTGACCGGCTCAATGCGGATAACAGAATATGGTGGGGCAAAGATGGAAATAACGTGCCGCGTATTAAACGGTTTCTTACCGATGTCAAAGATGGAATCGTTCCAGAAACTCTTTGGCTACTCACCGACGTAGGCAACACTCAAGAGGCGAAGAAGGAACTGGTTTCAATCTGTGATTTTGAAGATTCGGCGAGCGTTTTTATTACGCCAAAACCTACGCGGTTGATTCGTCGAATCCTTGACATCGGAAGTGACAAGGATTCGATAATCTTCGATACCTTTGCTGGAAGTGGAACGACGGGGCAAGCTGTGCTTGCGGCAAATAAAGCAGACGGGGGAACGCGGAAATGTGTCTTGGTAGAAGTATTGCCTGAAGTTTCCGAGCGTGTGACTAGGCAGAGAATTCAGCGAGCATGTGAAGGCTATGTTGGCGGATCGGATAAATCAGTTGAAGGCCTTGGCTCAGGATTCCGTTACTGCAAACTCGGTCGCACGTTGCTCGATGAGTTTGGTGACATCAATGGCGAAGTTCCCTTCACCGACTTAGCTCGCTATGTGTATTTGTTGGAAACAGGCGTGCCAGTACAGAAACGCCCGAAGAAGGATTGCCCATTGCTCGGCGTCCATCACGGACGAGCAATCTACTTACTTTACAACGGCGTGTTGGGCGATCGTCGACCTGCTGGAGGCAATGTTTTGACCAACAGTGTTTTGGCTGGATTGCCTGCGCACCCAGAGGGTAAAGGCAGCCGGGTCATCTTCGGTGAAGCGACTCGACTGAGCGAAACAACTCTAGCTCGAGAGAACATCGTCTTTCGGCAAATCCCCTATTCATTGCGTGAAAGCTAGGAGAACTGCCGATGCGGCGATTGGCCCTCAAACAATACCAGACTGAATCTCTCTCGATTCTTCGCAACTATTCAGCTGTTGTGCGCGAGAAATCTCTGCTTGGCGTTCATCGCCCTGAGCATGATGCGTTTGCAGAGTTCACCGAGCGAGACTACCTATCGACGCCGGGGTTCGGTGGTGTCCCTTATGTTTGTTTGCGAATTCCGACTGGTGGCGGAAAGACACTACTTGCCGCTCATGCTGTAGGCGTGATTGGCAGAAGTTTGCTTGCAACCGACCGACCTGCCGTTCTGTGGATCACTCCTAGCACAACCATTCGCGACCAAACGCTTCGCGGTCTGAAGAACCCCAACCACCCTTACCGTGCTGCGATTGAGGAGGAGTTGGGAGCGGCGATTGAAGTGATGACGCTTGAGGAAGCGCTGACTCGTCCGCAGTTTGTCCGTCCTGGTGGTCCTGCCATCGTAATTGTGACGACGATTCAATCCTACAGAATTCGCGATGATCGCAGCGGCGAAGAGTTGGAAACAACTCGTCGCATCTACCGAGATAACGGTTACATGAAGGAGCCACTGGAGAATTTACCAGCGGCTGTGGTTCAAGACTTACAAAGGGATGAGTCTGGCCTAATACAACTGTCGTTGGCGAATGCGCTTAGAGTTCGACAGCCTATTGTGGTGATGGACGAGGCACACAACGCTCGAACGCCAGTTTCCTTCGAATCGTTGATGCGATTCGGACCGTCGTTTGTACTTGAGCTAACTGCTACTCCCGAGCAAATCCACGATCCATCGCATCGCACGAATCCAAAGTATGCGAGCAACGTTCTACACAGTGTCAGCGCCCTGGCTCTAAAGAATGAAGGCATGATCAAACTGCCTGTTGAGCTTGAGAATCGTTCGGACTGGCTCGAAGTCCTCGCTGCTACCAAGCATCGCCGTGAGGAACTTGAATTTCTCGCTGATCTTGAACATCGGGATAACGGCGTCCAGCCCATTCGTCCGATCGCACTAATTCAAGCCCAGCCAAACTCTAAAACCAAAGAGATGCACACGGTTGAGGCTGTAAAGAAGGCCTTGATTGAGAAACTCGAAGTGCCTGAAGCCGACGTAAAGATTTGCACAGGTAGTATCGATGAGATCGGTGACACTGATCTGATGGCGTTGCAGTGCCCCATTCGTTACATCATCACGGTAGACAAGCTGCGCGAAGGATGGGACTGCCCTTGGGCGTATGTGTTAGGTTCGATTGGAAACACGGCCACCGCAACAGCCGTCGAACAGTTGATCGGTCGAATTCTGCGGATGCCTAACGCTTGTCCAACGAATGTTCCGGCCCTCGATCGTGCCTATGCGTTTGTATTGAGCGACAATGTCGTACAGACTGCAATGCAACTTCGCGATCGGATGGTTGAGACCTGTGGATTCGACGAGCGCTCCGCGGCGGACGCATTGCGAGTTAAGGTGAATGCTGCTCAACAGGGACTCGGCTTTAGCCGCATCCCAATGACAGCTCCTCCAGCAACGGACAAATTAACACCGACCTTGGCCAATAAGATTCGATGGGAACCTGAGTCGAGCACGTTGGTACTTGAGGATTTGCCTACACCTACGGAACTTCACCAGCTTCAGAACGCAGTTAGCACCGAACAAGATAAAAAGGCGATCGATGATTATTGGGAACTGGAGAAGCCTGCAGGGATAACACCCAAGCTGCCAGGTCAATTCGCAGTACCATTTATTGTCCCACGTTTGAGCGTAAAGACAGATGACCGCCGACGATTGCTTGAGCCGATAGAGCTCGACCAATTTGAATGGGATCTCAATAAGTGCGACGTTTCCATCCCAGAAAGTGAGTTCGCATCCGATATCAAGATCGGTAACTCTGCCACCATCGATATTGAATCTCGTGGCGGAAATGAAGCTGGACTGGTTTCGCGAGTTGGTAACGAAGTGCGGCTCCGTCAGCTTGAGCTGATTCGCGAAGACGATGATTGGTCAGAAGTAAACCTTGTTCGCTGGATTGATCGCGAAATCCATCGCGGCGATTCGCTGCAGGGACTGCCTCTTCGTTTCAGCCAACCTTGGCTCTTGCGCGTCATCCAGGCGTTAGTCCAGAAGCGAGGCATTCCGCTATCGATGTTGGTCCGACGACGCCACGAGTTAGCTGAAGTAATTCGTGTCAAAATCTCCGATCACGGTCGCGTGCAGTTACGCAAGGCAACTGAGATGTTGATCAAAGACGATCCGGATTCGATCACGACGGATAGGGATTTCGCCATTCATGTGGAGGAGTTTCGCTACAACCCAACACGCGAGTACTCAGGCGGCCACAAGTTCAAGAAGCATGCCTTTGACCTAATCGGCGACATGAACAAGAAAGAGTTAGAGACTGCTACGATCATCGATGCGCATGTAAACGTAAAACGTTGGCTCCGAAATCTAGATCACGAATCCCACGGTGGATTCTGGTTGCCGAAATCGCCCGGCAAATTCTTTCCTGACTTCATCGTCGAATTACTCGATGGAACCATGGTAATCGTCGAGTACAAGAATGCGAAACTGGCATCCAACCCCGATGAGCAGCACAAACGCGATATTGGCGAGCTTTGGGCGCAACGGAGCCCCGATGGCTATCGCTTCGCGTGGATTGTTGAGGGCGATTGGGAGAAGCTAAAGAACACCCTGAAGAATTGACTGCTCATTTTCGCAGGCATGCCTATAGCTTTGACTATGTAAAACTGAAGAGCCCAAACACATGAACCACCATTCGTTTTACCTTGATGCTGTGAGATTGCTGTTTTTGTTGGTTGCGGGAGGGCAAAAGTCTGTCCCCGCGTCTCCAGCTGGTGAGAGCCTGCTCTTTCAAGGTAACACGCGTCTTTGCGCATTCGACTTCTGGATGCGTTACCCCGACTATCTTGCTGACGAGTTGATTGAGCTTTTTGACAAAACCGGTGACAACCACCTACTAGATATCGCGGCCCAAATCTTTATTGATGATGAACCTGACCTTAGACGCATTCCTATGATTCGGTGGCGGTTTGGAGCTTACGAGAAGCTAGATGATGCTTTAGCGATACTTTGTTCACGAGAAATGATTCGAATTGGAGGACGGAGAACAGTCGATCGCGTGCTAGAGACCGACTATCTTGTCATGCCCAAGGCTATTCAGACGTGCCAGGGAATTGAAAAGCAAGCACCAGTTCTCAAATGGTACCGCGAACGATCAGCATTGGTGTCTCAAATCGCAAACGGACGGAATGGAAACGAACTGAAGCAACGACAATACGAGAGAATCGAATATGCGAGCACGAAGCTCGGAGCAACTATACCATCAATAGCAGAAGATGTCCGAAGTCGACTGCTAGATCGACGTAAGCCGAGCACCACAAGGGCATAACATGAAACCGAAATTGGAGAATCGCAAATGGCTGGAATCGATTGCTGAGCAAGTTCAGCAAGATGCTGAAAGTGTTGAACAAATTCTATCTTCGTACCAGATCCAACCTTCCCCTGTGGTTCCGGCTCCGAAGAGGCTGTTAATCCGGTCGATCTTCTTTTCTGGCGATAAAGGAAGTGACGAATCACCATTACCTTTTGAGTTTCGATGGGAAGAACTCAGCTCTGGTTTCTGGGCAATACTCTCTGACAAGAACCTTCGAGGTAAGTCAACCGTCCTAGAGGTGATTCGTTGGATGTTGCGAGGACGACCGGCAGACAACCTTCAAGCGGACGTAAGGTCATGGATCAAACAGGTAAGACTGGGATTCGATTTAGAGGAGACCTCATTCGAAATTGAAGTTAGCTCAGGAAGCGGTATCGAAGGGCGGCTAAGTAGATACAGCAAGACAGGAAATCGACGTACTGTCAACTCGTTTGGCAACGAAGACGAATTCGAAGACGTGATGTCCAACTTCTTCATGCACGAGTTTCGCATGGAAACACTTCCTGTACATCGCTCGCTCGGTGAAGCTGGTGGAAAGATCGTGCAGCATGGTTGGCAGGTTCTGAGCAGCGTACTGTTTATCGGCACTGATTATAAAGTTCTCGTGGGTGAACTGCCGCCTGAATCAGGGCTCCCAATACGGCTGACGCAAATGTATCTCGGCGTTCCCTGGGTTTCTACGCTGTCTTCGATAAAGGCCGTAATTGCAGAGCTGAATCGCAAAGAATTAGCGAGAACCCGCCTACAAAATGACGCTTTAGAGTCCGTCAATGATCGTATCAAGACGCTGAATACCGAGCTGGATTCGAAGAAACAGGAGTGGGATAAACTACCAACAATCGCCATTGCAACCAATCGGATTAGTGACCTGACAACGAAGCTAAACGAAGATCGGTCGATTTTGCGTAAACTCGATCGCGAGATAATTGAGGCAAATTCAGCATTCGAGGCAGCGAATAACACTCTTCTGGAAGATCGACGCGATCTCCAAAATCACGTTGATGCCACAGCCGCTGATGGAGTGTTTCGAGCCCTCGAGCCGTCATGTTGTCCCCGATGTGAGCACTCTATTTCAAAATCGAAGAAGGAGCTGGAGAGCACTAGTAACGCTTGCTCTTTATGCGGCGAGGCGATTCACGGCGACGTCGATGCTGCAGAAATCGAGCGGAATTTACGTCATCGCTTAGAAGCATCCAAGCAGGCAAAGTCCAAGTCGGCGTCGCAACTCAAGTCACTTGAGGAGCAACAATTGAGGCAACAGGAGTCACTTGCTGAACTGGAGGCGACACTTCTAAACGAAGCAAAGAAATTTGAAAAACCGTCGAAACGGAATGAGCTTGCAAAAGAAATTGCTGTGTTGGAAGCCCGCATTGAAGAAGCTGGTAAGTCAATTCCCGAAAACATGGAGAAGCAAATCGATCTTGTGGTGTTGGAAGCAGCTCTTGTCGAAACGGAGTCGCGAGTGAAAGCCGTGCAAGAAGACATTTTAACGAAGGTCTCTCAGGCAATCGTCAAATATGCAAACCGATTTGGGATGATTAATCTTACATCTGCAACGCTGCGCGGAAATCTATCTCTGATACTATCAAAGGGTGATGAGCAAACGTCGTACAGTAAAGTAACAGCGGGCGAGAAGCTAAGGCTAAAGGTTGCTACTGTCCTCGCAATGATCAGCGTGGGCACACAGTTGGGCGTTGGGAGGTATCCTGGGCTACTTGTGATTGACTCACCGGCGGCTCAAGAGGTGACAGCCACGGATCTAGCTCAACTGATGGCTGGATTGCAGGAAGTAGCTCTCGAACATGAGCAGCTTCAGGTGTTTATCGCTTCAATCGCCTCTGAAGTAATCCTGGATTGCGTTAAGGACGGACATACACGCCGCGCGACGGGAGATGATTACCTTTGGTAAATCAGGAACTTCACTCCGTCGAGAAGCGAGTCGTTTCACTCTTGGAGAACGGCGAAGTCATCAGCGTTGAAAGTATTGGTGGTTTCCAATCGATCAAGGAAGGAGTTTTCCGTTTAGCAAATTCTCCTGTATTGCCTGAGATAGTTCAGGCGCTTGCTGTTGTTGAGGATCATTCTCATAACGAGATTATCCTATCCCTAGTTGCGTCCTGCACAAATGGAATTGCGCTACGTGGTTGCGTCAACGCGATTGATCCGTGCATTTCCGACGGCCTCCAGCATTTGCTCTTTCGTGTCTATATCGACCAGATAAATACCGAGAGTTTGGGACCGGTCGGGCGCTCTGGAGTTCTTGACGGTGCCCTACGTATTGCGCTGCGAGAGCCGTCGCTGCGATATGCTTTTATCGCCGCGTTACTTGACTTAGACTGGAGCTCATCGACCGCACCTTCTCGCTGGTACGCAAAGATCGTGGGAATTGCAAACACATATTGGTTTGATGATTCACTACTGAAACGACTTTATGATCTTTCGGGACATTCAGAAGCAGCCGACGAAGCTTCCTTCGAGTTAGGGATTGCACACATGGTGAAATTCCTACGATGTATTGATTGTAAGGAAGCAATTGAGAACATCGTTGAAGCATGCGGCTGGTTCAGAAAGTCAATGAAATTTGGGAATAGCCGACCAGATGCAAAGCTTTTTGACGTTTGTTTACAAACCCTCTTGGACTTCTATGAGTGCAAGCTTGATGACCCTAACAACACTCTATCAGACGAAATCCGACGCAGAACATTGGAGTTAAGGCTTTATCATCGTAGTACTTGCGATCCGCCATGGCTGGGAGCCAGGTCACTAGAAGTCGTTCAATGGACCCAGTTAGCGGAGAATCTTCAAAGACTAGATGATGGATTGGTTTCGCCCGCTTGGTACGAACCAGCGTCGATGATTGAACTTCACTTATTGCCCATTTTTCAAGCGAGTCGCGCAATCCTCAGGATGGATAAGGAAGGTGCGATTGAGCGTTTAGTACAACCGAAGATTGTTTCCTGCATCGCTGAGCAGCCAGCGTTCGCAACTTTGTTGCGCACGTGGCTCCAAAGGAATGCAAGCTCCGACCTTTCTGATAGTGCAGAAGAGCTGTTAGGAAAGGTGGGTTCGGCAAAGCCCGCTCAGGTTACCCGTCGTGTGTTATGTTCTAGTTCACGGAGGGATATGATCATCAATGTTGTTGCTAATTTGATGCCGCAACCTGACCGAGGCGAGAGACTTGCACGTGTGATGCAAAGTGCGTTTGGTGTGTTCTTGGAGACGCTCACCGAGGCTCAACTAGCAGTCTTAAATGAACAGATTGCCGCAATAGAGTCGCATCCCGATTATCAAAGGTCTACAGTTGTTCAGAGGCTATTCAATACTTTGATCTTGTGGTTGACGTCGTTTGTCAGTAGCCGACTTGAAATGACGGTTGGACACGAGTCAAACGTTTCCTACCTATTCCGCGCTGCTGATGGAACGAAAGCACATGAATCGTCATTGCAAGCAGATTTACTGAATCAACTGCGGCCATTTCTTCTTGGTACTGAGATCGAGGTTTCAGATATTGGGGGCGGGCGTGCGGATGTATTCGTTCAATTGCGAGCGGAACACTTAGTTATTGAAGTCAAACGTGAGGAGCGCGACTGCTCCTTCTCCTCGCTTGAGCAGGCCTACTCTTCTCAAACATGCGAGTATCAGAATACGAGCGCAAGATTAGGGTTTCTTATCGTTCTTGATCAAACTGATCGTCAAGGGACATCTCTGCACCTTCGTGATCTTTTCAAGACTGTTGATGTTCAGAGAACTAACGAACAAGAACCTCGAAGAATTTTGATCATTAAGATGCCGGGTGAGCGCCTGCGTCCGAGCGATCAAACGAAGGCGTCAGCAGCCAACCGAACGTCAACTAAGCGCGCCTCATCTAAGCGCGGGAGCCGAAAAAACCCCTGAGACCGGGATAGCCGGTTTGGGACGCATGGCTTTTCCCCATTTTCTTTTTTGGCTGTGACCTAACGTGTCAATCGCATGTGAATGATAGCGTTCGCGATTGGCAGTGGTTTGGTCTGGATGGAATCTCGTAGGACAACGGTCATGAACTGATGGATGGGATGCCCAAATCAGGAACAATACTCGGTGGATGCCGAATAGACCAACCACTGCCAATCGCTTTTTCTCGTCAGCCGGTTGGATCGATTGACGTTTTATCAATGAAGGATTGCTATGCGTTTGTAACTTTTTCTAGGCAGACACCATGACCTCTGTTCGACTTCCGCGTCTATCGCGCCCTGGCGTTTTGGAATCGATCGCTCCTAAGCGATTGTTCGAATTGCTCCAACCTTACACTGACTTCTTTGCAAGTCGGTCCGTGCGAATCGAGTCACCTGATTCGATCGATTGCCAAGCGGTCATACGCGAGATAACCCACGCTGATCACGAAACACCTGCAGACTTGCTGGACGCGATTTGCCTAATCGACGAACTTGCAAACGCGGTTGCTGTCGAACTGCTGCTCGATCGAGTTCCTGGCCATACGCTGGGTCTTGAGCAAGGTGGTGAACATTCAGCAGCGGACATCGTTACTGCCGCTTGGTTGACCGAGCGGGAGCAACTTGTTCAAACACATGCGCGAGCCAAGTTGAAACGAGCTAGGTCGTTTGATTACTACCAAGCGAATCAAACGAAGCCACCGAAGTATGTGACGCCGGCCGAGGAAACGTTGCAGCAACTCGAACGCGACATCGATTCGTGGTACGTCGAGCGATTCCGCGGTCAAGGGACCAAGATAGAGATATTCGACCGGAAGGACGAAGTCGATATCTCGATCCTGCATGGCAGCCTGTTTCGACGCCAGCCCGTGGTGAACGCAGGCAACTTCGATATCAAGTCGTTCTGGCCAGTCCAAAGCGATTTGGCAATCTACAATCGTGCGTTCGGAGAACTCCGCATCAACGCGAAGTCTCCGAAGGAGAAGGCTCTGTATTGCCGGCTGTTAGGCAAACACCTGTTCGGCAGCGAGGATTGCTTTCCGACTGGAGTGAAGTATTCCCTTGAGCCGCTGCGTGAGTTCGGCTTTGATGCGCTTTCACCAGGAGACATCGATGGCATCCGCGATGTGAAATTGGTGGAGCTGTGGTTGGGCGATCCGGATGAGCGATACGGTGTGATCACGATTCGAAAGGGAGACGATCTTTTCAATTGGGCTCAAGGTCGCAACAAGGATATCCATATTAAGCGACGATTGATTTCAGCCACGTTCAAGCTTCAGATGTTCGGTCGAAAGAGTGAGTTGGCGGTTACCGTGCGGCCGCCAAATGTTGCGATGTACAACCGAGGTCCGATTGCAACTATCATCGAAGCCTGGTTGGCTCAACGCGGCTTCATTATCACTGGACTATCGACGAGGAAGCCTCGACATGAACCGATTCTGGCTAGCGCTTGAACGAGTCTGGGGACTGTCAACTTCCCGATTGTGTTGGCAACAGCGCCTTGGCGATGTAGACCACAGAAATGCGGATCTTGGGCGATACGAGCTACTCGTGGCAACCAATCAACTGGCAAAGACCCTGCCAGTGATTGGTAATCCGTACGAGTGGCTCGAGGTGTCCGAGTTCGAGGATGGAGTCTTCGAAGGCTACAATGAGAAGACCGAGGAGTATATTCCGGTTGATCGACGCGACTTGGTTTGCTTCGAATTCAACGTTGTGAAGCTCAGCAAGGTACTCTGCGATTTAATCGGATTTGCTCCTGCCGTCGAGCAGTTGAATGAAACTCACCACTGCTATCTTCTCGGGCAGTTCGGTGGAACTTCGGGTGCAGGCTTCGCGTTCTACTTGGCCAAAGAATCTAATGGCCGACGTTTTTCGCGATGTCTAGACGCAGTTCAGCTGAAGGACCAACGTCCGTATGTGCTGTTCCTAACGTCGATGCGAGTCTTGAACGCCCAATGCTCGCGAGTGTTGATCGATAAAGGTTGTCTCGTTTTACCCCTGGAACAGTCGTTGGTTCACGACGAGGAGGGCTGGGCACTTACCAATTGGGCTCGCAAGCATCTGGTCGAGTTCAGAGACCGGTTATTGCCGAAGCCGCAGGCTGCGGTTGGGAAATTCCCAACGCCATCTGGTTGCTCTTGGAAGGACGTTGAGATTCGCTTCCAAGATTCACACACTGTGACGGTGCTCGCTGGCGGCAAGCACGAGCGTTTAATGTTTGCACAGATGGGACTCGCCAACGCAAAGAACGGATTGCCGAACATGCAGTGGGAGTTGTTGTACTCGCTCGCGCAGGGCCACGGCTTGATGACTTGGAGTTCACCTGGGGCTCGTCGTGAGAATCGCAAGCATCGGGAAGCGTTGAACAAGACGCTTCGTGCTTTCTTCGGCATCGATGGCGATCCGATCGGCCTGACAGATGATAAGAAGGGCTATCGGTGCATATTCAAGCTGGTGCCCGATAATTCCCTGGAGTATGCTCGGTTAGCGGCTGAGCATCAAGATTACTGATGTCGTAACAACCGCCCCGACCAATCATCGAAGCGCTGTCGAGTCAACTCTTCGAGAGATTGTTGTTTCCCGGTCGATGGACGACTTAAAGAAAAAGTTACATGGGATTTCGCGGCTTCCCAGAAAACGCTCCTGATGCCCCTAGGGCGACGCCGATCGCGACTCCCATTGCTACACCGATTGCAACGTTACCAAGTGCAACGCCTAACGCCGCTCCAACGCCACATCCGAGAGCCAACGCTGCTCCCATATTCTTGTTGCCGTTGGTTGTCTTCATACTCTTTCCCCGTTTCCCTTTGCTTGGCTGCTTGAAGCACTCAATCCTACTCAGGCCTGTTTCGCGCAGATTCTAGGCGCTGGTCTCTTTCTGGATTGAAGACATGGGAATTTTCCCAAACCCCACTCTCGGGATTTTAGCAAATTTCTGATTGCGTTTACCAAGTGTTTTCCTGGGTTTCGTGCGATCTCGTTTGGGAATTTTCTTCTTTCCCAGCCCGTTTTGGGAATTTTCGCCAGTAGCGGACGACAGGTCTGATTCACATCAGAAAACAGCTCGCGAACAAGCGAGCGGGCCTCACAGGCTTTAACTTTCGGACCTGTTGCCTGTGGGGCCTCAATCAGGAGGTCCGTTCATGTCAGACAACCAATCCATCAACCTTGGTGACGACAACTTCGTTCGCAGTGTCATCCATCGGCAGGTTGGAAAGCTAATCGCCAAGTCCGACTTTACACAGCAAGATCGAAACGATCTGGTCCAAGAGGTTTACGTTCGGGCGACCAAGAGTCTTCGCCTCTACGATCCATCGGTTGGCCATCTCTACCCATACGTCTGCACCGTGGTGCAACGCCACTTGGCCAACGTCGTTCGCGATCGCTCCGTTGTTAAACGCTCGACTGCCGGCCGCGTCAGTCTGAGCAAGAACGTCCGTGGTGATGACGGTGGTCAAGTCGAAATGTCTCAGACACTACACGATAAGGATCAAGATCGACGGCTCGGACGTGCGCGTCGCCTTGGTGAAGAGGAGCTCAACGACCTACGCATGGACCTTGCCACGTTCATGTCGAAGCTACCAGAGAAACTCCAAGACATTCTCCGTCGCCGTCAAACCCACTCGATCACCGAGATTTCTCGCGACCTCGGCATCCCACGCACCACGCTCAATGACTGGATGTTGCAGATCCGCAAGCTCTTCGAGGAAGCAGGATTCGACAGATATCTGGAATCGTAACCGTCAATTCACCCGGGGACCGGGTATTCCAACAGATAGAGAAAGCAACTTATCAATCAACACGAGTCATCAACCAAAAGGAATTCCAGTCAATGAGTGCAGCCAACATGAATATCGATCAGCGCGTCACTATCTCGCTCGCTTTGCAGCGATATCTGCGAGCCGTCGAACGCTTCGAAGCCGCTTCCAATGAATTCAACGAATCCTGCCAGGCCATTCGTCAGGCACTTCCTCGTGAAAGCCGCTTTGTTGCCAACATCTCGCACCAGCACTTTCTGGTGACCAGCGATCACGAAGGCAACTTCGAGGTCGAATCCGTCGACACGGTTTGATTCGCAACCTGTCATCACTCTCCTCTGACCTACTCGATGAAAGATCCGATTGCGATGTCAACGCGACTATTACCCCATGAACCTGGTGATCGGAAGTGCCTGAAATGCAACGAAACGTTTCGTTCCAAGAGTGCCGCCAATCGCATTTGCAAGAAGTGCTCGCAAGTCAATGCGTCACTGAAGTTGAGTGAAGCACAAATCGCTCGCGAACGCGGCGCAAAACGCCTCAACGGCATTCCGATCGAGGAGCAAGACACCTACGAGATGAAATTCTTCTAGGCAACGATTTACGCCGCAAAGCACCCCAAAACAGTAACCCCAAGCACCCATGTCCCAATTCATTACACAAACCGAAGCGAACGATAAGACGCTGCTGACCTATTCAGCGTTAAACACGTTTCGCAATTGTCCCCGTAAGTACAAGAACCGCTATCTCGATAACCTGCGTCCGCGTGAGCGTGCAGAGGCGTTGTCGTTCGGCAGCGTGATCCATACAGCGATCGAGCTATGGTATCGATCGTCAAATACCGAGTCGCGGCTTCGCGATGTACTCACCTACATTGACGATGCTTTTGAGAATCGCGTGGTCGATGCAAATCTAATGGTTCAATGGCATTTGGCAACGGCGATGATCGGTGGTTACGCCGAACGCTATGCAACCGAAGATTTCGAAGTCGTCGAAGTCGAGAAGGAATTCGTCGGTGAGATCCGCAATCCGGACACCGGACGACAGAGCCAGACCTTCCGAATCGCCGGCAAGGTCGATGGCATCGTTCGTTGCCATGATGGTTTGTACCTGCTCGAGCACAAAACGGCATCAACCGTTGATGCGAGTTATCTCGACAAGCTATGGACCGACACACAAATCGCATTGTACTGCTATTACTTGCGTGAACTCGGCTATCCGATCGTTGGCGTCATCTACAACGTGCTGCTCAAGAGTCGGCTTAAGCAAGGCAAAGGCGAGACACAGGAAGAGTACGAAGTTCGCCACGCGGAACTCGCGGCTAAGAACAAGAGCGGCAAATCAACAGCCAAGCGACAGATGCCCGAAACGGACGAGGAGTTCCAAGCTCGGCTGACTGAATGGTATTCACGTCCCGAAGCATTCCATCGCGAATTCATTTATCTCTCCGAAGATCGTCTGGCCATGTTGCAAGACGAGGTGTGGGAAATCACGCAGCAGTACCTCGATGCCCGTCGCCGTGGCAAATGGCTGCTCAACACCTCGAACTGTTTCTCGTACCAACGCCCATGCGAGTACTTGGCATATTGCCAGTCGGGATTCAATCCAAACGTCGCTGACAACCTGTACGAGATAGCTCTCCCTAACGAAGAGCTATCTCGTGTTGATTCTGAAGCACCCCCGTTCTGATTTGAAAGGAAACCTTGTTTATGACAGTGACACTACCAACCACAAAGACCAAACCGACCACCGACTTGGCAAAGCAATCGATCTTGCTCTATGGCGTTCCCAAGCTTGGCAAGAGTTCGTTCGCTTCCCAGTTCCCCGAAGCTATGTTCTTTGAATGCGAGCCAGGTCTGAATCACTTGGAAGTGTTCAAGGTACCAACCTACTCGTGGGAAGCATTCTTGGAAGCTTGCAAGTTGCTCGCTAAGGGCGATCACAACTTCAAAACGTTAGTGATCGACACGGTCGACAACGCCTTCAAGATGTGTTCGGACTATGTGTGTGCCAAGCATGGCATCGAGTACGAAGGGGACATGGGCCACGGCAAAGGCTGGGCTCTTGTGAAGAACGAATGGCATCGCGTGCTGACTCGTTTGGCCAGCTTGCCATATGGGTTGATCCTCATCTCGCACGCGGTCGACAAGACGATCGAAACGCGAACGGGCGAATACACCAAGACCACTCCGAGCTTGCCTGATCGTGCTCGAAACGTTGTGTTGGGCCTGGTCGACATCATCCTTTATGGCGACTCGGTCTCTCGTAAAGACGCTGCTGGCAATCTCGTTGTAGATCGCGTGCTTCGAACCAAGCCACATCCAACTTACGAGGCCGGCGATCGAACAGGTCGCTTGCCTGAGATGCTGCCTCTCGACTATGCCGCCTTCAATTCGGCATTCAGTGGCACTGCTTCGAATTCAACCGCACAGAGCCCTGCGCCCGGCAAAGGCACTGCTGCGTCTACTTCCACTCCGGGCAGCA
>JAIPFP010000311.1 GCA_021736575.1 Pirellula sp. | reverse complement strand
TGGGCAATCGATTCCTATCCAGTCGAAATCAACGGAGCAGCAACGTTGCCAACCGTCGCCAATGGCTACAACGTCGCAATCGACTACAACGTCACCTTCAAGTATGCCAAAGGGGTGATGATGACCGTCGGCGACACCGGCGATAATGGGATACTCTTCACCGGCGATGCTGGTCGATTGTTCGTCAATCGAGGAAAGATCGCCGGTGCACCCGTCGACGCGTTAAAAACGAATCCGCTGAGTCGCGAAGATTGGAAGGTCTACGACTATGACAACCTGGAGCGACCGCCGCGAGCTGGGAAGCTCGACGCAATCGTCAATCACATGGGCAATTTTTTCGATTGCGTGCAATCGCGCAGAACGCCGGTTTCGGATGTCGTGGGTTCACATCGTACCGTGTCAACGTGCCACCTGGGAAACATCTCGATGCGTTTAGGTCGCCCGCTGAAATGGGAGCCAAACCAGGAAGAGTTCATCGACGACAAGGAAGCGAACACTTGGCTAAAACGCGACCAACGCAAGGGCTTTGAAACTGTCTAGTTAATCCCTATCCCGCCGCAAAGGCGACCTCATTTTGCAACGCTGAAAAGCATTTTCGCAAATGCAAATAGTGTCGAACAATTGTCTCAATTGTTCACGTCCTGCGTCCCCATCCAGAATAATAAAAACCCGGCACATCCTCGGTGATCTGGCCGTCGATTGAGTCTGATCAATATGGCTTGGCACTAACTCCAAAGCAGTTGAGGACAACTGCTCTACACTCCATCAGTACAATCCGCGGATATGCTCATGGATCGAGCGTTCGTAGATTGCGGCAAGCTGGCTGTGTGTTTCTTTCGAAAGCCGCGGCAATTCGGATACTGCGGTGTTGGCCAAAACTTGAGAGGGTTGCGATGCGCCGGTGATGACGGTCGATACCGCGTCGTGGTCGAGAATCCAACGCTGCGAGAACTGCGCCATCGTCATGCCTTCGGGTACAAAAACCTTGATGAGCTCTGCCAACTCCGCACCCTTTGCCAGTGGCAATCCGGCGAACGTCTCACCCACATTGAACGCGTTTCCGTCCGCGTTGTAGTTGCGATGATCGTCCTTGGCAAACTTCGTTTCTCCCGTGAACTTCCCCGCCAATAGACCACTAGCCAACGGCAGTCGCACAATGATGCCGACATTTTGGGCCATGGCTTTGTCGAATAAGTCGTGGATCGGCTTCTGACGGAAAATGTTGAAAATGATTTGCAACGATGTCAGGCCCGGTTGTTCCAGGATCATCAGAGCCTCATCCATCGACTCGACACTGGCACCAAAGTTTTTGATCCATCCTTCCTGCTTGAATGTCCGAAGGGAATCGAACACCTCGCCTGACGCCATCACACCCTTTGGAATGCAATGGAGTTGCACGAGATCCAAAGCGTCGACGCCCAATCGCCGACAGCAATCATGGATGTGTTGACGCATCGTGTCGGGTGTGTACGGGCCAGGGTAGTTTTTACGCCCAATTTTTGTGGCAACAAACACGTCTTCTTGCCGGCCTCTAAGGAATTTGGCGATCAGCGTTTCGGATCGCCCCGCGCCGTAAACGTCTGCGGTATCGAAAAACGTAACACCATGGTCGACTGCCGTTTCCAAAATGGACAGTGCCTCGTTGTCGCTGACGTGCCCCCAGTCTGCGCCCAATTGCCAGCAGCCAAGACCAATTTCAGAGACGGCTCTCCCAGTATTGACGAAGTTTCTTGTTTTCATAGTTGTTGCTGTAAACGCTGGGATTTAGGGAATGAAGTGAATGGAATCGATTTGAAAGCGATAGACTTGCTGGGAAGTTTCTCCATGTTCGTCGATGGCAATCCCCAATTCATCCAGCGTCCATGGGAGCATCGCTTCCGTGACGGCACTTTCGATTGTAAACCGCTGTTGAGGCGAGGACTGAGTCATTAGATTGGCTTGAATCTGCTTCTTCGACGGGTTGTAAGTTAATTCAAATCGATAGGGAGTTTCGGGGCGTAGGGAGTCATGCTGCACGATAGGGAATCGGTGGACTTTTCCTTGCGCAGCCAGCACCAGCTCCACCTTCTCTGGACTTGAAATTCGAAGAGCGAATGAGTGTTCGTCTAAGGGTAAATCACTTTGAAAAAAGCCGATGATCATGGGGTTTCGTTGGTTGTCGCCGAAGGATTGGATGTGGAAGTCCACTGCGAAGGTGAAGGCTTTACACGTGTCCGTTGGATCGACGGCGCGTACGTAACGACGGCGTTGATGGATCAGCTTCCTTGAGCTCTCACCCGCAATCTTCAGGCACTTCGTCCGTTTATCCCAACCGTAGGGAACGGTCGACGGATCCATGATGGCCGCTTCATCCTCGGGAGCTGCCTTGCGGCCGATGCTTAACATGTCAAAGTCGAAGTACCAACCGCGCGCCAGCGGATCCGAATCGAATGGCTCGTCGAACGTCGATACGGTCGACTTCGGTGTGTTCCAAGTTTGATTACTTAGCGAAGCGAGAAATGGATTCACTTCGATCCTATCAGGTTGGCCATACTTGGTATGTTCGCACCAAACCCAAACATACTCGTCGCTGGCAACAAGTGCTAACGGTAAATTGGACCACAAGGATGCCTTGGTTCCGTTGGGCCATCCCGGAGGCGTGTTCCATGGGTGATCTTCGACCCAT
This sequence comes from Pirellula sp., assembly GCA_021736575.1. Classification (GTDB taxonomy): domain Bacteria; phylum Planctomycetota; class Planctomycetia; order Pirellulales; family Pirellulaceae; genus JBKCUI01. Next base: position 4,071 of record JAIPFP010000311.1, on the reverse strand, counting down.
GCGGCCATACCGACTTTGACAAACGCGTCATACTTGGCTGGATCGTTGCTCAGCGAGCGCCAGTTTCGAATTTCAGCTCGTGCAGTCGAGTATCGGTTTCGGTCGCCCGGAAAGCCGTCTTTCGTTGCATAAGTGTGCGTCGTTCCGGGGGCATGACCAAAATAGAATGTGTTTTCATGTCCATGAATGATCTCAGCGGGTGATTGAATTCCCTCCAGTACACCATCGAGGAAAGGAATGACTCCTCCCAGTGGCCCGTAGCTGTTGGAATCGGGGGACCATGCGAACGTCGTCATGATTTTGACTTCGGGAAACTCGGCTTGGATTGCCTGAATCCATTGCTTGCCACGGCGGCGCAGAACCTCGGGTGCATCTTTACCCAGCGGAAAAGGAAGACCCTGTGGCCGGTCCGATTCGAACTCAGGTGTTCCCGATTGCGTTCGCCAGCGATACTGACCGTACTGTTCGGTATCCAACCAAATACCTTTCAATTTGCCTAGTCGACATAGACGCGCTGCCAGGGCGGCGTTGTGCTGAATCGATTCCCAGTCGTGATCATCCGCCAGGTTGGGTGTATGCAGTCCACGCGCTCCATCCACCATTCCAAAGATCAAGAAGTTATCTGTTAGATTGCCGCGACGCATCCTCTGCAGATCGGCCAGAGTGTGTGCGACCGCCTCGTCGGGGATTTTGACGGTATTCCATAGCAACTCGTGAAAAAAGGCGGGTCGCAATGGCATTCCCAGTTTCGTCAGGCCGAGTGAATCAACCCACTCGCGCGACAATACGGCTGGGAGAACGATTCCATCGAAAGGATAATGCGCGTTGAACTCAGGATGCTCGGCGATGAATTGCGGAGTAATCGCTGTCTCAGCGCCATTGACCGTATAGAGTCCTCCACCGATGAACTTTTTGTTGCGCAGTTCGCGTGGCTGTGCCCAAAGCTCACCTGGCATTTCGTCAAACGCTTCGATGCGGATCCAGGCCAACTCGATCAAGCCCTCATCGAAGCTTGGGTCGAGTCGGAATCGCGCGCGAGGAGCGAGCGTGGGAAGCCAAACGCGATACTCATGCCATTGACCATCGTTCTGAATCACAAACGTGCGGCTGCGTTCTTCCGAAAAGGGTTGGCGAAAATAGATTTGCCCTACAGAGCCAGCTCGTGAAAGCATTCGAACGGTAATGCAAACCACCTTTCCTGCTGGGCAAGCCATCTGTGGACTCGTCAGGAACGGATCTGGGGCTTGCAACTCCATCGACACTCCAGTTGCACCGTGCTGCAGGTTGCGTATTTGTGGGTTCACAGTCCAGCTGTCCATTCCTTTGCTGAACTCCCAATAACCGATCGTTTCGCCCCCGTGAAGACCTTCACCGACCAACATCCACACGAAATAGAGAATGCAGTGAAACCAGGAACGATCGAGGGTTGGCATTGATGAAGCTCTCGGAGGAATCGAATTGAAATGGTAAGTCAGATCACACCAGTATAACTCGGCAGCCATTTCCAAGTTCGCGTAAAATTTCAGTGGACGACCTCCGAAGGTGCCAAAGGTCGCGATCGCTACCGTAAACTTTTTCTCTCTGACCACTCACGCTTCACTTTCAACACCATGACAACACGATGATATCGCTTTATACAAACCTGATTCGTCCATTGCTCTTCACGCTTGATGCGGAAACGGCGCATCACGGGACGGTTGAGTTTTGTCGCATCGCAGGGGCGCTGCCGTGGGTGCCGCAGATCACCCGGGCCTGTTTGGAGTTCACCGCACCGGAATTGCAGTGCAAGGTCGCGGGGCTGAGGTTTGATCACCCCATCGGTCTCGCGGCAGGCTGGGACAAAAGCGCACGCGCCTTGCGCATGTTGGATCATCTTGGCTTCGCCTTTGCTGAAATCGGTTCCATCTCCGCAAAGCCGTCGCAGGGAAATCCGCAGCCGCGTCTGTTCCGGCTGCCGCGTGATCGGGCCATCATCGTAAACTATGGTCTGCCCAACGACGGCGTTGAGGCGATCGGGCCCCGGCTGGCAGCGCATCGAACACGAGTGCCGCTCGGAGTGAACATCGTTAAAACCAACTTTGGCCCCAGTGCTCCCGCGTGCAGTGATGATGCCATTCTCGCCGACTACGAGCGCAGCGTCTCACTGGTGCATCGCCATGCCGACTATCTTATGCTCAACCTGAGCTGTCCCAATGCTGCCGGTGGGAAGGACTTCTTTGCCCAGCCCGGCAATATCACCCGCCTGCTGCAGCAACTGAAACCGCTCGATCTGACCTGCCCGGTGTTTTTGAAAGTCGCCCCACGTGATGACGCGGCGGAACACGAACGCCTCCTTTTGGAAGTGGACGCCTTCGACTTCGTACGCGGTTTCTCCTTCAATCTCCCGTCCGGCAAACCTGCCACCCTGCGTCTTACCACACCACACAGTGCATGGGAGCAGCTTCCCGGTGCCGTGGCTGGCAAACCGGTCGAAGACTTGATCAACCGGTGCATCGTCGGCCTAGCCACGCGGATGAATCGCCAGCGTCACATCATCATCGGCACCGGTGGTGTCTTCACCGCAGCGGATGCCTACCGCAAACTTCGCCTCGGCGCCTCGCTAGTGCAAATCTACACCGCCCTCATCTATGAAGGCCCCGGCGTCATTGCAAAGATCAACCGAGGGCTTTGCAGCCTGCTCATGAAGGATGGGTTTAGGAATGTGAGCGAGGCCGTCGGTGCTGATCTCCATCATGCATAATTTCATGAAACTCTCACTCCCGAAGGGATACAAGCAACGGTCCTTGGCATGGCTGGCATCCCTTCGAGGCTGTGAATTTATTCGCAGGACGGTGTTTTCAGGCCGTCGTTACTGCAAAAAACGGCCAATTTCGACGCCCTAAAAAGGGCGTCCTACATTTTTTCACAACCTCTTCGGGTTGTATTCGGTTTTCGTGGACAATCCGTTTGTTTTACAGAAGTAGAATACCGGAGCTTGACGAATAAACATCACAACGATTATGCTGTGCCGCGAATCCGTATATATAGCGACGGAAATTTGCCTGCCGGCATTCATTTGGTGGATTGGGTTGAATTCTCAAACAGTGAGAAGAGGCCCTGGAGCATGGTTTCCAAGACGGAATTGGCATGCGTGCAACCATCCTTTTGATTGTTAAAATCTGCGAACCTGACAGATTTTTGGCGGATGGCTTGATCGATTGCTACTCTATACGGGTAGAGAATTTTGTTTGTTTAGTTGACTCGATATGGAGATAGTTCGGTGAAGAGGAAAAGTCGATCGATGCGGTTGGAGAGCTTGGAAGGACGATCACTCCTGGCAGGGGATGTCTTTGCATCCATGAAGGTTGGCAGTCTCAAGATAGAGGGGGATGGCCAGGCAAATGATATCGCTGTGGTGGACCTAGGTGGCGGCAAAGTTGAGATTACTGGCAAAAACGGGACCATGGTAAACCGCGTAGCCAAGGTCACACTCGTTGGCTTTCGGTCCGATTTCAAAGCAGAATTGAAAGGTGGTGACGATACGTTGTCGTGGCGCGGTATCGCAAGTCGCGTACCAGCGCGTTTCAGCATCGAAACGGGGGCAGGCAATGACTCTGTCTCTGTCGATAATCTTTTCGCCGGGATCGGAAAAATTGAAACTGGGCTTGGCAATGATTTAGTTGAAGTGCTGAATGCGAAAGCTAGTATTCTCGAGATCGAAACCGGAGACGGGGACGACGTCATTCGAATTGGCAGTCCGTCCGTTTTAACGAACGTTTCAGTTTCGAATTTTAAGATAGGTACGGGCTTGGGTAACGACAATCTGCAAGTTCAGAACTCGAATCTTAACGCAACGCCCTTTAAAATTGAATTGGGTAGCGGAGACGACAAAGCTGTCGTGTCCAAAGTGAGGGGATCAGCTGCCGTTGTAGTCTCAGGCGGAATTGGGACAGATTCGGTTGTTTTTGACGACTCAAACTGTCGGGAGATCGAGGTCGAACTCGGCGATGGGAATGGCGATGACTTGAAAGTAAACCGAGTCAAATCGCTGAAGACCAAATTGAGCGGAGGGCTCGGGGGTGCAGATAAGCT
>JAIPFP010000040.1 GCA_021736575.1 Pirellula sp. | reverse complement strand
CTGGCTACGTTGGATACGAAGAAGGTGGCCAATTGACCGAAGCGGTCCGCCGCCGACCCTACAGCGTTATATTGCTAGATGAAATCGAAAAGGCCCACACGGATGTATTCAACATCCTTTTGCAAGTGCTCGACGACGGTCGATTGACGGATGGCCAAAACCGAACCGTCGATTTTACGAACACGGTGATCGTCATGACCAGCAATATAGGCAGCAAAATGATCCAACGCGTCGCCGACGAGGGTGGTAGCGAAGAGGACATGGAGCAGGCGGTCCAAGATTCGCTCAAAATAAAATTCTTGCCGGAATTCCTAAACCGAATCGATGAGACGATTATTTTCGAACCACTCAAGAAAGATCAAATTCGAAAAATCGTGAGCTTGCAGATTCGTAAACTTGAGGAAATGCTTGCCGAGAACCACTACAAACTGAACATCACGGAAAAAGCCATCGATGCGATTAGCAACGAAGGTTACGACCCAGTCTATGGTGCTAGACCACTCAAGAGAGTCATCCAACGTCGACTTCAAAACAAGATCGCATCGGAATTACTCAAGCGCGATGAGAACGAAGGGGGCAGTATTCATGTGGACTTTGTAGACGATGAATTCCAGATCGCCTCCTATCCGTAAAGCATTATTTGTGGCTGTGCACATCGGTATGAGTCTTCGTGTGAAACAAACTGATAGCCGAAGGTCGATAGCCCCGGTTCTCGACGAATGTCGAGCAATTGGAAAACCGGGGCTATCGCCCAACGTCTAATTCCTATGAAAAGCATATGCGGATGTGCTTAGCTGATTTATGTCGCATAGCCCTGCTACTATCGAACCAACGTCTCGTTTTGATTCCCGTCAACGAGCCGCTCAACTTCGACGCGATTTATCAACGGTAAATCGCCTGGGATACTATATTTGAGCCTAGCTGTGGCTATCGCCCAGCTTAGCGAGCGATCGAGATCGGGCTTGTCCAGCCAAGCGGACAAAAAGCCTGCTGAGAATGCGTCGCCCCCTCCGAGACGACCGACCGGCTCGACCGGTTCGCACGCTTTGCGAATCGAATGCGTCGAATCGCTTGCCATGGCACCACGTTCACCGAGCGTCATCACAGTTGGCCTACCCGCTCGCATGCTCAACAGTCGGTTCATGACCGACTCGTCGCTTTGACGGTTATCTAGACTCCATAGATTGACTGCATCGCGGCGAGGCAGAAAAACAAGATCGGCCGTCTCGAAAAGCGACTGGCTGTAAACTTGAGCTGCCGAAGCAGAGCATAGTAGCGTTCGATGGTTCACGTCAAAGCTCACTTGCCAACCGGCTTCACGAGCAAGTTGAACAGCATTTCCAATCAGATCTCGAGCACACTCGCTCAACCAGAGTGAGATGCCCGTGACATGAAGCCATCGAGACCTGCCTACCGAGAAGATTCCGGCTGGCAATTCGGATGGAATAAATCTTGAAAAAGCAGAGTTTGCTCGATCGTAAATGACGTGGCTGCTGCGCGGTGGAGAACCTGTTTCGAGGAAATACAAACCCACACGATCTTGATCGGTCCAAACGACGTGCTGCGTATCAACCCCGTGAGCAGCGATGGCTCTGGCAATCCGATGCCCCAAGTGGTTGTCGGTCAACCGCGAAATCCATGCAACACGCTTGCCCAATCGCGCAAGCCCAACGGCGGTATTGGATTCGCTTCCGCCCACATGCACTTGGAGCGATTCCGCTTGCTCCAGACGCAAGAACGCATCTGGAGTCAATCGCAGCATCGTCTCGCCAATCGTTACGACATCGTAGACGCCGTGTACCTGGAGTTTGTTTGCCGTCTCGTTCTCGTTTTCACTCGCGCCCATCGGTATGCTCCGTTCGGCAAGCGGCAACGTATTGCTGTGCCAATTTTGCGATCGCGTTCCAGTCATTATTTCGAAGAGAGATTGGGTCAAGTAGTTGACCGCCAATACCTACGGCCGCAGCCCCCGCTTCCAAGTACGCAGCAATGTTCTTCAAATCGACACCTCCGGTTGGCATGAGTTTCAAATAGGGCATCGGAGCGAGCACATCGCGAATAAAATTTGGACCGAGTGCACGGGCTGGAAAGACTTTGATGATGTCAGCACCAGCATCCCAAGCTAATGCGATCTCGGTTGGCGTAAATGCGCCCGGACACACCGAGACATTGTTTTGCTTGCAATAGTTGATAACGGGAATGGACACGATCGGAGAGACGATGAATTGAGCGCCGAAGTCGACTGCGATCTTGGCTTCTTCGAGCGATCGAACGGATCCAAGGCCGATGACCGCGTTGCCCACGCGAATCGCTTGATTGGTTTCCCGAATCAACTTGATTGCAGACGGGGAATCGGGATTCGTGAGTGTAAACTCCAAGGCTCGTATTCCCGCTCCGATCAAGGTATCGGCGATTTGGGTGGCCGCGGACAAATCGTCGAGACGAATGATTGCGACGAGCCGGGATTGAAAAATAAGTTGTTTTGTCATAATCCAGGGAAAATGGTTTGCTAGCAAGCAAGTTCAGGAAAGATTTGCTGATTGTATCGATTGTACTGGCCGATACAAACAGTATTCGGGGTCGCTACTCATCTGATGGGCAATCGATCCATTGGATTTGCGTGCAAGCAAACTTAGGGGCGCATGGAAATGAAATCAGTCGTAGTTGGATGGATGTTTGGTTTAGGGCTACTTTTGAGTCACGTTGGATGTTGCTCGATTCGCATGATGGGTGATGGGTGCGGCTCGGGAACTTGTGGAGGTGGATGCAGTGACGGTTGCGATTCATTTAGCTTTGGCGATCACGTGGCACCGTTTGCTGGCATCGGACATCGTGTGGCCGACCATATCCGCAGCAAGCATTGCAGTTCTGGTTGTGGCGAAATCTATTGGGACGAACAGATCAACGAACCGCCTGTTTGCGATCCATGCGGATGCGATGGCGAGTTCACAGGCGATACGTGCAGAAGCTGCCCAACGGCACTTCGGCGACTGCGAAACCTTTGGAGCCATCATCGTTATCAACCGTCGAACTGCGATTCTTGTTCGTCGTGCGGCGGCGGTGCTGGAGTTTTAGGTGCAAGCACTTGTTCAAATTGCTCGTCTGGGAGCGTTGAAAACGTTTCAATGCACACCAATGATGAACCAACTCATCCGATGCAGTCCCAGTCGAAACAGTCGAATCCATCGCGCCACGGCGTTGCAACGGAATTCGATTCAAGTCGCACTCAGCCGACGCCCGCGGTTCGCCCTCCCCGAGCGGCTCCACCGGAGCTAAGGAGTATGCCGGTTCCGGATCCGGAGCCGAATGCCATGATTCGTTCTCCATCGCAAAACGGGCCAAGCGTCGGCTCAGGTACATCAAACAAGGGTACGTCGGTCGCATCGCAACAAGTTGATTTGATCGTGCGTTTGCCTTCCTTCCAGAGTGAACGGCAAATCCGAATCGAATAAACCACCTCAGAGCGTACAAGGCTAGGAAAAATGGTAGGGTGTGTTCGGATGCTCGTTCGATTCGCGTCGACTTGGGATTTTGCCGCACTCAGTTCTTTGGGCTGTTCGTTGCCGGTGGGAGCATGAACGGTAACGTCTCCGGCTGTCGACGAACTTCGACACGAATAGGTGGCCGATCTTGAAGTTGCCATGCTCCCTCGACGATGGACGAACGTGACCGGATCGTCAAGCGAGAGCTTTCAGATTGCAACAACGCCTTCATCTCGGTTGATTCAAATTCAAAAGTATGAATTACCAGTCCACTTTCGGACTCGAAACGATGGGTCACTCGCTTCGGTTGGATCAAATCTTGGGACTCGAAATAAATGCCGATTGATCCAACACCCAATGAGGTAGAGTCATGTATTTCCGATAGCCTTACTTCGAATTTGCCGACCCCAGGCCGATTTTCATTCAGACTCATTTGCAAGGTAACGCCATCGACTCCTTTCAATGAGACTCCGGACAAAGATGACTGGGCGTTCTTTTGAATTTCCGAAATCGAAATGGTCTGCAGGGGCTGCGTGACTCCGTACTTGGCCCAAACTTGAACATCCGCTTTTTGGGCCAACTCGGGCCAATTGGATGCAAACCAAGACACCATTGGGACAGGTGTCTTGCTCTCATAATTCGTATCGTAAAAAAGATAGGACTGACGCGACTTAACGGCACCTTCAAGAACTGGAGAAATCTCAATCCATAGAAAGTCTGGACGAGGCGTAAAATGGCTATCTGGATCTTGAATTGAAATCGGAAAAACGACTCCGTTCTGGCGCGGCAAAGGGCGATGAACACGTGCAAGCAAGCGGCCGTTGTCTCCAACTCGGCTCAAAGTACCCGTTTGAGGGGTCGAGCGATCGTATGGCTTGCTGACGATGTCTTGTCCATCGTCTTGCACGAACATCTCCAAAGACTCACCACCCTTGAGTTGAAACAACTTTTGGATCGATTGGAATTCCAGAAGGTATTCCGAGGATTCAAGTGATAGTGGTTTTAATTCCATTGGGCTATTTAGCTTTGCCTCGGTGGGTTCGTTGGATTTCTTGAATCCGGGGCTCGCTTCCGACCTGGTGACTTGGTATGTCCCCATGGCCAACTGTTCGTTTAAAGCCCGGATTAGATCGTTTCCGTGTTCGATGTCGTAGTACTTTCCTTGTGTTCGGTTTGCAAGTTCTTGAAGCGTCTTTCGAGTGTTGCCGTTCTCCGATTCGGAAATTCCGACACCCAAAATGAAGACGGGAATTTTTGTGTTGTTCCAGGCTCGGTACACCGTTTCCAGGTTTGTTGTACCCCCAGGCTCACCACCTGGACGATTCGAAGCATTGAATTGAAAGTTATCACCGTCGGTTATAATTACGATGCTTTTCGCTGTGGCATTATCATCGGCGGTGAAGTCCTTGAACGAATCCACGATGGAAAGATAAAGCGGTGATTGTCCCCATGGGACGATGTTGGATAGTTTCTTGGCCAATCCTCCAATCATTTCTGGCGTGAACCGCCCCAGCGGCAAAATGGCTTCGACATCTTTGCTCGGCACGAGATCCTCTGGGATCGATGATGGATAATTTGGCTGAACCAGAATCTGCGACTTGCCGCTCACCATTCCTGACTTTCCGTCCGTCGGCCGCGACCATCCCATCCGGTGTCCAAACAACCGGACACCGACGCGTGCATCGGGTCGTGAAGCGATTTGCGAGAGCATTCGAAGGATACTCTCCTTTGCAAGCTCTAGGCGGGACTGCGTGCGAAGGTCAATGGCCTCCACTGGAATCTCCTCCCCCATGCTCCACGAACAATCGAGAACAAATACGATGGATGGCTGCTGTTGTCGATCTCCGAAGAGGATTACCTCTCCACTGTCGACTCGTTTCGGTTCAAAGTCAACGACGATGCCAATTCCTACAAATATTGGGGACTTGAACTCGTGTCCTCGATAAACAATAACGGACTCATGGGCAAGCGAAGACTCAAACGTAGGAAACGTCATGTTAAAGCTAGAGCCGCTTGCGACAGTAGGCATGGGTATCGGGATTCGAGCGCTCGGCAATATTCCTTTGGGTGTGCGAACCAATGCGGTCGCTTGTCCCGCTGGAACCGGCATGGCCCATGCCTCGCCCGAACTCAAGCTGGAGACCGTCGGTTGGACCGAAATTTCGAGGGAACTTTTGTCCGATCCCGATCCTGATCCCGATATCGGAGGCCCCAGCTTTGCCGTTGTCTTGAAACCGTTCCTTGCGATCGGCCCCAAAACGCCCACGCGTTTCTGAATGCTCTGAATTGCGGCATCGATTTCGTGCGATGAAATCGGAATTGTTTCAGCATAATTCAAAACATCTCGCACGGCATTCTCAAAGTAAGTGCGGGCTGGACTTATCGAACCGGAATCCTCCATTGCATTTGCATAGAAGTCGTCGAGCGTCCGTCCGGCGTACCAAGCCAAAAAGTCTTTGAAAGCAATCTTTCTGCAATCCAAGGTTGCATACCACTCACTACGAACCGGACAGACCGACAAATTCGATCTTTCAACATGCTCTGCAAACCAGATCTTTGTCCAATTCTCGGAGTCATCCGTGACAACCGCGTCCCCTTTTAGATCCAAGTGACCCGCCCAATCTGATATATGCTGGACATTGAATTTGCGCATCGAGTCGTAATGTTGACGCAACTGTTCGTTGATGAGATCGATTGCATCAAGTTCAGGGTTCGCTTCGCGTTTTTTTGTTTTTGCGACCTCGTTCGAGGCCAGCTTTAACAAAACTCGGATTGGATGTGTTTCCCAATTGCGGATCCGATCCAAGTATCGTGTATGTTTCACTTCCTTGCGAGAAGAACTCGGTGAATCGACTGGCAGACTCTTGTTCAAATTAAGACTTGGGATGATCGAGGGTAGTCCTGGCAGTAACTCTTTCTGCACAGGAGGCTTACTTTTTTCGAGCGACGTTCGGCACACTTGGTCGTGTCTGTTCCATAACGCGATGCGATCCTCGGTTGAAAGGAAGGGCAGATTTAATAGCGATGGAATCTCTCGAGCAACTGTCCCATATGGAGTAGTCTCGTTGCAAGCTCGTCGCACATGATCCTCGACCAACAAGGAAAGGGATTTCCGATCTTGCTCGACGCTGGTCACGAGACCGTTCAATCGTTCGACATTCATGGCTCCGTCAATGGGCGCTTTACCCAGCATTTCCCCCAATTCATGCAGCCCCTCCATCAGTCGTTTCAACTGTTGAATCGCGGTTTCTTCGCGAATCATCGGATGAACTTCCGTCAGAGTGTCGATCGATTCAAGACTGTTAGAAATTGGCTCGGATGCCGGCTCGAGGTTTGTTTTCCACTTACCCAAATTTTCCATTTCCGTGTCGGGTGAGCAGATCCAATTGGCAAGATAACTTACCTCGGAAAGGCCTAGGTCTCGAAGTCCCACGGCCCTTTCAATAAGAACAGATGAGCTATCTTTAGCTGTCTCCAACGAATCCAATGCCAGTTGCAAGGAACTCCAGTTGACGCTACCTGGCACGGAGGCGGCATCGTCCGGGCCCAAAATAAGTCGATCTTCGGCGTTGCGTCTGGCTCGATCCGCAATCAACAATTGAGGTCGACGCCAACGGTGGCTACGGACATCGCCAAAGACTGCAAGCCGTTCGCATCGATCACGCAACTTCAAAAGTTCATCGACCACCGACAAGTCATTCCAAATGGACGAGCAATCGTACTTCCGCAAAATCCCGATAAAATTGAGTTCGTTCCAGGTGTTTGCTTCGGATGTGAGTCCAACCGATGCCGCAATGGAATTCAGTGGCACTTGGGCGTCTGAAGAATTCAATTCGAGCAGGCGTTTTCTCAATTCGATCGCGGTAGTCCCAGAAACCTCGCCCGTCAATTCCATCATCGCGAGCGATGGTAAATGAGCCGGCGATTTATCAGCTTGGCTAAAAGCTTGAAGCGACTGAGCTTTCGCGAAATAGTTATTGGACGATGCTGTTGCTCGCGCCCGGTCAACCGATTCCTTGAGTTGCTTACTTAGTTCGGGAAGGACCCTTTTGTCTACCAATTCAAAGTATGCCTCGCCTGAGCCGGAGAGTTGCTCTAACCAAAGAATCTTGTGTTCGAGTTCAGCCCAATTCCTGGGGTCTGTTCGAAAGACTTCGAACTGCCGCAACTCCTCCATCATTCGCCATAGATCAGTCAAAGTATCAGCCGAAACGTTTGCTTTAGCCAAGTCCGAGTGTTTGGGCGGTTTCGATTCGCCTGACTTGAAGGCCAAGGCGACTTGAAAATTCGGATGCGACGATGGAATCATTTTCGGTACTTGATGTGCACCGCGCGAGTCTTGCGACCAGCGATCCACGTGTGATGCAAGATACGTCGTCAATTCGTGCAAATGAACAATTCCATCCCCATTTCCAGACGATGGATTTTCATCGCGACTGGTTTGGTCCGCCGCACCCGCTAGGCCGAGCCACAACTCTTTTCCAAACGCAGAGGCGTGCAGTTCTGGGCCCCCCCAAGACTGCTGGTCTGGCGAATTCGATGTCAAAAACACAATGCGATTTTGAAGGATCTTGACCACCTCAGGTTCCAATACCCAAGAATCCAAGCGGTCTACGAATGTGTTGTCCACTTGAGCCACATTCCAATTGACGCTCTGATGCACGCAGTCAAGGACTACTAAAACGTTGACATTCGCGGCGGTATCCTTTGAGAGTCGATTAACGACATCTTCGATTGAGATCCATTCTTTCGTCTTCAGGGCATTCGCGCCTGGTGGGATTAGACAGGGCTGTCCACTTTCGTTGACTGCACCATGCATGTTCAGGTAAAGTACCAGCGAACCCGTTCGCTTTGTCAGCGTCGCTACTTCCTTCAATTGAATACTGAGGTCATCCAAGGACTGGGTTTTTGTCTGCCATTCATCACTTGAATCCCTAAACTGAATGGTCTTGCCGTTCAACGAAGACAGACCGAGCAAGTCCTCTTTTGCCCACGCGATCGGAGGCATGGGCCAACTGTACTTGGTTGCTCCAACCGCGATGACTGGGGTTTTTGCCGGAGAATACAGAATTAGAACCACGAAAGCGGACAACAAACCAATTGCCAGAACCAGCCAAAATTTCAAAACGAGATCGAGTGATCGCAACGGAGATTTGTGGTGCTCGGCATTGTCTGTACCCAATTGAGACTGCCAACGATGCCGTGCCGTGTCAATAACCTCCGGCGATTTCCCCTTCCAGTTTCGCTGGGGTTCACTATTGCTGTTCATGGTTGATTCGCTGAAAATTAGTGTAGGACGGGATCATTGTCCCGTCCAAACAACGGATCGGGATATTGGTCCCAATCACCTGTTGGTAGTTTCCAATCTGCTTCTTGCGACATTGGCATTTTACTTTACTTCTGCAGAAACTGGAAATCCATTCAACGCATCTAGTTACTCGAAAGATGTCGGTATTGCATTCTGTTCCATTTCCCTTGCTTGGTCGGACGGATTGTCTTCCGTTTTTCGGCCGCCTGCCGCAGAATCAAAAACCGTCCATATCTTGCTCTGAGCCCGCAGTTGGGAAAGGACTCGCACTTCCATCGCTTGCTTGCGTTCGCTCAAAATCTCTTTCCTAATCTGTTCTGCAACAGAATGGAGTGGCGCAACGGCCTGTTCTTGACGTTCAAGGACTCGAACAACATGGATTCGGTTCTTGTCTTCGATAGGATTGCTTACCTGTCCTGGCCGCAGTGACCTTAAGGTATTCCGTATTACCATTGGGTCGATGGCGGTCACATCGGTCCAGCCCTTGGTGAAAATGTCGACGGATTCGCGAGAAAACCCGGCAGGCGGTTCGACAGGGAGACCCATTGCTTTGTTCTTGAGGTAGTTGGCATTTGCAATCGCAGCATTTCGACTTGAGCATTGATCGACATTGACAACGACATGTTCCCACCGAACCTTTGTATTCGTTCGATAGCGATCTCGATGAACTTCATAATGAGCAAGCAACTGCTGGGATGAAACCGTCGTGTCGAGTGATACGTTGCGTTCGAACCATGCTTGAATCTCGTTTGCATTCATGGGCTGGATTGAGTTGAATGTACTTGTCTGACGAACTCTACCTTGAGCCTGCTGGCTTATCAGTTTCCAATCGATGACCCGGTACGTTTCGGTCCTTAACTCTCTGCGCCGAGCTGCTGCATCATACAGACCAGCTACCAACTCGCCCTTGGCCTGAAGTTTGGCATCCACCAGAGGGAGAACTTGACTTTCGTAGATCGCTTCGCCGTTGACTTCTGCGAGAATCATGTCGCCAATCGGTATCGATGAAACAGGCGAGTGGAAACTGACCAATTCGATACCGTTAAAGAGTTCCGGAGCAGCAGAACGGGTCTGCTGTTCTGTTGAGGCAATTGCGGGTGGCCCTTCACGCGGAACATCGTCCTCGTCGATTGGTTTGGTTGAGCAACACTCCAAGGCAATCCGTGCCATTCGCCGAATCCGTTCCGAAGGCTCTTTCTCACACGTGGTCAGTTCGCCGAGTCGTTTTCGAATTTTGGTGCTGCAACAAGAAGGAGCATTGCAGTATTTGCATCCGCATTCTGGTTTGCATTGCAATGCCTTAACGGCTTCGTAGCGAACCGCTTCGGTGCAGTCGCTCATGCCTTCGAGCAGAGCATCTTCTACTTTGTCATAACATCCACCACAACCCAAGGTAGCAAGGTAGCGAAGCGCCATAATCTTTTGAGGGGCTGCGTCTTCTTCGAGCTTAATCGCAGCCGCAGCTTGGACCGCTGGTGGTGCGCCTTCTTCAAGATTGGCAGGGGCGGTGAGAGGAAGAACCGGAGGCATCGGCTGCAATCCCGGAAAACGGCCCGTCAAATCAAGTTCCGCTAATAATCGGCTCCCCAGGCGATGCAGAACCCCACCAACCCCCTTACCAATACCGGGCAGTCCGAGGAATTGAGGCAATGTGCATGAACTTGCAACAGGAGTTGACGCAATCGCAACGATCGTGGTGTTGTTCCCAACCGCTGCACTCGTCGGCGGCAATGGGGACGCCGGCTTTGGCGCCGAAGCGCAACCCGTCAACGCCGCAAGTAGGCAGCCAACGAAAAGGGTTAGGATGGAGTTATGGTTGGCCATTTCAACTGCCTTAGGGCGATACAATCGTTAAAGTTCTCCCAGTCTATCGTCCTGCCCCTTCGAGTTTCTTGAGTCTTTTTGTTGCCGCAATTGGGTCGTTTCGAGTCAAAATGTTGCAATTGAAGGAAATAAGTCGATGGAATCCTTGCAAGCTGGATGCGGCGAAATTTGCATGCATGTGTTTCTTGTTGCTAGCAATTCCTTGTCAATGCCGACGGGAAACAAAGCTATTGGGCCGTTCATAACCAAGCACTATTCATTTGCATTTCGCCGTTTCCGCCGAACCGTTACTTGGCTTGAAGTCGAACCCGAGCAACCGGAGCGGGTGGAGGTAGAACCTCGATGGGCCGTTCCGCTTTTCTTGGGCGATTCTTGACGACCCCAAGCGCTACAAGCTTGTACTTTCCGGCTTGAACGTTTGCGAATCGAAACGCGCCTCGTTCATTCGTGGTCGTCCGATACGCTGTCTCACCCTTTTCATTCTCCAACCAGACCTTGGCATTGGTCATTGGATCGTCGGAGTAAGTTACAGCCCCTGACAATTCCTGAACTGCATTACTTTGTTTCTCATCCCACTCCTGCTTGGAAACAATTTCGACCGAAGATTTCGTTACAAGACTCTTATTTCCTGCGCGATCCGTGGCGCGTACCAAAAGCGTGGCTCTGCCAGGCAAAATCTCTTTGGTTGGAAGCAAAGCAAGCCAAGAACCATCCGGCTGGCGTTCCGTCGGTTTCGGTCGCCCACCGCTCGCCTCAAAGGTACCGGCTCCGTTTGCATCAAGCAGTACTTCTACCATAACAACTCCACTTAGATTCGCATCGTCGGCACCAACTCGAACCGTTAGGTCCATACCTTGCGCGAGGGAGGGCCCAGGCAACAGTTCCACTCCTGATATGGTGGGTGGATCGGAGTCAGAAATGATCTCCACAGGATCGCTCCACACAATTCTTCCGCCGGAATTGAGTTTAGCTAGCAGATTGACACGTCCCTTCTTAATTGCTGGGGTACTTAACTCGAGTTGAATATCTGAGACCTTGGTCGACATCAGCAAGCGACCAACCGGCGATGTCAACAGCCGTATGTCTGCTTGTCGATCCGACGTGAATTTCGTGGTTTGTTCGTTTGCAAATTCGCGATCCCGATCCAGATCCCAACCGACTTCGACAGAATCCCCTCGGCTATCAAATGCACCTGGAATTGCATCGATCTTTAAGATGACCGACTGCGATTTGGACTCCGGACCAATACTGGTTCCCTCGCTAGGCTCGACTATTTCTATGCGTTGCAGATCTGAAGAGACGGGAATGTTTGTTTTGGTTTGCCAACATGGCACTTCAAACACGTAGGCTCTTGGATAGCCATCCACATCGACTTCCATGGTCAAGACACGTGGAGAATTCTCAGGAACTTGGCAATACAACTCCAGTTCATCGCGACCGAAAACGGTTCCCTCCAGTTTCATTTCCGTCCCGCGAGGCAACGGCTCTCGAATCCTCGCTTTTACCGGAATTCCGTCGCTGAACAAGGATTCGCCGACCGAGGACTTAAACCGCATCGTGATGCGTTCGGAAACAGCATCAAAACGGACAGTGGGTTCAAGATAACTTCGGGGATGACGTATGCGACTATCGATTCGTCTCCAACATTTTTCGTTCGTTTTCTTGTCGGTTAACACGACGACAATTCCGTGATGAATTGAGGCCGAACCATCTCCCGTTGGGCTGTCGCTTGCAACCGGGGCTTTTAATCCCTGCGGTACGAGTCCCGCCGCATCCAGGATGGGCAGCCACTGGATGGAAGTGCCTTCGTTCAAATTCACTTCTGGTACCGATGCGATCTTTTCCAATTCGCCGATTCGATCTGCAATCCTGTTGGAAATCTCGTCATTCAAAAAACCATCAGGCAAGAAAGTGCTTTGATTCTCCAAGCACGCAAACAAATCGATGGACAGTACCTTGGATTCTCCGCTTTCGTTGCTCAGCCCGATACGAAAATCCGTGGTTCGATTTGGCCATGGAAACAACACAATACCCTCTTCGGTTTCGCTCCATGTGTCGCCCGGTCCTTCGGATTTTAGGCGAATCCTCCTTGGCGACGGTAACTGCACCGTTGTTTCAAACCGTTGGTACGCGCCATCACTCACGAGTTTCCAAACGATGGTTGTTTTCTCGGGACCTTTTCCAATACGTCGGGCACGAAATGGCAATGCAACCTCTTGCCCGAGCGCCATTCCCAAACTCGGTTTAATAATCGAAGGGATGGGCTGCACGGGATACTGTTGGCTTGATCGAATGGAATCAAGTCGTTGCTGGGCGATCGCTATTTCGGCATCAATCTCTTTGCCTTCTGATGCACTCGCCTGCGCGGCTATCCATTGCTGCTCTGCATTTCGGACCCCTTCATCGAAAAGTTGGGGCAACATACCGACGCGAGTCAGCGCCTGCCCCGATGTGCTCTCGACTTCGAGTAGTTCGCTATCGTAATCGACCAACAACCAAGCATTGCTGATCGGCTTACCAAGGTTCTTCCATACAATTTCGCCTGTTACGGTTGGGTCCGAAATCAAGGACAGAGATGTCGTTCCTCGCGATTGCAATCGTACCGTTTGCTGGTCGGTCGCTTCCGCAATGCCCGATAAAATGCCCGATAACTCGGATTCAATAAACGCAAGACGGTCGATGGCATTGCGAAGGAATGGTACTTCTTCCGGAACTGCATCCCGAAGCATTTCACGCACAAGATTCTTTTTACTTCTCAGGCACAAGGAAAACTCAAGGCTCCACAACTTACCAATCGAAGCCTTGCTATCGATGTCGCTTGCGTTTTCTGCGTGCATCAATCGCGTACAGTGGTCGGCGATTCGCAGTCTCGATAACCGCGTTTTCAAACTGTCGCTGACTCGCGGATTTGCGTCGGCTTGCTCTGCTATGGTTGCGAGAATGCGATCTGGAAGATTTTGATAAAATGTCTCGATTTGAATGCGATGAGCCTCAGGATCTAAAGCCTCGATTTGCCCATTTTCAACAACAGCATGATCGCGTTTAAAAAAAGGGGGTTCGAGCCCCAACTCAGCCAAGTGGGCTACATCATTCACGAATCGAGCGTGTTTGATTTGACTGATCTCGGTGGTTTCTCTCGATGGAAGTTTTGGAAGCGAAGTCGCGATGACTTTCTCTTCGGTAGGCGGTGTTGGTGAGGGGAGGGTTAAGACGATGAGTCGGTTTCGATTGGGCCCCCGAACCAAGGAAGTGGACAGAAGAGAGTCCACGATCCAATTGGGTGCCACATTCTTTTTTTGGTTGCCTGTGATAACGTTGTTGGCTTCGCTATTCCAGAAGCCTTCGATCCGACTCGTGGCATTGACGAGTTGTCGCTGATAGCGGTTCAGTTCGTTGAGGTCGCAAGTCTCTCGGTACAATAACAGTGAGGAAATCTTGGAAAGTGCCTGAATGCTAACCGCCACATCCTCGTCTAGAGCATCCGTTCCAAATCGATCGATGGCGATTTCCCTCCATGGGAGCAATGCTGGCAGGTTGTTCAAATGATTGTTTCTCAATTGGATCGCTGTTTGAATTTGCGCCAATTTTTGAGCGGCGGATACCAACGTCTGCTCTGCGCTATCCAAGATCTTGAGGCAACGCGATTCCCAATCGGCTCCGAATTGGTCGCACGCAAGCCTTGTGCTCTGCAACATCAATCGATTCGCTGCAATCAAGTCCCGTTGTATTTGCGAATTGGAATTCAACGGATCAAATGTCAGTCGTTCCAATTGCCGCCATTGGGTTAGAAGTCTGCGTTTTACTTGCCAGTTCATTGCTGGTCGAAGCGACAACAGTTTGGGGACGAAGAATTCCCAGTATTGATTCGAAACCTCGGCAGGTAGTTGGTTTAACCATTTATCGTAGAGTACCTGATCATTTGCCAGAACCGCTTCGTCCATCAACTGCATTTGCCGTCTAAGCAAGTCCGGAATGGGTGGACCGCCGTAATGGGAGAATCGTTCGAGCAACGCAAAGCTTGGCACAGAACCGACTGGAAGTCCTATTGAGGGAATCTGTTCGACGAGACTTTGGATCATTGGCCCAACGCTCGCTCGTTTGGTCGTCGCCAATTGCAAACTACCGATGATTTCCGAAAGCAATTTCACGCGGAGTTCTTTGGAATCTATTACCGCGTCTTTACGGAGTCGCTCTTCGATGCCGTGCAGCGAATTCAAATACGACCGCCATGCAAGTGGTGCAAGATCGAGCGGCCGAGTCAATGAATCAGACGGTTCTTCGAAAAAATCGGCATATTTCCATGCGAGTTGGATCAACTCCGCATTGGTTTGCTTGGGTGTACCAAGATTCGACAAGTCGGGTAGCGAAGTGCGGTTGGTTTGATTTTGAGACGGTGATTGTTCGGATTTGGGGGGCTCAACGGGTGGGACCAACGAAGAAGTTTCTTCTGGATCTCCGTTTGACGATGCGGCTTCCTTATCCCCTTTTTTATCCGAGGTCGCATAATCACTGACTGATTCCGCCTCAATTCCAATCGTTTTCTTGACTCGCTTGGCAATGAAGGTAGGCAAGGAGTTGATGTTGTCGTTTAATTCATCCAATGCCATTTCGGAAACTTGCTCTGATTTTTTTTCCCAATACGCGGTGAGCCAACTTTTTTCTTTCTCCTTTCTCTCGATCTCTTCTTTTGAATGCGCTGGTTTAGGTTCTGCTTCGTCCGACTCGTCCGTTTCGACTTGCTTGGACCATCCTGGAATCATCGATTTCCAGGAGAATTTGTTAACAGGCTCAGGTACACTTGCAATCAAACGCGAGGAAGCAGCAGAGACTTGATTCACTCCTGTAGCAAACAGGAGAGGCGTTTGCTTGGAAACGCCGCCGGAGTTCCTGTCGATCGTCGAACCGGTGAAACCAACCACGTAGCGATAGAACTCTTCCAGATCAATCGATTTGTCTTCGTTGAGGTCCGCTTTTCCTTGCAAGCCCTGAGAGATTGCATACGAGAATACGGAAGCTCTTAGTTCGGATGAAGAATACGAACTCTCGTTTGGCGAATTGGAGAGCATTATCCAAACGGATGAACTCGTGCTTTTCTTCATTAGGTCTTGAACGGAAGAAATAAACTTCTCTTGCTCTGCCCCGACCAAGGAACGTTCCTGTTTGGGCCCAATATCCAACAAGAGTACGGTTGTCCCGGCAGTAACTCTCTCCAGTAATTCGATGATTTCTTCTAACGAAATCGCAGCTAGTGTGGGTTTCGAATCATCGGCATTACCGCATTTAAGGTATGGACTTTCAGAGATAAGCGTGGGATGGGCACTCAAACTGATGAGAACGACATCCGAGGATTGTGAAATCGTTGAAGCGATTTGTTGGAGAGATTCTCGACAGGCTTCTGGAGATTCCAGCAGGAAGAATTCATTGGTTGCATCGATTCGCTTAAATGGACCGTCGACGGACAGAAATCGGATGGCGTCTTCTCGAAAGTACGGAACGGGCTGAACGTCCAGCCGATCATAGGAACCAGCGGTTAGAAAGTACAATCTGGTAGTTGGATGAAAAAAGGGACTGAAGAGCAGATACGAAAAGACAATCGACAAAAGCCCTAGCAAGCATAGGAATGCGATACGGCGAAAAAGGATAAGGCGTCTGCCCCGCAGATCCGTGTTCGAATCGGGGCGCCAAGATTCCCTGAGAACTGCCGGCTTGGTCGCGAGTTTAGACATTACAACGAATCGTTCCTTGAGAAATGGGACAAAACTAACTTTGGGAGCGTTTCAAAAATTCTCGCAATCGCGCCGCTGATTCCATGGGTGTTCCGGCACCATCGACCAGGTCGAACACAATGGAGGCGCATCGACCGGTCAAGCGATCATCGGGCGGAATTTCCGTAAGTCCCGCAGGTGCCAAGCTACCACCGCTCCAACCTGCGGCCGCTGCTAGTACTCCTCCTAGCCCTTCGAATTTGGCTTCCTCGGCAAGACTCGCTGACTTTTCTCGATTCTCTTCCGTCGGCTCGTTTGCCCACGCGAGAGCAGCACCGAAGGCCGACAGTTGGACCTGTGACTTTTCCGATTGCATTTGTTCACTCGCACATCCGCCTACCCAAAGCACGGCGGCTGGCTTGGGCATCGTGTGAGCACGCCATCGGATCGCGTCCTTGAGCAAGTTTTCCCGCACGAGTTCACTTTCAAAACTGCTTTTCACTTCACACGATTGGGCCACTGCAATCGCTTTCGCGGACAGGCCAAAGTAGGTGGCCAATTCGGTTATTTCCACGCTTTCGGATGCGAACATTTCAGGTGGAACAACGGCGATGGTCGCATCGTTTTCGACGATTGTCGCTCCGTCGTTGATCTCGACGACGAACTGTGTTTGACCTGCCGTAACGACGTCTCCGTCAACCAAACGCGCGATTTCTACTGCCGCACCATTGACGAACGTCTCTCGCTCCACCGCCAAACGTTGGATCGAGCATATTTCTGTTCCGCAACGAATCGCGAAATGGACATCCGCCATTGCTGCATCGCTCGGAAATGCGAAATCGGTCCATTCCGTTCGGCCGAATCGAGCTATCTGCCCCCCTCTCAGAACGATCCTGCGTCCAGTGGCTGAGCCTGAGTTTGCGACTATTGCAACGCGCATTGCATATGTTCCCTTGGGTTTACGGCGTGACTCGAATTCAGTTCATCTTGATTATTCCGCCAGCTATCTTGACCATCGCACTCCCTTGAATGTCCGTTGTAGCGGCAGTCACCTCGGCTTTCATGTCGGCTTGAATCGAAACCGTAGCGGCCTTGATGAGAATCTTGGTTGGAGTGATTTCAATACTACTACCCCCTACGGTCAGAACGATTTTTTTGCCTGCGGTAATTTCACAATTTCCCGCCGGGATACTAATGGTCTGATTGCCGGCGGAAATGGTCAGTGTATCGTTCCCTTTGGTAATGGTTGTCTCCCGATTGCCAGCGGAAACGGTCAGTGTATCGTTCCCTTTGGTAATGGTTGTCTCCCGATTGCCAGCGGAAACGGTCAGTGTATCGTTCCCTTTGGTAATGGTTGTCTCCCGATTGCCCGTATGAATCGTTTCTTTTTGGTCTTTCCAAATCTCGATGGTCTGCCCGCCATCGCTTTCGCTCGTACCGATCTTTACATCTTGGTTTCTGTAGATCTCGATCGTTTGATCACCTTTGTCTTTTTTGACGAAACCGACCTTGAGGGTGTCGTTGTTTTCGACAACTCTCTCAAAATCTTTCTCCGCATGGAAATAGATGGACTCATTATCTTTTTTGTCTTCGAAACGCAACTCATTGAACGTTTCTTTGTCACCTTCTGGAGTGCTACGCGATTTCAATCCGCTTTGCGTTGCCAAAGTTGGTAGATCGTAGGGCGTACCTTGCTCGCCGTTGTAAACGCGACCGATGATTAAAGGTTGATTCGGATCCCCTTCGAGAAACTCGACGATTACTTCCTGCCCGATGCGAGGAATATGCATGCTTCCCCAGCCTTTGCCGGACCAAATCTGCGAAACGCGGATCCAACATGAGCTTTTTTCATTTTTCTTCCCTTCTCGATCCCAAGGAAATTGGACTTTGACTCTCCCCAATTTATCGGTCCAAATCTCCTTGCCGTCTGCACCGACGACGATGGCTGTTTGAGGGCCGGCAATGATGGGTTTGATAGTGGTGCGCGGAGAGCGGTATGTGGAGTCCTTCGGTATTGCAATAAAGACAACCTCCATTTGATTCCGGGAATTGGCGCTGAACTGCTCAATTTCGCCGGAGCTTAGGGTTATTTCCGCCGAGAAAACCGTGTACTCAGCATTCTCCCCATCACGTGGGTGCTCGCTCAATTCGAATTGAACGCCAGCAAAAAAATTGTACGACCTTGCCACACCCGAGATGTGAGAGTGTTTCGCCTCATACTCTTCGTTGCGAATTTTTAAGTAACGATTACCGTCGGCAGTCGTAGTGTAATGACCTGGGTATTCGTACTTCTCCAGTTTTGAGTGCGGGTGAGAACGGCTCGACTCCAATCGAACTTCTAGGTCTGCGCTGGGTTTGTTGTAATCGAAGTCCCTTGTTGCAAACTTTCCAGGCTGAAAAGAAACTTGATGCTTCCATCGATAGATATGCTCCTCCCCGGCTGCAACTTCGTTCGGAGCACGAAAAAGTATTTTTCCATTCCCGCTCAGTTTTGGATGGGATGATGGCGAATCCGCAATCACCAAAGTGTGCTTTTCTTTTTCATGCAAGAAATAGTAGTATATCCCTTCTTGCTCCATCAGTCGGCTGACAAAACTGAAGTCAGACTCCTGGTATTGGACACAGTACTCCTTGGGTGAATACTCCGCATTCAAACGCACACTGTAGTCCGAGAAGCCGTTCTTGTCTTTCAGGACTTTCTCAAAGATAGCCGGCACCGACAGTTCTTGGAAAATGCGAGAATCGAGAGAGTGAGATAACAACCAGAACCAAGGTTTCAAAGTGAGCTGGTAGAGCTGATACCCTCCAACAACGCCAGCATTCAAAAAATCACTAATGATTCCATGAAAGTAGCGAGTTTTACCCTCTTTCAAATTTACTCCGACCGACATGTCTTTGCCGATCATGTCCAATGGATCAAGGTCTACTTTGCGGCTTAGGACTTCCACGTCGTAATTAAAAGGTTGCCCCAAACAATCGCTCCCCTTCAATCCTCTAAAAATGCAGTCGGCGGCCAAGGGACCAGTGATTTCATGCAAACTTTCCTCAGCCA
Source organism: Pirellula sp. (assembly GCA_021736575.1). Lineage (GTDB taxonomy): Bacteria > Planctomycetota > Planctomycetia > Pirellulales > Pirellulaceae > JBKCUI01. The sequence goes on along the minus strand of JAIPFP010000040.1, from coordinate 14,503 downwards.
TTCCGATTTCCTTTTACGACTTTGCCTTTCGGCATGCAAGCACATGAAAAATCTTTGCCAGAGCTTTGTTTGAGCAAAGACTTAGGAAGGTCGCTGAGCGGTGGAAACTGCCGCAAGCGCCCATCTGCACTCATTCCTTCCTGCGCTTCTCAACCTTGTTTTGCTTAACCACTTTGCCAATCCGCGAAGACAAGCCGGTTACGTTTTCTGTCATGGTACGGGCGTCCTCTAAGCTATGCCCGACCTGCTCTCTCTTACTCAATAACTGTCCATGAACACTTTTCAAAAACGATAAGCCCGGAATATCTTTGAGTTCGTTCAAAATACCTATGAGTAAGTCAAACATTGACTTGAATTCCTAAACAAAAGTTCCGAACCAACTAGATTTTCGAGGTGATATTTTCAATTCCAATTTCGACGCGTTCGATCGACGTTAACGTATCTCAAAACCGACAAAGTTCCATACAATGTACTTGGTTTGAAAGGGTAAGGAAAGACCAAGGCATATGTACGAAGCTTTTAGCGAATTGATTGGAAATCACCCGGAATTAAGGCTTTTGATTGCGCAAATTGAAGCTGAGCCACAAAGCCCACGATGGCATTTTGAACTGGGATCTGCGGCAGGCGAGCTTGGATATTGGCAACTTGCAGGAGAATGCTACACATCCGTAACCAAAATAGCTCCCAGGATTGACGTCGGTTTCTTTAACTTGGGGATTGCCCTTTTCGAACTCAAACGCTTCGATCAGGCTCGCAACGCATACGAGCAGGCACTCGAGCTCAATCCCGAATGTGGGACGCTCATCAACTTGGGTACTGTCTTTGCCTCAATGGAAAACTGGCCGCGTGCAATCGAGCTGTTCGCTCAAGTTCTGAAGATGCCAACGTGTACCGCTGCCGATGCGCGACTCGCTCTGGGCAATCGAGGAAGGGCTCTCGTAGCAACTGCGGACTGGGACGAGGCGATTGAAAACTACCGACAGGCAAACAAGATGTTTCCGGAGGACGAAGGAATTCTCGTTAACCAAGCACATTGTCATCGACAACTCCACCAATACTCCAGCGCGATCAATTGCCTAGTTCGAGCCATTCAAATCCGGCCGAATCAACCGGAAATCTTGAGGCAAATCGGTGAACTCAATTTCATGCGTGGCCGAATTTCGGAATCGTTGCTGTGCCTAGACCGTGTGTTTGAGATGGAAAGACCCTCGTTCGTAGCGCAAAGTATGTGGCTAAACATCTTGACGCATTATCCTCGGGTATCCACAGAACGGTTGTTCGATGAGGCAACACGATGGGGTCTCAACCTCTCCGAAAGCCTGAGCAAGCATGGTTTCACAGGTCCGTCTGAATCCCTTTCCGAACGAGATCCATCCTTGGTCGCTCGAGCAAACGACCAAACTCAACCTGCGATTCGTCCAGTCCGAGTGGGGATACTGGCAAGCTCCGAGCCTAGTCTTGCGACGTATCCCGCAGGCATTGCCCCATGGTTAAGCAGCTTGATTTCTCATTGCGATTCCTCGAAGATTGCTTGGACCGTCTATTTGGACGAATCCAGCCGTCGAAACTCGCTACCTGAAAACTCTGCGGATCACCCGTACATCAAGAATACGAGCATCCTCAACGACGAAGCATTGGCTTCGTTGATTCGCGATGACAAACTAGATATCCTCATCGACACCATCGGACACGGTCGGAACAATCGTCTGCATGTGTTTGCGAGAAGATCTGCACCTATCCAAATTGCTTGGAGGGAATTCCTCGGAACCTCCGGGCTTTCGGAAATGGACTACGTCCTCGCAGACTCGCTGCTCCTCCCTCCGGATCTCGAGCCTTTTTTCATAGAAAAGATTTATAGGCTCGAGAACTGCGCCTTTTGCTTTAAACCTCCGGCATACCCTAGCGAGCCCTCCCAATTTCAGGGACTCTCTGAGTCGCAATCCTATCGGTGCGGCTGCCTGTGCCTTCCCGAGACTTTGAATGACAACCTGATTGAGACTTGGTCCGAAGTCTTGTCGAGTGTCGTCGATTCTGAGTTGATCTTTATTGGCCCAACCTATGTGGATGCAACACTCCAAAACGATATTCGCGATTGGTTTGCACGTTGTGGAATCGAAAGCCATCGAATTCAATTTCAAACGACCAATTCGGTGGACTTGATCCACGATGAAGTTAGTCAGCTCGACGTAACGCTCGACTCATTCCCCGTTCATTCTATGCATGGAGCTGTCTACTCGCTGTCGCGCGGGGTTCCTGTTGTGAGCAAATTGGAAGAACGAATGGCAGGCCGCAGCGTCCACAGTATCCTACATGCACTTCGTCGAGGCGACTGGATTGCTCATAACCGCGCGGGTTACATCGAAAATGTAATTCGTCTCGCGAACCGACGTGAAGAGATGCGACAAACGAGGAAGCAGCTTCGGGCGGACTTGCTGGCCTCGCCCATGTGCGATATGACTGGATTTGCAAATCAATTTCAAGATGCAATGATGGATCTGTTTTCGAAATCGCTTACCAGCATTAACGACGGGGCACCATGACTTTTCAGAATTTCCGATCGGCAATGAACGCCGTCGAAATGGAACAATTGAAAGCGTATTTATCAGCAAATGGCTGGCTTGAACAAATTTCCTCCGGAAGAATCAATTTCTCCAAACAGATCGAACCGACCGGAGAAAGCGCGATCGTCTCCATTCCTGCGGATGTTGGGCATCCAAAATTTAGAAGTCTCTTGCAGAATCTCCTTTTCTCGCTATCGGTCTACGAACAACGCGAGCCGATAGAGATCGCTGGAGATATGGCGAGAATCAAGTGCGTATCCACTCAATCCATTGCCACGGTCGAGCCATCCAAAACCGTGGCTCTAACTGGATCCACAAGCCAGTACGTCATGCTACGAAACACATCTTCCAGCACATGCCCCATTCATTTTGCTGACCAGTTCAGAGAGTATCCGCTTGAGCCAAACCAAGTAGCGCTCGTAGTCCTATCTGGATCATCGAAGCCGTGCATCATTGATATCGAAGGTCCGACGACGATCCACAGAACCCACACCGGCGACCCTGGGATCGAAGGTCACAAGGTTTTGTTTGCCCTACCCGCCTTGACATGGAAAATGAACAGTGCCGAGCTGTCGCAATATATCACAAGCAATTTTCGTATGAGGGGCAGTCTGGAGTCGGCGATCAAGAGATTCTGTTTCATGTCCGAGGATAGCACCGAGCCATCGACGGTTCGATCGGAGACACTCCTGCGAGCAATAGCGACTCTCATATGCAACTTGGTGAAGAATTGCGAGGAGTCAGAAGAGTCTCGGAACAAAGGTTTTGAGTTAGTTCGGTTACTTTTAGCGCCTATGTCTATGACTTTCTCCTTGGATTTGGGACATGCTCAGTCCCTATGGAACACCATGCGAAACGAAGACGTCGATCTACCATCGCAAGGTCATCATTGGCTAAAGGAACGCGTCACCAAGATCGATTCTTCGACCGAGTCGTGATGAACCGGCGGGCAATCTAAGCAACTATGAGTATCCTCACGCACCTTGCCATTTACTAGCCACAAAAATCACAAAAGCCACAAACCGGATGATCTGTTGAATCGAACTTTCAAACTTTTTGTGGACTTTGTGCCTTTTAGTGGCTAGCAGGTCGCCATTCAATGTCTATTGAGGGTACCGCATTAGAATCTCTCGCTCACGCTTTGGGTTCTGATACGTTGACGCACAATTATTCCGGCATTTCGATCTTGTTTGCAATCGCAACGAATTGTTCGCAACTCTTTAAAATATCGCGGTCGTTTTTTAAACTCAAATTTTCAGGCTTTACGCTTTGAAAGAATCTGATGAGTTTGTCGACTTCGGATTGTTTGACGTTGACGAATGTGTCAGGGGCTGTGAAAGCCTTTTTCAGCGAGTCAAGTGACTTGGCTATGTCTCCAACGAGCTTGCGCAGATTGTCATCGCTGTCTTCCGATTTTTGTATTTCAGAAATCGTTCTGCCCGCACTTTTGGCAGTAGCTTTGACTGTCCTTAATACTTCCGTAGCATTCCCTCCGGCACTGTCGTCAGGCGGCTGAAGGATTCCAAAGCCAACGTGAACTTGACGTCCGGTTTGGATCTTGAATGCTTCTCGAACAAGCCAATCGGCCGGGCGAGTGTCCTTTTCCGAGAAGGAAATGTCTACGTTTGTCTTCGAGAAAGCCACGAACTCGCCAGCCACTTTTTTAGCGCCTTGTGCCAACTCGTTCGCAAGCGACTTTAACTCCGCCGGCTTAAACTCTTTCCTAAGCTTGACTCCAACCACACACTGCGTACCTTTCCAAGCGATCCCAAAGTGCTGAACTTTCTTTGTCCGCTTAAAGGCCTTTGTCAAATCGAGAAGTTCGCTTTCTTTGGAATCCTCGACAACCCCGAAGTGGAATTCAATCTCCTTGAAGCTTATCGAACCAACCGACATGAGGTCGTCGGCCTTCGCACCGATCTCTTTGGCAATGGCAGTCCGCAGAGTTACTCGATACGCTTTGACAGCTTTTTCAATATAAGAGTTCAGCTTTTCTAGGATCTCCTTTGCGTCTTTGGGCTCGTCTTCAAGCACAATCTCCCCAAAGAATTCCGAAACTTTCTTGTCGAAGGCGCTTCGGAATTTTTTGACATCACCGTTTTTCTTTTGATCGAAATCAACACTCGCAGCTTCTTTTGGCAAAACAATTTCGATGCTTACTTTAATTGGCTTGATCGCAAGCATCGCCTCAACGTTCGCCACGCTTACGCCGCTAGGTAACGCGAGTTTGGATAGGTCATCCAGCCATTGTTCCTCGATAGCGATCAAGTTTTTTTTCGCCATGAATTGCTCTCCGCAGGAAGGGGTTCGTTCAATCGAACAGATAAGTGAATTCACCATTGTCAACCGCGACGCGGACTTGCGAGATCTTGCTGCCCGCCATCAGCCGATTTAGCATTTCGCGGCTAATCGATGGCAATAAAGTATTGGTTAGGATCGCATCGATCATTCGACCACCGCTTTCCAACTCGGTGCATCGGTTTACGATCAATTGAACAACATCGTCATCGTAAACGAACGGCAGTTTATGATTCGAGGCGATTCGCTTTTCGATTCGTCCCAACTGGAGACGACAAATGTTGGCAACCATCTCATCGCTGAGCGGATAATAGGGGATGGTCACAATTCTTCCGAGCAACGCGGCGGGAAACACCTTGAGAAGCGGCTCTCGCAAGGCTTTGGCGATTCCTTCGGGACTCGGCATGAGTTCCGGATCTTTGCACATGTTCATAATCAAATCGCTGCCGACATTCGTGGTTAGGAGAATGAGAGTGTTCTTGAAGTCGATCATGCGTCCCTCGCCATCCTCCATGATCCCCTTGTCGAAGACCTGAAAGAAGATCTCGTGCACATCGCTGTGAGCCTTTTCCACTTCATCGAGCAACACAACGCTATAGGGCTTGCGTCGAACCGCTTCAGTCAGAATACCACCTTCACCATAGCCTACGTAACCCGGAGGAGCCCCTTTGAGGGTGGACACAGTATGAGCTTCTTGAAACTCGCTCATGTTAATGGTAACCATATTTTGCTCGCCACCATAAAGAGACTCAGCCAAAGCCATGGCTGTTTCTGTCTTACCGACCCCGGACGGGCCAGCCAGCATGAAGACACCGATAGGCTTGTTTGGGTTGTCTAATCGGGCTCGCGACGTCTCAATTCTCTTGGCGATCATATCGAGCGCATGACGTTGGCCGATAACGCGTTTGTTTAGCGTTTCTCCCAGTGAAAGGATTGCTTCAATTTCGTTCTTTACCATGCGTCCAACTGGGATCCCAGTCCAATCCGCGACGACCGAAGCAACCGCCTGTTCGTCCACCGTCGGCAAAATCAACGGGTTATCTCCTTGCAGTTCCGCTAGTTTGTCTTGATTGTCTTTGAGCATCGACAGCAATTTGGCACGTTGCTCCTCAGTCAAGCTACTGGCTGCTTCGGCTGGGGCAACGGCTGCAGCTACCGTATCGGCTTGAGCTTCTAGTTTGCTATGCGTCCCTTCGACTTTGCCGCTTCGTTCACGCAGTTTGGCGCGAATCTGTAGAATGTCTTCTACCAGTTTCTTTTCCGTTTTCCAACGTTCTTCCAGACCAGCGAGACGAACGTGCTCTTCCAGCATCTTCTCCCGAACGGCATGCTCGCGATCCTCGGTCGCCACTCCCACTATCTTCTCTCGGTCGATGATCTCCAACTCCGTCTTTAATGCCTCGATCCGGCGGCGAGAGTCATCCACTGCGGCTGGAATTGCGTGCTGACTGATGGCAACTCTAGCGGACGAGGTATCCAGCAAACTGACCGATTTGTCTGGCAATTGCCGAGCGGGAATGTACCGATGCGAGAGCTTTACAGCCGCTTCGATGGCTTCGTCCAAGATTTGCACGCGATGGTGTTTCTCCAGTGTTGAAGCAAGCCCACGCATCATGAGAATTGCTTTCTCCTCCGAAGGTTCATCGACTTGAACCACTTGGAAACGTCGGGTCAGTGCGGGGTCTTTTTCGATGTGCTTTTTGTATTCTGCCCAAGTCGTAGCGGCGACGGTTCGCAGCGTTCCTCGTGCAAGAGCTGGTTTAAGCAAATTAGCAGCATCGCCTGTACCTGCGGCACCACCTGCCCCCACCAGTGTGTGCGCTTCATCGATGAAAAGGATGATCGGTTTCTGAGATGCTTGCACGGCCTCGATGACCTGCTTGAGTCGTTCCTCAAATTCCCCTTTCATGCTCGCGCCAGCTTGCAACAAACCGACATCGAGCGCGCGCAGAGAAACATCCTTGAGCGCAGGTGGAACATCCCCAGCCACGATTCGGAGTGCAAATCCTTCGACAACCGCCGTTTTTCCGACCCCTGCTTCGCCCGTCAAAATCGGGTTGTTTTGTCGACGTCGCATCAAGATATCGACGACTTGACGAATCTCTTCGTCCCGCCCTACGATTGGATCGATCTTGCCCGCACGAGCCAGTTCGGTCAAATCAACCGTGTATTTATTGAGCGCGTCTTGACCTTTGGATTCGCCTGGCATGGCTCCGCTGGCTTCACCTGGCGAGGCTCCTCCACCAACAGAGCTCCCATCTTTGCTTTGAAGGGACTCTTCCGGTGAAGCGCCTACGATATTGGCGAAGTTCTCCGACAACTGATCGATCTTGACCTTTTCAAATTCTCGTGAAATCCCCAAAAGCGTGTTTCGCAGAGTAGGTGTCTTGAGGCAACCCAAAATCAAATGGCCAACGCGAACTTGGGACTGTCCAAACATCAAGGTCGCGTACAACCATCCCCTTTCAACCGCTTCGTCCACGTGCGACGATAGATCGGAAATGCTCGTCGCACCTCGCGGTAATCGGTCGAGTGCATCTGTGAAATCCTTGGCGAGACGAGACGGCTGTAACTCGAACTTCTTGATGATCTGATGCAGGTCCGAATCTTGAAGCTGGAGAATCTGATGAAACCAGTGCACAATCTCAACGTAGGGATTTCCCCTGAGTTTGCAAAAAGTAGTCGCGCTCTCGATCGCTTTATAACCCAGTGAATTGAGTTTTCCAAATAGCTTTGAACGACTGATCTCGGACACAGTTAGGCTCCCGTGGTTGACGTTTCGCGCGGTGCAATATTGTTGCCATGCCGCGACGGTCTTAGTCTATTTCGTGATTCATCGTAGGGATCCACTACAAGTTGATCCGCATCTTTTTGCAATCTGTGACTGGCAAGCCAAGTAGTCCACCCCAGTTGGCCTTGCCGACCCAAAGTGAATCGAGGAACTTCTTCCTTCGCCAGAACGAGCTGCACGTCCCACGAGAGCTCCAGACCGATATACTGGTCAATAATGGATCGGAGCCGTTTCATGCTCGATCCATGTGGCAAAAGCTGACAGAATTTTTCAAACCCCAAGGGTCCCAATACAACTCGAAAACGCTGTTGGCAGTCCCTCACTCTTGAACCCAAAGTTAGATTGATACCAAGCATCCCAGAATCGGGTGTTGTGCCAAGTTTGCAGTAGCAGTCTTCCGGCAGTTTGATCCAGTGACCAACAAACGGAATCACTTCCACGTTGGCCTTGAAAAACGAACGCAGAATGGATGTCAATCCCGAACTGTGTTTGGGCGAGGCCGCAAGATGGGCCGCAAAGTAAAGTTTGGCATTGTCAGGCATTGCATCGCGTTGCCTAAGCGAGGATTGTCCCAGTCCACATAGAGATGCTAAGTACATGGTGAACCTGTCTGTCTCAGGTCGATCCATATGCACGGTGGGCTGGCTTGCTGCCCACGCACGATAGAAGAAACAGGCCATGCGATGATGAAAAATATCTACGAAATTTGACAGTGCTTCGTCTTGATGATGCCGAATTCGCTGCTGGGCGAAATCCGTCAAGTGAACGGGCATCGGACCGTTGGGACCAAATATTCCCAAGAAGAAAGTAAGCAATCGATAGCGACCGTCTACCGTCCGAGTCTTGAAGCTGGCTATCGATCTTGGCGAGAAATTCAATGTCGCTTCTTGGCCAATTCGGACCGACTCACTCGATGGACGATTCGATGTTCCGGTCGGAGGTTGGTCTAGGAAAATGCCATCCAATATTCGAATGGCCGATAGAAAATTGAACTTTTCGGGTTCGCGTTGAAGCGTCGATAGTCGCTTTAGACTATTTGACGACGACCGATGTTGATTGGCCATCTCATTACCTCTCCACGTTCCACTGTGCGAAGCACGGTCTGCGTAAAGGAGTTCAGCGAAACATACTTGCTAAAGAAATCGGAAAGCACAGCACCCAGCAGAAACACACCCGATCCCTCAAACCGCGACTCATCGAAATTGAGCGTCACTTCAAGCCCTCTGCCAAACGTCAGAGGGCCTCGTTGCGAAAGACGACGAACAATTGGCTTTGCATTTACCGAAACAATTCCATCGGTCTGATGAACATTGCCCTGCTCATACGCTTCTTGATACAGCGAAAGCATTTCCCGCAACGCAGTCGCTCCCTTTCCTTTTCCTTCGACAAGCGACAAGTAATTGAGAGAAAGGTGGCTGATCAATCGCCAGCTTCGCTCCCCCGCCATGGCTGCAAAGGATGGCTTTGGTTCTGTTGGACCAGCCATACAACGAATCGAGCGAACCGGAGCGCCGGATTCAAGCGTGAAGTCTGTGTTGGACTTGCCAATCGGAATCGTGATTGGCAAGTCGCGATTCGTACAAAGCAATCGCAAGTCCAATTGGTTGAGATTCGAAGCATAAGGCGCGTTAGCGGAATCGACAATCGACAGATAGACCTCGCTACCCACGTAGCTGGTCCGAGGACCTTTTCGACGTTGCTTGGTAGATAATTGTCGTTGTGTTCTACTGAGCGAATAATAAGCAGTCTGAACATGCTCCTCGTCAAGATCTGCGTCACTGATGTCGTAAAAAGGCCGAAAAACTTTGGCCGCGTTGGAATCCGAATCAAGACCAACGACCTTCAATACCGAATGGACTTCGAAGTCCATAGGTCGTGTACGATCCGGTACAACATGGTACTCCACTTCAGAATCGTTAACGTGAATCCTATCCCCGCGATGAGGGAAAAGGTTGATTACGGGAGAGCAAAAAAGTCCAAAGTTATCTGCATCCACCAGGTTTTCCAAACGGGATTGCAGCCTATTCATTGGGATCGTAATTTCCAATTCGTCGGTCGTGCAACGCGAAAGGCTCTTCTGCAATCCCGTCAATTCAAAAAAAAGAAAACGTTCCTGAAACGCAAAGTACTCATTGACCAATCTGTAACCCTGAAACGACTGAAAGCTCGCAGGCAGCAGAGCTTGCGCATCGTCGAAACCCATTGGCAAAATCTTGGAATCGAGCTCAACCATCTCAACGTTGCCGCGATGTTCCCACGAAACCACAATCCCCTTTGCATTGGCAAATATCTGTTCGTACAGCAACATGGTTCGCGTATCGCGACCACGTAGATAAATGGGTAACCGATCTATTGCAAGATCTCGAAACAAATTTCCGCTCAGCGATTTCAGTTTGATTCGGAGTACCGCCTTCGCATCATGAAGCCGCCCGGGAAGTCGTGCAGCCACGACATCTCGGCTCATGTACGAAGCACTCTCGATCCTGATCGGCCATAACGTGACTGGTTGGGATGTGCGATACTCGCAGGCCGTCTGATCGCCAGGTCCTAACAAGCTCTTGAGCGACGTGTCGCGTTCGAGCGTGAATCCATCGACTAAATTTCCCTCGTCTACGTCAGGTTCGAACTGCACAACTGCCATCGAGGGTTTTGGACAAAGATACTGAGGGTACACCATCTCCAGCAAGTGGTCGGTGAACTTGGGAAACTCGTCGTCCAGCTTCAGATGGACTCGGGCAGCCAAAAAGGCAAACCCCTCGAGCAGCCGCTCAACATAGGGATCCGCGCACTCGAATCCGTCCAAGCCCAATCGACCTGCTATTTTCGGAAACTCACGGGCAAACTCGCCCCCCATTTCACGGATGTACATTAGTTCCTTGTTATAAAACTCGAGAAGTCGTGGATCCATCGATCACCGAGTCTCCTTGATCGTGACTTTCCCAGTTTCCAAGTCCAACTCTGTCCGCAAGTACATACGCATCGGGACGGGCTGCGCCCATAACTCGCCATCGATCTCGAACATTAACGTCTTACGGCTCATGAGCTCATCTGAATAATAGACTGTCACTTGCAAACCCTTCTTAAGAATTCGCGGTTCATACGCGATAATCGAGTCACGAACTTGTACTTCTAGCTTTTTCAGATCGAGCCCCGACGCGGTCAATCCCGCCACCGTTGGAATCCCATAATTAATCACCGACGTTAGGACTGCAGGGTAAACATCCAGATCCAACACGGGCTCCGCATTCTCGGTATTTAACAACCACGAAATATCCCGTAAAACACACTCTCGCAACCTTTGCAAAGTGAGCACTCTCGATTCGCGTGATTCATTGAGATCCTTGGGTGCGTCGTCTGTCAAGCGATCCAACAAAGAAGGCTGAAGGCGTTCACGTTGCGTTAGTTCAGCCATTCAGGTTACTCGTGACTCAATTCTATTTTCGCGATTTTGGTCAACGGGTATTCATCAACATCGGTAGCTAGTATTCGCTGTCCCAGACCGACAAAAGTATCTTGACCAGCCGGATTCCAAATGGTTTTCCAACCCATCCGTACTTGATCGTCGGATTGCGTCTCACTCCCTGGATAGCGAGTCGGTACGAATCCCACGGTCTCGCCTCCATTGGACCACTCAAATCTCGCCGGTAGCCAAACCAAGTCTCGCAAATCGGCGACTTTTTCCAGGTAAATAGTCCGAATTCGCTGAAAAGGTATCCAAAAATACTTTCCATTGATGATGGCCTCAAGAAATGGGCCTATCCTTGAATCCGCATCGGCAATCCATTCAAACGTAGCAACCTCGGGGGGACTCTTGTCATCCTGCGAGGATTTAACGGGAAACAGCGTGATCGTTCCCGACGTGGTTGGTGCATCCTCAAACGCGTTCGAACGAAGGGTGCTTGCTTCGGCCTCTTTCCCTTCTTGGCAAGAAATTTTGAGCGACTCAAAAACCAATGCCATCCAACTCTCTGGCTCGCCAAAAAGAAGCGGCGAGCGATTACCCGCAAAGACGTCGCGTCGTAAGGCTTCGCAATTCAATGTCTCTTGATAGGTTTGCGCAAGCGAGAGGGACTCGGCGCTCAATTCCCGTAACACATTCAGTTGATTGAGGGCCCTGTCCCATTGCCCCATGATCGAGAGCAATTGAAACAGAAAAATCCGATGTTTTGGGTCCGAGGGATTATCTCGAACCTCAGCTTGCAAACTTTTGAGGGAGGACTGAAGATCGGCATTTCGAAGCCACTGAATCGAAGAGGAAGACATAGAACCCACTATCCGTGAAAGGCATCCAATCAATAATTAATTGGTCAACGCGGCCGGCTTGAAATCCTTGTTCTCTTGCTCGTCCCACCCTTTCGGGCCATGCGTGACGTATATTTTCCCATCCGTTGTGGCACGGTACTTCATCGCTGCCTTGTTAAACCAAATTTTCAAATTCTCAGTTGGACGATCGTCGCCGCTCCCATCAATGCCCCAGTCCTTGATGATGGCGTTTTCGATTCTAATTAGCAAGAATGCCTTTACTCCACCTCCTTCTTCCGTAGTTTGGACGAGATGGATATCGACACTGCAAGTGCTCTTGGTCCCCGAATCCTTTCGACCTTTCATCACGCTGTACATCAAGTAAACGGTTGCACAATCGACCGACTTTGATATTGACAGCTCCTGATCGTTGTCCTTCACAACCTCAATATCACGATTACTCGAATCGACCGATTCGACTTTCTTACCGATCGAAAAATCAAAACTCTCGGCGACAAACCAATCGGTGTAACCGGGAATGTTGACGTCCCCTTTCACATCCGTAATGTGCACCAAAATCATGCCGCAACTCCAATAGCGATTTCGAAGAAAATGCTCCTGACGGCCGGAGTGTATCGTCCGACGATACACGTCGGACGATTAATACAAACGTGCAAACCACTCATGAGCGGACCGGGCTAATCCACCGCATGCATTGTCGTTCATGGTCAATCCAATGCGATCCCTTCACCCGATCTGCGAGTCATCAACCCTAAGTCGCAGGGTGCATTTCCACTGCCTTGGGAAGTTTGGAATCAGTCCACTGCTTTGCCTTCACTTGATCCCATTCGCACGTGTGGCCCGTGCCAAAGGTTTTACCATCCACCGTTGGAAAATAGACAAAGGCAATTTTGTTGTACCAGAGTGCGACATCTTCGGTCGGCCGATCATCCGCATCCCCAGAAATCGTCCAACTTTTAATAAAAACATTGTCTAACTTGTAATGCAAATAAACAACGTTGAATTGCTTGTTTTTGTCGTCGGTTATGGCCTCCACGAAACAGATGTCTGCTGTTTTGCATGACGAACCGCTGATCGCTTTGCGGGCTAGATAGGCCGAGGCGGTATCCATACTTTTGGAAATCGAACACTCTTGCATCTCCCCGACGCCAATGTTGATGTCCTGAGTTCCACCTTTAGCACTGTCCAATAGTTCTCGCTCGACTCCAAAACTGAAACTATCGGCGGTGAAATACGCATTATTTTTATCGGTGCAGAATCCGTTAATATTGCAGTCGCCCGTAATGCCATCGATACGAACCAAAATCATTGGAAATTCTCCTAAATGAGTGAAGAACAAATTATCTTATTACGATCAAAACAAATCGAACAAAACAAGGAAGCGAAATGAAACGCAACCAGACTCACACATGCGTTTCTTTGCATCCAATGCGAAACAAACCATGTGGACAATTGTTAAAATTAAGCCGAAGGCAAACGTGAAGTCAACCGAAGCGAAACCGTTAAACCCTCAAGCTGATAATGCGGCTTAAGGAAAAACTTGGACTTGTAGTAACCAGGATTGCTCGGGTCCTCTTCTACGACCACTTTGGCTTCTGCTAGTGGACGACGGGCTTTGTCATCCTGCGTCGCAGCTGCAGGATTGGGTTCCACGTAGCGAGTGATCCAACTCTGGAGCCATCCTTCAAGAGAACCTCTATCCTGATAGCTACCGATCTTATCACGCACCATGCACTTGAGATAATGCGCAAACCTACATGTAGCAAACAGGTAGGGAAGCCGAGCAGACAGATTAGCATTAGCGCTCGCATCCGGATCTTCGTATTCGACGGGTTTTTGAAGCGACTGCGCTCCGATGAATGCCGCGAAGTCACTGTTTTTCTTATGGATTAATGGCATCATCCCGTTCTTTGCCAACTCCGCTTCCCGGCGATCGCTGATGGCGATTTCCGTTGGGCATTTCATGTCGACACCGCCATCCTCGGTCGGAAACGTGTGTGTCGGCAAACCTTCGACTGCCCCACCTGACTCGATCCCTCGAATCGAGGTGCTCCAACCGTACTGCTTGAATGACCGGGTGATATTCGTCGCCATCGCGTACGCTGCATTGGCCCAACAATACTTGGAATGATCGCTGCCGTCGACGGTTTCTTCAAAATCGAAATCTTCGACCGGATCTGTCTTGGATCCGTACGGTAACCTAGCGAGATACCTTGGCAAGCATAATCCCAAGTACCGCGAATCGTCGGCCTCCCGCAAGGATCGCCACGCCGCATATTCGGGCGTTGCGAATATCTTGGTCAAGTCGCGTCTATCGTTGAGCTCTTGCCATTTCTCCAATTGGAACAGAGTAGGGGACGCACCCGTGATCAAGGGTGTGTGAGACGCAGAGCAAATCTGCATCATCTCTGTGAGCAATGCCACATCTGGCGGGCTGTGGTCAAAGTGATAATCCGCAACCAAGCAACCGTAGGGTTCGCCACCGAATTGACCATACTCTTCTTCATAAATTTTCTTGAATAATGGACTTTGATCCCAAGCGGTTCCCTTGAATTTCTTGAGCGTTTTCCCTGCTTCCGCTTTGGAAATG
>JAIPFP010000310.1 GCA_021736575.1 Pirellula sp. | reverse complement strand
GCGAAAGTGTTAAGTGCTCCGCCTGGGGAGTATGGTCGCAAGGCTGAAACTCAAAGGAATTGACGGGGGCTCACACAAGCGGTGGAGGATGTGGCTTAATTCGAGGCTACGCGAAGAACCTTATCCTAGTCTTGACATGCTTAAGAACCTGACTGAAAGGTTGGGGTGCCCGCAAGGGAGCTTTTGCACAGGTGCTGCATGGCTGTCGTCAGCTCGTGTCGTGAGATGTCGGGTTAAGTCCCTTAACGAGCGAAACCCTTATCTCTAGTTGCCAGCGGGTCATGCCGGGGACTCTAGAGAGACTGCCGGTGTTAAACCGGAGGAAGGTGGGGATGACGTCAAGTCCTCATGGCCTTTATGATTAGGGCTGCACACGTCCTACAATGCAACATACAAAGGGAACCAAAATCGCGAGATCAAGGAAATCTCAAAAAGTGTTGCTCAGTTCGGATTGCAGGCTGCAACTCGCCTGCATGAAGCTGGAATCGCTAGTAATCGCGGGTCAGCATACCGCGGTGAATGTGTTCCTGAGCCTTGTACACACCGCCCGTCAAGCCACGAGAATTGGGAGGGCCCGAAGTCGCTGAGCGAACCGCAAGGACGCAGGCGCCGAAGGTCAGCTTGATGATTGGGACTAAGTCGTAACAAGGTAGCCGTAGGGGAACCTGCGGCTGGATCACCTCCTTTCTAAGGATAATTACAGTCTACGATGGCTCTGCCAGACGTAGGCACAATTAAGTGACCACAATTGTTCGAAGAGTAAAACTCATCTATCTGGTACTGTGTCAAACAGTGTCAGTGAAATACACCAGATTTCAAAATAGAGAAGCCCGGCTTAGTGCAAACTAAGTCGGGTTTTTTTTTGCGCTCTGCGTCCATCCGCTGCTCTCAACTATTCCTGCTCTCAACTATTCCTGCTCTTGCGCGGGTTCGGATGCGACCAAGCATCCCGAAATGGCATTGTCCAGCCTCATCGAATACAATGATGATTGGTTAGGATCCCACTATTGAGATGATGTCATGAGCATTGCGTTAGCAACAACTTGGGAAGATCGATTAACAGACCTCGGCAACGTTCCGACAGCTAGGGTTAGAAGCGAACCTGCACCCGGCGCTGCAACCGTCGAAGATGTCGTGAGACTGCGTAACTCGGAACGCCGACTCTATGAATTGGTTGACGGCACATTGGTGGAGAAGGCAATGGGTTGGCAAGAGTCTTTTTTAGCGGGAATTCTTCTGCAGTGGCTGAACAATTTCCTCGACCAGCATCGCATTGGCGTCGCAACTGGTCCAGATGGGATGACGCGGCTCTTTGGGGATACGGTGCGTGCTCCCGATTTGGCATTCGTTGCTTGGGAAAGGATGCCTGGAGGCCGGATTCCGAAGGAACCTGTGCCTGATCTTGTCCCTAATTTTGTGATCGAAGTCTTGTCTGCAGGCAATACCTATGGCGAGATGTCTCGCAAGCGACGCGAGTACTTTCACGCTGGCGTCGAGCTGTTATGGATGGTCGATCATCGATCGCGAACCGTCACCGTATTTAGAACGCCCCTAGACGCCACCGTGGTTACCGAGGGACATAATTTAGATGGCGGCAATGTCCTACCGGGCTGGAAAGTCGACATCGCCGATCTATTCAGCCGCTTAGAAAGCAATGCTGACACACAATAATTTTTGGCTCATCTTCCCGACAACGGGATGTGTGGGCATCGTTGGGCGTCGCTTGACGATTTCGCTGTGCCGCTGCCAGGGGAAATACTGGCGATCATCGCAAATTGTCCAAAGTTCTCGGTAATATTGGTGCGAGTTTCACGTGATTCTCGATCGCCAAGTAATGCGAGTTCGCCGGAACGTTGGTGTGTGTTTGTTGAATGCCCGATGGCCAATGAATATCGAGTCGCTCGACCATCGTCGCGTCACCTAGTCCGATGTGGATCACTTTTTCGTTCGACGCCATATAACCATAGCCCGCTACCAATTGGTGGGTCGATTGCCGGCCCGAGACTGTCGCGACAACTTCCGTTCCGACCGCGTCGCGATGGGACTGTGTTCCGACGAAGCGAATGCTTAAGAAGTTACCGGATTCCGATTCATTTCGAACGAGACTCGCAGGTCTCTCAAGATCGGTTGCTACAAAATCCTGCCTACCATCTCGATCGAAGTCGACCAAGGCCAAGGCCCGTCCAAGGCGTTCTTTCGCAAAATAAGCGCCCGTCGCGGGAGACCGATCCTCAACGAATTTCCCTTGCCCATCCCCAACAAAAAACTGCGCTCGCATTCGAAACGGAGTCCCTTTGTGCGACATGTCATCGATATGACCATTGAGCACGATGAGATCGGCGATTCCGTCACAGCGGGCGTCGATGAATTGCGTTCCAAAGCCAAGCATCTTCACGCTTGGTTTAACCAGTCCCGAAGCGCGAGTGGCATCTCGAAAAATTCCGCCGGACTGCTGAAGATACAGCGTATTCGATTCGTCATAGTAGTTGGTTACCAACAGATCGATTGCTCCGTCATGATTGACGTCGCCAATCGCAATCCCCATGCAGGCTTGCGCCTTTCCATCACCATCGTAGGCGAGTCCGTTCAGCATTGCATTGTCCACAAATCGAATATGCAACGGCGAGCTCACGTCGGGTTCTGCGGTCAACATCATGTTGGCCACTTGATCGTTGGCTACGAAGATCGATGGGAGTTGGTGGTTCTGGAGGCGAAAGATGGCTAAACCCAACGCATTGCCTTCTTGTATCGAAGGCGAAAGCACTTGGGGACTCACGTCGCGAAAGATTCCTTTCTCATCGACGGCTAACAATCTCCCCTTGGCCTTGCGAAAATTGAGTGGCGAGCATGCGCGGGGTTTTCCTTCTATGAGACATCTGCGAGTCGCCACGTCCTCCCCTTCCACGTAGTTAGCGTCGTAAATCTCTGCTAGTCCATCACCGTTTAAGTCCGCGATAGCAGCGCTAACGGTCCAGCTTGCGGACATGACGGCGATCATCGCCGAACCCTCGCGGAAAGTGCCATCGCCCTGGTTGATCCAGAGTTGGTTGACACCAAAATTGCATACGTAGATGTCATCGAATCCGTCGCTATCGACATCCCCGATGGCCACACCCTGGCCAAATGCATTCTCTTCGATCCCTGCGCGATTGGTTACATCGTCGAAGATGGGAACATTAGCGTCCTTCCATCCTCGGTTGCGCTTCAACCGATCGGAATGGGATTGATCTGTTCCGTCCGATGGCCAGTCGCTCCCTTGTGCCAAAAACAGGTCGGGCCAACCGTCTCGATCGTAGTCGAGAACTCCAACACCTCCGCCCGTAATCTCAAACATACGCCGACCATCCTCAAACGAAGTGCGCGATGCGTAGTAAGTGAAATCGAGTTCGCCGTCGAGTTCCGTGAATCTCACTTCCCTTTTTGCCTGCTCTGGTAGGGATGCGATGAGAGGCGCTGCGCTTTTCTCCAGATCCCACACAGGTAACTTAAGGGATTGCATCCATTGGGAATCGACGACACTCACATTCCCATGTGTGCGTGTTGAACGTCGATCGAGCAGAGGACGCGCCTTATCGGTTAAGCTTTGCAAATCTCGATTCAATGGGTCAACCGAAAGCCCGTACTGATTCCAAGCCATCGATTCCCAGGCACGTCCAAGTTCAAGCGTCTGTTGGGCAGCCAGCACAATAGGTTCCAATCTCCCTTTCGACCTCAAGTATTGTTCGTACTCCATTTCGGACATTTTCCTCTGAGCAAGGGCTTGTCGTCCGGACCACTCGTCCGCCATAATCCTTTCGAAAACAAAAAGCAGCTTTTCCAGTTGAGCAGCGCGATTTGCAGTGGCTCGGGCTTGATCCAAATTCCCAAGACTTGCACTCACCTGCGCCAATGCGTTCAAGGCCGCGAGATGATCTGGATCCAAATGGAGCGATTCGGCAAAGCATCGTGCGGCGGCTTCCAGTTGTCCGTGATCGCGAGCCCACTCGCCTCGAATAAACCATATGTCTGGATGCAGCTCTGCGTTGATAGGAAGAGAGCGATTCCAAGAATTGATTTGTTGTGGATCGGATTGAAGCAAAAGCTTGCCGAGTTGCACATGGGCTTCCACCAAGTTCGGCGATTGATTCAGAACTTCGGTAAGCAATCGCTTGCACTCGTCGAGAGCCCCTTCTCTCAATCTAATTCTTGCCAGACCTAGCAGAGGTAAGCGATCATTGGGGGCTGCTGAGAGAAAATGGCTCAATTCCTTTTCATTCTCAACCGATTTGGCGATGTTTCCTAAGTACAACAGCTGTTGTGCCGAAAACTTTCCTTGACGGACCATCTCCAGCAAATGAGGTGATGCGTCCCAACGCCGGCCCGCGAGATTGAGCAAATAGATCAAGCGTTCGCGTGCCCTTTCGTTTCCGGCATCGAGCGCAAGAGCTTGTTCCATTCGAACGATGGTCTCCGACATTCGTCCCAATTGGAGCGATACTTCACCGGCCGCCCAACGCGCGGTCGATGCATCGCTTTTCGATGAGTCCGATACGCGATCATAAAGTTGAATCGCTACTTCATATCGCTTTAATCTGGAAGCGGATTCGCCTGCCATCAATAGCAATGTTGATGATTCTTTTTGCTTCTTGAGCAGCTCAGTGCAAATCGCGAGTGCTTGTTCATGATCGCCTTTTTTGAACGCGTTTCGGGCGGCCGTCAGGGTCATTTTGTCCGGAGTCGTTGACCTATTGCACGCTGAGAGCAGGCCTATGCCCCCGACCGCAAGCAACATTAGGATCGCGATCAACGGTCGCGGCGACCACGTTTTATTTTTCTCCACAGTCTACCCACAATCGCACAAGGCCTACGGGATGAAAGGCTAGTTTTTGGTTCTTAGTTCTTGGTTCCCAGTTTCGGATGCTCGGCGTCTCGCTGGGCGACGAAGAACCCAGAACTAGGGACCAAGAACATGCTGTTCTCAGTATTTCGGGAAGATGTTCGGATTTGGAAACCGTTGATCGAAATCTCCCGCTCGGCAACGAAGAACCAGGAACGAGGAACCAAGAACGCGAAGCAATCAGTATTTCGGAAAAATGGCCGGAGTCGGGAATCGGTCTTCGGCGCTGGTTTCAAAGAGGTATTCCTCCCGAGGCAATTGCATCAGGGGCCAGCCCGCTGGCCGAACGCGGACGACTCGCCCGGAACGGATGCCTTCGATGATGAGTTCGGTCTCAAATTGGATTTGGACGCCGCTGCTGCCGAGAGGGATGTCTCCATTTGCCGCGATGACATCGAGTATGGTGCCACTGGAGGCCATGTGGCCGGGACCGTAGTGGCCGCCCGCGTGCTTCAAGGTGTTCTCGGCTCCATTGATTTGTGCCCCGCTGCCTTTCTGGAAATCGGCGTAGAGGGAGGCGTCCATACCGCCGAACAGGGTCGCAGTCACGGTGGCGCGGCCGAACTTGCCATACTCCACGGTATCTATCCATGCCGGCATCCAGCGGCTCCGGATGAAGGCTTTATGCGTCTCGGTCTGAAGTTGGGCGGCGTGTTGGATGGCGGCGTCGTCCAGCCAAATGTCTGAGATATGGAATTGGGTGAAAGCGCCATTCAAACCATCGCCTGACGCAGGCTTCCAGGTGATTCCGAGTTGGACGGGTTGCCCTTCGAGGGATTTCTTCCCGACTGCGGGCCACGCACCTTCGGCGATCAGGTCCGCGATGACTATGCGCTCGCGGCCGCGCCAGAGGCGGGTGGCGGCATCGAAGGTCAGTTTTTCCTCACTGGACTTGCCGTCTGCGCCTGCCATCGCTTCGCGCCTGGCGACGATCGTCCCCTCGTTGTTCTTCAGGTTCACTTCTTTGAGCTTCCAGACCAATCCCTCGCGCTGGCAGTGGCTGGGCTCGTCTTCCAGGAGAAGGACGTGATTCTCGGCAGGTGCGATGCCGGTGCCACGATAATGGCCAGCGTCCACTTCCTTGTTGTTGACCGGCAGCACCGGCACGGCGGAAATCTTCGGGTCGGGTGGGAGGAAAGCCCGGACGTGCAGCACGGTGCCGAGCGGAATGTCGCGCAGATCCGCCGGTGCGCCGTGATACCGGATGACGCCATAGGGAAGCATGGCAAAGGGGTGTGGGTCGTTTCGGTAAAATTTACCCGTCCTCTCAACGCGGAGGCTACCGCGGCGGTTGGCATGGTCCACGAACACAAGTTCGCCCCGGTAGGAATGTGCCTTTTCCAATGGCGGAAATTTCCCCGCCTCGGGGCGGAAGGGGGCGGCTGCGCCGATTCCTGGTTCTTGGTTCTTTGTGCTTGGTTCTTGGCCGGCGGATGACGCATGGACAACCAACGAGCAAGCAAGCAACAACAACGAAGAACGAGGAACAGAGAACGAAGAACAAAGAACAAAGAACGTTTTCATAGTGCGATGACCTTGTTGCTGTCGCCAAACTTGTCGGTTTCAACGCCCATTCGCTGGGCCATCAGGAGCAGAAGGTTGCTCATGTGGGCGTCCGTGTTCATCGGGCGGCTGCAGAGCTGGTAATGCGCGCTGGTGAGCGCTCCGTCCGCACCGAGCGCGTAGCCTTGGAAGCTTTTTGCGTCCTTGTTGAAGTCGAGATGACTTCCGTGCTTCAGGCCGAGGTCCGAGCCGCCGGCGAGCACCAGTGGGAGGTTGGCATTGCCGTGGCTGTGGCCGTAGCACATGCCGCTGCCGAAGAGGGCCATCGTGGAGCCCAGGAGCGGCTTGCCACCGAGGTCCTTGGTCTCGGCGAGCCGAGTGAGGAAGTAGCTGAACTGCTCGATGGCGAAGGTGTCGTA
>JAIPFP010000039.1 GCA_021736575.1 Pirellula sp. | reverse complement strand
AAACGATTCACTTTTCAAAGCGCAGATGCAAAGGGAAACCTAGTGAAACAGACGAAAAACCGCTAAAGTGAGTGCGAGTGGGCGCGGGCCGCTCGGAGAATTCCCGAGTGATTCGTTAAGCCGCATCGGACAGCCTTCTTTCAGGATTGCGAGCTTGCCACGTGTTGGGATCACTTGTTCACACGACGACATCCGATGGGGTTCAATTGCATGGTTTTATGTCGTTGCCAGAACCGTGCGACGAAGTTTGGATCTTGGTTCACGGTGTGAACAGCAATTTCTACAGTTCCACGTTGCTTGATGAAATAGCACGTTTTTTTGCCAGCAGAGGATTCGGCATTCTGTTGGTCAACACGCGAGGGCACGACATTTTGAGCTTTAACTCGGGCCCAACACCGATGCGTGTCGGCTCGCAAATAGAAACCATTTCCTCATGTCAGCAGGATCTGGACGCGTGGTTCAGCTTCTTGAATTCCCAAGGGATCCATCAGGTTTCGCTTCTTGGGCACAGTCTCGGTGCCTTAAAATGTTGCCTGTGGGTCATCGAGAATCCAAAGCGAGTCAAGCGATGGATTGCTGTATCCCCACCTCGATTAAACACCAAGCTGCTGCTTGCGGATCCCGAAAGAGGATCTGTTTTTCAAGAGCATTTGCGAGATGCAGTGGAGCTATGTGCCGCTGGCAATCCGGATCGAGTGATGAAGGTTCGATTCCCACTCCCGATGTGGATCTGCGCATCGACCTACGTCGACAAGTATGGCAGCGGCGACAAGTACGATTACATAGCTCTTGCCAACTCGATCCATGTACCGAGCTTGTGGACGTTTGGGCAACTAGAAGTTGAGCTGGGTTCTTCCAACTTTAAGAATGTTCATCGTGTTTTGTCCGAAGTCATATCCACCACAATCGAAACTCCATCAAGTCAAAACGTCCGTGTGATTGCAAACGCCGATCACTCCTACGGAGAGGCGAGGCGAAGCTTGATTCAGTGCATTCGGGAATGGGTTGATTAAATTCTGTGATACTTTATCGCGAAGTAATCGAGTACAATACGGCGACGGAAATCGGATTCCGCTAGATGGATGTCCCTAATCTCAACACGCCCGATTACATGACGCAGCCTACCCCACATCCAAACGCCGATGATTTACAACAGGCAAAGCAACTTCAAGAAACCTTTGAAAAGATTAGGTTTCAGATTGGCCAAGTTATTGTCGGCCAAGACAAAACCGTCGAACAGCTTCTGATCGCGATTCTTGCGGGAGGCCATTGTTTGCTTGAAGGAGTCCCGGGGCTTGCCAAGACTCTCATGGTCCGATCGCTCGCCCAAGCTATGGATCTGCAATTCCACCGTATCCAATTCACCCCCGATCTAATGCCAGCGGATATCACAGGTACCGACATTATTCAGCAATCGGATTCTGGGAGTCGTCAGTTGGTCTTCGCCAAAGGCCCTGTCTTTACTCAAATCCTGTTGGCAGATGAAATCAATCGAACACCACCCAAAACTCAAGCCGCGTTGCTCGAAGCGATGCAAGAGCACTGCGTCACGGTTGGGGGCAAGACATACCAGCTTTCGGAACCTTTTTTTGTTCTCGCCACTCAGAATCCCATTGAACAAGAGGGGACCTATCCGCTTCCAGAAGCACAACGGGATCGATTTCTTTTTCAAACGATCGTTGACTATCCAACACGCGATCAAGAAGGGGAGATTATCGAGCGAACAACTGGTTCCAGTTCGGGCCAAATCACGCCGGTAGTCTCTGGGCCTGAGATACTCGCGTTTCAACGCATTGTTCGTATGGTTCCTCTTCCCGATCATGTCAAGCAATTCGTACTCGATGTCGTCCGTGCACTTAGGCCTAAGGAAACGGATGCGCTGAAATGGGTTCAGCAATGGGTTCAATGGGGGCCAGGCCCGCGAGCTTGTCAGCAAATTGTCATGGCCAGCAAAGCTAGAGCATTGCTGCATGGTCGTTTGCATGTGTCGACCGAAGACGTCGAGGCCCTAGCCGCACCCGTGTTGCGCCATCGCATTGTTCCGACCTTTAGTGCGCAAGCCGAGGGTCTCGATACAGATGCGATCATTGTAAGGTTGCTCAAGGAGTTGCCTCGCCGGAAAGCCAATTCAAGTTCCGCGAAAGCCGTCGCCTATTAGTTCGCGGAGCAACAGTGAAACTACCTTTCTTGCGTTGGTTGTCGCCTCAAGATCTGTCGCGCGTAACTGGCTTGCAGTTGTACGCCAAAGGTGTTGTGGAAGGGCTCAGCGGAGGCATGCATCGTTCGCATCACATCGGGGCGAGCGTTCAATTCAAAGAGCACCGGCCCTACGTCCCAGGCGATGAAACACGAAACATCGATTGGAAGCTCTACGGCAAGACGGACCGACTCTACATTCGCCAATATGAGGACGAAACGAATTTGAGATGCACGCTGGTGCTTGATCAGAGTGGCTCAATGCGGTATTCAGGTTCGCGCTCGCAAGGGCTCACCAAACATGGGTTTGGAGTTCGATTGGCCGCCTCGCTCGCGTATTTGTTGATCAACCAACAAGATGCGGTTGGCCTTGCAACCTTCGATTCCACGATTCGAAACTATATACCACCCCGCAGTCGCCCGAATCATCTGCAGGCACTTTTTCAAGCCATGACCGATTCGGTTCCAAGCAGCGAGACTGATCTTAGTATCGTCCTGCGCGGTTTGCTTCAGTACTGCAAACGCCGAGGGCTGGTGATTCTAATCTCCGATTGCTTTGGCGATGCCGAGGCCATTGCAAAGTCGCTAACACTTTTGCGCAATAATTATCAGGAGGTCATCGTCTTTCAGATTTTAGACGATGATGAAGTTGACTTTCCATTTCAATCCAGAACCATGTTCCGTTCACTGGAATTGGCATCCAATCAAATTCTCGTCGACCCGATTCAGCTTCGTAAAGTTTATGTTGAAAACATGCAGCGGTATCAAGGCGAGCTAGAACGAGGCTGTGCGCAGAGTCGAATCGATCTGATTCCTGTTCGCACTTCCGAATCGCATAGCACGGTATTATCGAATTACCTTGCAAAGCGAAGGAGTGGCAAATGACGTTTCTCAACGGACTCCTCGCATTCGGAGCCGCCGCATTCACGATCCCGTTGCTCATTCATTTGCTCCACCGCAATCGAGTTGTGACTGTCGATTGGGGGGCTATGCATTTGCTGCAATTCTCTCGCAATGTCAATGCGAAACGGGTTCAATGGCAACAGCTCTTGTTGTTGTTCCTCAGATGCTTGCTGCCGATATTACTCGCCTTGGCAATGTCTCGTCCACTCTTTCAGTCATGGCTGGCAACAACCGGGCCAGCTCCCATATCGATCGCAATCCTAATCGACGACTCGATGTCCATGTTTGCAAGGGATAACACAGGTCAAGTAAACAAAGACTTAGATGAAACGAACCTCTTGGCAGGGCGGACGACCCGGTTCGCCAAAGCATGCAGTGCTGCGATCGAAATTCTCGGAGGTCTGCCAGCCGGTAGCAATGCGGCGGTTTTGTTGTCCGGTACAAAACCGGAGACGATAGACGGTCAAGTTCCGGATGAGCTGGCTATTCAATTGGAACAACTCATCAATCGAACGGTTCCGGCGGGTGAACTTGATCTTGAGAATTCGCTTCGGTTGGCCTTGGACTGGCTCGCCAAAAGTCAGCATCCGAGACGTCAAATGGTCGTGGTTTCTGACTATCAAACCAACGATTGGAGCAAGCTTTCGAAGGAAAGTACTTTTGAGCTCGTTGAACTCATAAAAAAGCAAGACGTGGTACCCGAGTTTGCCATGGTGAACATTGCTCCGACAAGAGACGAGAAACAGTCAAATTTATCTATCGATTCGATCCTTTCATCGCCCAGCACCGTCGCATCTGGGCAAGAGTGTATTGTAAACACGACCATCGGCAATCATGGAGACCAAGACTACAGCAACGTGCCTATTGCAGTCTATGCCAACGATATAGAAATCGATCGGCAGCACATCTCGTTGCCAGCAAACACAACTGCACTCGTTCGGTCTCGCTGGGCCCCGAAGCACTTGGGTGATCAACTGCTTCGCTCGCAAATCCTTCGAGACGACTGGCTCGCTGCGGATAACACATCATCCAGTGTCTTGGTCGTAAAAGAGCCCATGCAGATCTTGCTAGTGGACGGTGATCGCAAGAAAGAGCCGATGCAGAGCGAAACCGATTTCTTACGGCTGGCGCTCTCGCCATTCTCGATCCTGCATGGAGAAAAGGGAGACATGGTCATCACCAAATCCGTTCAGCCACAGGAGCTCAGTGAACTGCTCCTAAAGGCAGCCCGAGTTGTTTGTTTATGTAACGTCGCAGAAGTACCCGAACCACAGCAGCGTTGGTTGCGGGACTTTGTCAACGAAGGTAATGGCCTCATTGTCTTTCTAGGCGATCGCGTTCGCATCGATCAGTACCAGTCTTGGCCTTCGGTCGCAAATGGAGGGCTTCGAATTGCCAACCTTGCCGGCAGAAATTCCCTCAAGTCCACCGACAACGGACCGGAGACTCGCCTCAACACGCAACAAATCGAGTTCGTTCCCATCCGCGACATGTCGCCACTCAGTTTGGCATCCTTAGCCAAAGCCCGCTTTGAGAGTAGAGTTCTTTTCTCGCTCGATCCAGCCGCTATGCTTGCTCCCTTCAGTGCCTCCGTAGCGGTGCGTTTCGAAGACAACCAACCGTGGTTGCTACAAACCAACTTGGGAAATGGGCGATGCTTGTGGGTTAGCACTTCCTGTGACGATGATGACTCCAATTTGCCTTCCCGTACCGCCTTCTTACCATTGATTCAAAAGTTGGCGGCCTATGCAGCTCAGGTAGAACCTCCTGATCGTCAGCTCACCTCGGGTTCCGAGTGGTCCGCCTCAATCTCGCCAAAAACCATCGATAGCTCCAAGTCGTCACCCGGAACGATTCAAGTAGTGCGACCAGACAAAAAATCAGACATTGTTCAAATGGAGGAGGGGCACCAATTCCACTTCAACGATACACGCCTGTTAGGACCGTATATCGCCACGGGATTAACTGAGTCCGATTCAACGACTAGTGGTCTCGCGCCGACCGATCCCATGGAGGAGATGAGCTCGGCTATTTTCGCATTGAATCGAACCCTAGTTTGCGTAAAATCAGATGTCATGAAATCCTCCGCGGAGTCGCAATGGCAGCCCCTGTCATCCAAGGAAATGGCTGACCTAGCGAAGACCTGGAACGCAAGGTTTTCAAACAGCTCTGTCGAGTTACTCGACTCGACGCGATCCGTTTGGCATGGTCGAGAAATTTGGACTTGGCTTTGGACCGCTCTCGTGATTTGTTTCTTAGCTGAGATTGCTTTGGAACAGAGATTGTCCCCTCGTTCGCATGCGACGCGACAGTCGAGGGGACAAGGGGTTTCATGACGACACTTCGTTTCTCCGGGCTTTGGCCATGGTGGCTAGTATTGCTCGCTGCTATCGTTGGTTCGATGTGGATTGGGCGGTGGTATTGGCGTGAGTCCCAACATATTCGAAGGCCGTTTCGCTGGTTGCTACCGGTCCTGCGTTCATCAGCCTTTTTCTTGCTGATACTCATGCTTGCCGGTCCGACGCTTTACCACCGAAGGGTCGAAGGAGAGTTGAGTCGACTACGCGTGGTTCTTGACTTATCGGATAGCATGGCTACGAGAGACTCATTGATTTCTGTGGCGAACGCCCCGGAACCATCCCTTGCATCCATCGAGGATGAACCGGATCGCCGCATCGATCGAGTGCTTCGCTGGCTGCTTGGCGGTTCAAGCAAATCCAATCAATCCGAGGGATGGTTAGCGAGGCAACGAGACAACCATCGCATCGAGTGGCTTGGAGCGCGAAGTGGCTCTATGGATCCAAAGTCACTTTCATTGATTTGGGACTCGCAGTCGAATGCTGCAATGCCAGATCGAGATTCCATCCGTGCCGACGGACAGGCTTCGGCTCTAGGTGAAGCGTTGGTTGAGTCGATTGCAAATTCGCCGGCAGCGGTCGTTTTTGTAACCGATGGACAGAGTAATTCTGGACAAAGCCTGTCGTCTGCGGCTGCAAATGCTTTGGACAAACGAATTCCTGTTTTCACCATCGGAATCGGAACTCGATCAGAACCGGATGACTTTGGTATCCTCAAAGTGGACCATTCCAAACGTGTGTTTCGGACCGATTTAATCCGAGGCACGATCACGATGAAGGAACGAACTCCGACTGGCACACCCTACCGCATCGAGATCGAGCAGTTTGGAACAACGATTTGGACGAAAGAGCTGGAATCTCTGAATCAAGAACTCCGACGAATCGAATTTGAGATACCCGCCGAAGCGCTGTTGGATGCAGCCAAGCAACGATTGCCATCGGGCATGGACAACTCCACTGTGCCGATCGATCTGACATTTTTTCTCAAATCCAAAGCGATCGAAGTTTCGCAGGCGAACAATTCGTTCGGCACATCGTTATGGGGAGTCGAACGACGGAATCGCGTCTTGCTTCTGGATCGACGAGGTGGTTGGGAAACGCGATATATCAAGAATGCGCTGAGTCGCGATGCTGCTTGGGATACGAGCATTTCTCTGGGGCGAGCGGCCTTCGAGCGAGACTACTTCCCGAACACTCGTGCAAAACTCTTTGACTACGATCTGGTTTTATTGTCGCTTAGCAGCTTGCCGCAGCTCAGCGCTGAACAAAAGATCTGGCTTAGCGATTTTGTAAGCGTCAGTGGCGGCGGTCTGATCATTATCGATAGCAAGCGAACGGATCAATCCACTGCTATGGACGAGACGTTGCCTGCATGGATGCCCGTGAAGCCGCTCAGTGTTCAAGAAGGCGTACAATTAAAGTCGCTTCGACTAGCACAATCAGCGATGGAGCAACCTGCGTTACAACTCGAGACAACCACGGAGTCAAATCAGAAGTCTTGGCAGGAGCTTCCGACTCCTAAATCGATTCGACAATTCGAGCTAGAGCCGGGAGCGGAAGTTCTACTGGAGGGCGTAGACCAAAATGACGACAGCAAAGCATACCCACTGATAGCAACGAAACTCTTTGGCCAGGGACGAGTCGTTTACCTCGGATTCGATGAGACCTGGCGATGGCGTTACAACGTAGCAGATTTGGTTCACCAGCGATTCTGGAATCAGCTCGCGAGTTGGACGATGCGAGCTCCCTTTGCGACAAACGATACCTTTGCATCGCTCGATTCAGGTTTGAGGATGATATCCACAGACGAGCAAGTCACTGTTAGAGCGAAACTCAAGCAAGACGATTCGCTGCCGCTCGAGGACGCGGTGGTGCAAGCAATCCTGAGCCGTAACGGTGAACGATTTGCAGCCATACCTCTTGTTCAAGATCGAGACGCGCGTGGATTCTATAGTGCCACGATTGGTCCACTTACAAAAGGCCAATATCGAGTGCAATTGGAAGCCGTGGGTGTTCCAAAAGAAGCCTTGGTGGTCCAGACTGAATTTATCGTGCAGCCTCCTGTAGAAGTGGAGACGCAGGCCCTAGCCTGCAACGTGGGAGTCCTCACGCAGACGGCGGAATCAACCGGTGGAGTCTTTGCGATGCTCGAAGACGCCGAATCGATCACCGAACGTCTAAAACAATACCGAACTGGAAAAACGATCGACTCTCAGACCATGTTGTGGCAAAGCTACCCATGGTTTGCAACAATAATGTCGCTGTTGGCATTGGAATGGTACCTTAGAAAACGAGCTGGTCTGATATGAGTGGAACTTTACCCGAAACGTTGCGTTCGTCTCGCGAGACTGTCGGTTCGTTCTTGCAACAATTCGCAGATCGACAAATGCGTTTGCAGATCATTCGTGGGTTTTTCAACGCCTTCGTCTGCTTGTTTCTTTGTTCGATCGCTATCGCAATGCTTGATGCGACGCACTGGTTGGTCGATGGATGGCGTTGGGGATTGATCTGTGTTTCCTACGTCTTGGCCCTGTTCGTAGGATGGACATTTGGTCTTAAGGGACTTTGGTATCAACCGTCGCAAGAGAATATCGCTTGGTCACTCGAAAACACGCACCCTAATTTCCGTGAGAGTCTGCTCACAACGATTGACTTGAGGCGAGATGGTGGCTCACAGCGACGCGGTTCGTTAGAGTTTATTGCCGCGATCGAACAAGGTGTTGCGCGCGAGTTGGATACGTTGAACGTCGAGAGTTTGCTGCCTTGGAGGAAAATCGCTCAAAGTGCCGCTGCAGCAATTGCAGTCGCAGCAGTTCTTGTAATAGCAAGTTACGTTCCGAACCTTCGATTTTCGGAACGATTGGCCAGAGCCATGATTCCATTCGTTTCGCTCGTCAGGCCATCTAATATTCAAATCGACGTACTAGAGCCAAGCCCAGCTTCGATGTCCGTGCCGACGGATCAGTCATTGCGGTTCGTTGTTGACGTGACGGGAGGAGTTCCTAGCGAAGCCTCGTTGGAATTGGTCGAGGACGGTGCTCCATCGCCAGGTAACAATCGCACGCTCAAAATGATGTTGGAAAGCAATAACCCACTACGATTCTCGCTGTCCGTACCCATTAGCGATAGAATCACTCGGTATCGTGTGCTTGCGGGTGATGGACAAACGCTTTTCCGCACGCTCACGCCAGTTCCTCGGCCAAAGTCGTTGGCGTTTCACGCCACTGTCACACCCCCAGCATACACCAAGCAAGATTCCACCCTGACATCGAATGTGCGGGGAGACTTGCAACTTCTCAGTGGCAGTCGAGTACACTTGGCCATCGATACCAATTTAACGCTTGCCAAAGCCCTGATTTTATTGGAGTACACGGCGTCCGGTCGCAAAGAAACATTGGCTTTGTCAAACCTCAAGCCAAGCGAATCTCTCCCGCTTGGTACGGGCGCCGCGGCTCGCTACGCCGCAGAGTTCGACGTAACCGAAAACGCGCGCTATCAAGTGCGCTTGGTTTCTAATTTCGAATTCGATGGAATCAACGTCGAAAATAGCTTCAGCCCTACGTATCGGATTGAAGCCATCGAGGATGCAGGTGCTTTGGTTGCTTGGGCTGCCAACGAAGAAACCTACTGGAAATCACCGCCAAATACGGGGGCAACGTTCATCGTTGCACCCAACGAGATTCTCAAACTCGCCGCGAACGTCAGCGACAATCTCCCAATCGAACAAATTTCGAATGAGATTTCCATCAATCGAGGTGATTGGCAGACAACGAAAGCAAAGATCGAGTTGATGGTCGTGGACCAGACTGCGTCTATTCCTACCTCCGATGCGAACCCCAAGCCAAAACACTTGGTCGAAGCGAACGCGGTATGGGCGTGGGATTTGTTAGACTCGCCAGCTAGCAGTGGCGATATCGTTGCGTCGCGAATCACTGTGGTCGATCGCAAAGGAAATGTTTCGCATTCGCCCATCGTTCAGTTCAGTATAGCCACTGCGGGTTACGACCGAAACCGGCATGCCAGTTTGGTTCGGAGGGCTCAATTGGTTGCGCCCATTCGAGCATTTGCGGAACATATGAGTTCCAAGCGTGAGCAAATCCGACCACTTATCGACAAGTTACGAGAGGCAAACGTACCCGAGAGTCAACGGGGAGCATCGCTGAAAGAAATTCGCGTTATGGCGGACGAAGGAATCGAAAAGGCACAAGCGATCCGTTCGCTTGCCAAAGAAATCATGGTCGACCTGACGCATTGCATCGATCAAAACGAGCTCGAACTGACCGTCCGCACTGTTTCAAGAATGGAACGAGAATTTCTCAAGTATATCCAGCACTTCGCAGACGTTCAGGAGCTTTCGACGTCTCAAAGCGCTTCTTCCGAATTGGCTCCGTGGCATCAAAGCGATCGCGTGCGGAAAATCGATCGAATGCTTCAATCGTACGACCGGACATGTGAACATTCCAAGCGATTGCTTGAAATCTATTGCCAATTTATTGGTCTTGAGCTTCAGTCCGCGCTCACTAGAGACCTCACGGCATTGATGGAACACCAGAAGAATAGTTTGAATCGAGCGACGGTTTCCGATTTTGCAACACTGACTCGTTCGAACACAATTTCGGAGCAGACCATGGATTCCGTTGTCAAGTTGGCAAGCGACATGGAGAGCAACGTTAGTCCAAAAGTCAAAGAGGGTTTAAGCAACCTCTACCGTTGGATCGATCAGACTCGTCTGGAAATTCGCGATATCGCTCAAGCAGACGAAAGCGCACAGTCTGTCAATCAGTTAAAGCAACGTATCGAACGCAGTGCGAATGAGCTCAAGGGAATGCGATGGGGATTCAACCTTGGCGAAAACCTTATTTGGGTGACCATCGACAGCCGCAAGGAATTGCTAAATCAAAGTGGATCGCTTTGGACCAGCTTTGAGGATTTATTGCAAAAGCTTAATCAACGTCTCGAGGCCACCGCAGATAAGAGTCTTGCGACGGATGAACTTTTGTCCCGCGTCAATAAACTGGACTCAGAAACGACAGGTCCCTTGATTTCGGCACTCGCTCAAATGCTGGATCGACGCGACATTCATCAACTGAGAACGGTTGCCGACCCACTGTTCCCCATCGACATGGGAATGGCCCATCGCGCGTTGACCAACCACCTTGAACGATGCTTGAGCGAACCAACGAATGCTGCCGAAATCATCAAAGAATTGAGAGAGATTGCAAAGGCATATCGAATTCTAGAAGCAGCTCACGAAACCGTCGAAGCGAGATTGGCTGTCCAAGCCCTTCGTCCACGAGAGCAATACGAGTGGAAAACATTGGACGGCCAACTAGTCCACCCCAAGCAATGGGACAGCGTGAATCTTCGTATCGAATTGGCTCACCAGTGGATGCAGCAAGCGGGGTTCCCCGGTCCGGTAACCGAAAAGTTTAACGCGTTACGGTGGTGTGTAGCTGCTCAACGTATTTCACAAAAGTTAAGCGTACGTCGAGATGCAAACAATACGAATGTTTTTTCGGCCTCGGAGGATATCAGGGAAATGTTAGAGCTCTGGGCAGTCGCCGATAGCCAAGCCAAACCAACCCTTGATGCCGCCAGAGTGGTACTGGCCAAATATGCACTCTCCGTCTCGCAGCTTGCACTCAAGGCAGCAGACGCGACGCGGCAATTGAAACAAGTGACCGAGTTGCCTTCGCCTTCCCAAATACAAACGCAGCAACAGGCCGCAGAGAGAACTACTTCTCAGCTACAAGATGCGCTCATCGAATTGGCCAACAAACAAGACCTACTGAAAGACTTTGAGCGGGATTTAGCCCGCGACAGCGATGCCGCATTGAATCTGATCGAATCTGTCTCGGCCCCAATGCGAGATTCGATTGCAACTGCGCTGGAAGCCATGAATGCCATGGCGGACCCCAGGCCAAAGGACCAACAAAGTGCACCAGAGCAGGGGCAACTAGAACTCGCAAAAAAAGTAAGCGAGGCCATTCAACGCGAGTCCGCGACTATCGACGCCATCACTAAAGTCGCAAACCATTTCGCGATGTTGGAACAACAGTCGCAAAATACCGACAGCGCCCGCGAAAAAGAGCTCGCTCAATCTCGTGAAGATTTATCCATGCTGGCGACGGAAGCGGCAAACGAACCTTCACTGCCACCAGACGCAATTCCGCTGCGCGACACTACCGAAGACTACGAACGAGCGGAGGAATTGGCGAGCTTGGCCAAAAGCGATCCGTTGGACTTGCTTCAAAAGCTTGAGCAAGAATTAAAAACCAACCCTTTGATGCAGGACGAACTCTCGGAAATCTCGAAGGCCAACGCCCAAGCGGTAGCCCTCGAATTACGAAACGCAGCCAAAGACGAGCTTTCGATGGCCATTCAAAATGAGAACTCGGATTTGGTGTTGGCCGGCGAAAAGCGATTGCAAATAGAGAAACTGCGTTCCGTCAGCGAGCAAGCCGAACGATTTGCTGCCAGACTTCTTACAAAGGCTTCGACTATTGCGAGTCGCTCTGGCAGCAACGCGGAAGCTATCGCTTTGGAGCAATCTTCGCGAGAACTAGGGATCGCGGCAAACTCAGTAAAGCGGTTGAACGAGCAATCGACTCGTCTCGAATTCGAACAGTCATTGCAACCGCTTTCGGAAAAACTTGCACAAGCTCAGCGACAGATTCAAGTAACCAGCCAGGCGATCGAGCCCAAGATTGAAATTCGCACAGCAAAAGATGAGCAAACGCGGCAGGCCAACCGCAACGAAATGCGAAACCTGCAAAATCAAATTCGCGAGGAAATGAATAAACAAGCCCGCGACACTTCGAAAGAATCATTGCAACGTTTTGAACAAGCAAAGAAACGTGCCGAACAACTTGCTACTCCATTGAAGAACGCCAGGCGTCAAACCCAAGAGGCCAAACGGGCTCTCGAAAAGGCACCCGATAACGATGCGTCCAAAGAACGCCTTCGGAACGCATCCATCCAAGAAGAACAGCTTGTTGCCCGTGCACAAACCGCTCAAAGCGAAGTTAGACAAGCAGAAAGCTTGGCAGAGCAAGCTAAATTACGTGCAAGCAAGTTTGATGAATCGGTGCGCAAGGATGTCGATAAGCCTAACCCAATTGCTGCGTTAGCAGCCGAGCAATTGGAAAAAGCCCGGGAACAAGTCGATGAGCTTCAATTGCAAGTATCGTCACTCATTCCAGAGACGAAGTCGCTCTCCGAGCCGAGGAGTACTTCGGCTGCGTTGTCGGCTGAAAAAAATCAACACAAAGGCATTCAGGAAAAGGTCGGGGATGCCGCTCAAGAACTTGCAAGAAGCGCAAGGCACGAAGAGCGACTTGGGAATACCAGCGGTGCAAAGGTTCTTGCCGAAACTTCGGCGCAGGTTGGCAAGACCAGCAATGAATCGCTTCAGCAAGTTGCGGATAAACTTGATGCCGCTGCCGCCGATGCAATTCGCTCAGAAGCAGACCAAGCCACGGCGAACCAAGACAGCGAGATACAAGAACCGTTTCGTCGCCCTGCGACGCAGGGATTGCAAGATACCGTCACTCAAGCAAGTCAAGAGTTAACGAATCTGGCCCGTCAGTTGGATCAAGCGATCGGTTCGACAGAGTCGTCTCAACGAGGGACTGAAATTCCTAATCCCAATGCAGATTCCAGTCGACCGAATCAAGGTTCGCAAAGCAAAGGGTCAAAGCAAGAGCGAGACGAGAAGCAAACGGCAGCTCGTGAGTTAGCAAGAATGTTGGATGAGTTGGATCGCTCGACAAACGCGGATCCAAGCTCGAATGGGAAATCCGCACAAGGAGAGAATTCGTCCAAGAGCGAAGGGCAACCGCGAGCGTCGGCCGAAGAACAGGGCGATCGAAATGGATCCCGAAGTTCGTTTCAGGATTCGGTTCGCAATTCTGCCGACAACCTTTCTGGTACCATGAATCAGGATCGGCTGAATCAGCGTTCGGCAAATAACCAAACACGTAATAGCTCACGCAAGGAGTCGAGCCAAAACCAAGGCCAATCCCAATCCCAAGCAAACAAGCAAGGTCGCGGAATGGCGGGCCAAGAGCCGGGTGCTTTTGTGTTGCCTGGGCGTTCAAGAGAGCCGAGCCGCGACTGGGGAAATCTACGAGAGCAGCGGGCGGAAGATACCATAGAGGGGCGTCGCGACGAATACGACCCCGAGTTCGTCGAAGCCATCAAAGCGTACTTCAAAGCGATGGGTAGTCGCCTGTAACTAGTCGCCTGTAACTAGTAGCTTAGCCCACTGCGAGGCGTCGTTAACGTTTCTCTCGTGGGCGAAAACATATCGATGCCGTGACGCGTCGAACCTGTCGTTGCAAGATCCGCTAGGATCTCTCCAATCACGCTGCAAAATTTGAATCCATGCCCTGAACAGGGGGACGCAATCGTGACCATCGGGAATCGCGGATGCTTCCCAAGCACAAAGTGATGGTCTGGAGTATTGGTATACATGCACGGAATTGCTTTGACGATTCGCCCCGATAAACAAGGGATACGCCTCTGCAAACAGGATCGTATTTGCTGTACGAATTCGTCTCCTATCAATGGGTTTACGTTATCGGGGTCGCACGGATCGTCATTATAGAAGACAGCGACCTTAATCCCGGCGTTGGCTGGCCCGTGCTGCGGGAATCCATAAAACTGAACCCCTCCATCGCATTCCCAAATGTAAATCGGAAATCGCTCTGGCGCAAAAGCCTCAGGGTCACAAAGTGGCTCGATCCAAAACAAAATCTGCCTGACGGCTTGCAGTGAAACGTCCAGTTTAAATAGCTTCGGTGCCCAGGCTCCGGGGGCAAGAACCAAGGAGCCGGTCTCATACGTATCTCGCGTCGTTCGCACCAAGACTGTCGAATTCTTCGAGGAAGGCGTCCAATCGATCAATCGCTCTCCAAAATGCAGATCCGCGCCCGCCGCTTCGGCCCTCGCAAGGTGCGCTTCGATGCATCGTTCCGGTCGAACAAAACCAGCATTCTGCTCATACAACCCAACCAGTTCTGATGTTGGTGTCAAAACCGGAAAGCGTTCCTGTATTTGTTTGGCCGTGAGCATTTCGTGCCGAAGATGATGCTGCAAGGCGCTCCGTTGACTGCCGACAATCGTTTGACTGTCGGGACGCCCAATCATGAGTCCTCCGGTGATCGTCATCAAATCCAGTCCGGATTCGGATTGCAATTGAGTCCAAAGTTCATACGCTCGAAGAAGCAAGGGTACGTAGTTCGGATGTTCGAAATAGGACTGACGAATAACCCGCGATTCTCCGTGGCTTGACCCGCGAGTATGCAAGGGATCGAATTGTTCGAGCCCCAGGGTTTTCACTCCGCGCGTCGCCAAATGAGAGGTAGCCGCACTACCCATCCCCCCCAAGCCAATCACAACCGCATCGTAGTATCTCATCGCAAATAATCTACCCAACCACGCTGCAAATGGAACGCATCAAATGTTGGAGAAATCCCAAGTCGACGCAATGCATTATCAGCTCTCTCGCACCTTACCATTTTTCCTAACCACAAAAACTCACAATAGCCATAAACCGGCTGATCTGTTGAATCGAACTATCAAACTTTTTGTGGACTTTGTGCCTTTTAGTGGCTAGCAGTTCGGTTTGAGCTACTTACGCTACTTGCCCGACTCAACGCTAACACTTGTAAGGCTGACATTGACCTCGGCTTGAAATACGGACTTTGGATCGCCTCGCTCGGCTAACGACTTGGCGATGACTTCGATCGTTCGATCGACTTTGCCTTCGAATAGGACCGCGTTGCTAGATGTAATTCGAACGCTTTGGCCGAAGTCAATCATACTGTCATTCAACCGTATTCGGATTTGATCGACGTCTTTGGAAACGATGTCAATGTTCTGTCCATCGCGATTCGCAATGACTTGCGCCCGATCACGAATGTCCTTTTGATCGACCGCCATCCAATAGAAACGATTCTCGACGACGTCGTCCTGTTTCCAAACGATTCGCTTTGGAAAAGGGTCGCGGGTGTATTTGGCCATCCACGGGAGTGCCTCCGCATCTTGACGATCCATCCAGTGCCCCTTGCCCGCATGGATCTTGACGAGATGCGGATAACCGTTCGAATCGTTTCGCTGAAGTTCTGCGAGTTTCTCGGCCCAGGTAGCTGCGATTTTATTGCGATTGTAGGCTGCATCGTTTTCCCCCATGTGAATGGTAAAGGGCAAGTTGCGCAGTCCAAGCGGGGACGTCTCGTTGGGATGACCCGCCATCATCGAAGCAGCCGCAAATCGATCGGCCATTCTTGGAGCCAATTGAAAGACGCCGTCACCGCCTGCCGAATATCCCATGAGGTACACACGGTTCGGATCAACGCCTTCGAATACGATGAAGTTCTCGATAAGTCGATCAAAGAAACCGCCGATGTGCCCTTGATGCCAAAGATCCCATGTGTCGGTTGGCGCCCGCGGAGCCACGTAGACTCCTTCCTCCAACTGATATAGCTTCTTTTGGTTT
Organism: Pirellula sp.; assembly: GCA_021736575.1. Taxonomy (GTDB): domain Bacteria; phylum Planctomycetota; class Planctomycetia; order Pirellulales; family Pirellulaceae; genus JBKCUI01. The sequence goes on along the minus strand of JAIPFP010000039.1, from coordinate 18,051 downwards.
TCCCATTGCTGCGTATTCACTCTTGGAGGAGCCCCGCCGCCGCCATGCATCGATAAAACCAAGCTCCTTCCTGAGGCCGGTTTTTCGCCAAATATTTGGTAAGCGAATGGCATCTTAAGCGAGCCAATCACAATTTCGCGAGCCTCCATCTCTGCCGTGCGAGTGTCTCGAAGATGCTTGACATGATCCTCCCATAACAATTTCATGGCCTCGGTCGCTTCGAGTTTCGTCAGCGGAACTTTTGCAAAGGCTTGGTCGCCCATTGCAGGACGTTGATCCCACGCAACCGCAAGATACTTAGCCAATCCGTCGATTGCATTCGATGAAGAAACGTCGTTCGACTCTCTCTTGGGCTGATTGGCCCTTGGGGCAGGCTTGGGCTGATTGGCCTGTGGAACAGGAGGAATAAACGTAAAGTTGATTGGTCTATCGCGTGGTTCGCTCCGGAATTTCTCGTTGATAACGCGTTGTCCGTCACGAATTTCGATCGTAAACTCTTGACCGCTTGGCAAGTAAGTCAGCAAATGATCATTGGCATCAAAGCGTTCGTCTTTCGAAGTCCCTTTGAAGACGGACAACCCATTTGCGTCGAGCACATTGACCTCCGCAGCGATTCGTTGCTGGCTCGCTTCATCCGCAACGCGAAACATAGTGAGCGTCGATCCTTCGGGCGGTTTGAATCCTAGATTGGTGTATCGATCGGTTACGTTGACGGCTCGGATGTAGTCGATGGAACGGTCCCATACCAACGGAAACGCTTGCGGTGTCTGTTGAAAACTCACTGCGTAGATTGCGTTGAGCGCGTTGTCGCGAACGGCGGTCGACGCTCGCCCAATGAACCATGCTTTGTCTAATTCATCTCCATTGGGTTCTGCGGCACCCGTGAAATGCCAGCCGTCATCCCACACTTCAACCCATGAGTGATTGCCGCTGTTGTCGGACCAGAGCGGAGTTCCCACGAATCGCGCAGGAATTCCACAGGCTCGACAAGCATCGATCAGCAGGATCGAAAGACCTGTGCAAGATGCAAGCCCGGACTTAATCGATTCCACGGGGCTTTGGTCTGCTTTGGCACGCTTGGTCGAGTAGCGGACATTGACCAGAGGGAACAGTTTTTGGTTGAGCATGGCCGCTGCTTGAGAGGGCGATTTGGCGCCGGCAATCAATGGCAAGAATCGTTGTCGGAAGTCCTTGCGCCATTCGTCGCGGCTCTCGTTGATGTTGGCATAGGGCAACACATTGTTCAAGAATATTTCCCGACTGATTTTATCCTTCCAGGCTGAAGTGTTCCATGCTTCGTATGCCAACCGAGTGTTTTCAAGCAGAAAGTCGGCGGACAGGCTTTGAAGGTCGCGCTCCGGCATATTGGCGATCAAGAACTCGATGGCTTCGGTGTGCTCGCTCGTGGCTTGTTCAAGAGCTCTTTCCAATTGCGATCGGTTTGGTCCTGCTCGGTCGAGCGCCGCTTGCACGCGTGGGTTACTGGGAGTTTCCCATAGTCGCGAGTCCTGCTGAACGTGCCAGCGTTCGAGTGCTTTGCCATTGGCAGAGGTTTCGATGGTTGCCTGGTATCCGGCGTCCGTAAGTTGCATCGACAACTTGGCAGACTGAGGCAACTGAGTTTGCCCCAGTTCGAGCTCTTGCGGATTGCTTGCCCACTTGCCATTTTTCGCTTGGAATGCGCGTTGACGATGGTAGATCTCCATCAAGGTATCGCGGATCGGCAAACTTTCGTCATGTGCAAACGTTTGTGAGCCTGCGGGGGCACTTGAAAACTGAACGAAGCCCCATCGTTCGGGTCGGTGCATGTCGATGATCCCTTGAGGCGACCAGACCCAATTGTCTTCTTTTGTGTTGGGCACCTTGCGGTATTGGCCATCGACGATATCGAACTGCCATTCCACGCGTGAAAAATCGATGCGCCACCGATCGTCGTCGTTCGGCGGACATGCCTTGTTCGCGTGTTTGCCGAATGAAGCCCATGGGATAGCGATTTCGAGCGTCCATCCGGTGTCGATATCGGACGGATTGTTGAGGGTGCCTTGCAGATGGACTGCGGACTTGAGCCCCTCAAACTCCCAGCTATTATCGGCGGTGCCTGCATCTTTGTAGGGTCGAGGGAGAAATAGGTCCCATGTGGTATTAAGGGCATTCATTTCGAATTCGTAGTAGGCGTGATTGTCTCCGTCTGGGTCGATAAAAACCTCGAAGTCGTTGTCTTGGAAGATCACCGCGTCATGCTTGACGATACTCCCTTGGATGTGTTGTTCGGAAAGCTCGGCTGCAATGTACAGGTATCGGGAGTCCCACAGCATTTTTGCTCGAGTGCGTTGGCGAGGCTTGGGTTTGCGATCGGCTTCGATATCGACGAAATCCTGGGTCCAAGGCGCGGACTGCCACGAAGCATCATCGAGTTTGCCGTCGATCACCAGCGGCACCGCTGAAAATCCGCAAACGTATCCTTGCGGCCGGATGTCTTTCATGAACTCCCAGTCTCCCATGGATCCGGCAACTAGAAGGGCATCCATACAAAACGAGAAACCAATCGCCACCCCTGAGAGATGGAATAAAAAGCTGCTAACATCAATACGTCTAAAATGCATTGCATATCCCCGAAATTTCGCGAGTCAGGCTACGTCTCAATCCAGACCGCGTAAACGATAATTAAAAATGGTCGACAGGCCAAAGAAGACAAATGGAGAGAGAACCTTTGGTAATGATAATTGAAATCGTGGCGAGCGCGGAGTGTTGCGATAGCCCCACGACTTGAATTTGTGCGGTATGATATTCGGATTACTATCGATCTCGAACTTGATCGGCCTCGCTAGGGGCACAACTGGAGCTTGTCACGCATGAAACTGCACTGCTTAGGAACGGCAGGGTATCACCCAAGTGCAACGCGTCATACGAGTTGTTACTTCATTCCGGACGATAGCTTGATGTTGGACGCTGGAAGCGGACTATTCCGGGTTGAAAAGTTGTTGGAGGTTGAGGAAATCTCGATTCTTTTGAGCCATTCGCATATGGACCATGTTTTCGGGCTGACATTCTTGCTTGATTATGTTTCCGTGACGCCGCTTCGCAAGATCCACGTTTATGGTGAACACGTAAAGCTAGAAGCAGTGCGAAAGCACCTTTTTGACGAATTACTTTTTCCCATTTTGCCCCCGATCGAGTGGCATCCGATCGAAGCTTTGGGCCGTCGTTTTGAGCTTGGAATGGCGAAATGTAGCTGGTTTCCATTGGAGCATCCAGGCGGCAGCGTGGGGTATCGGCTGGATTGGGAGAACCTCTCGCTTGCCTATGTTACCGATACTACCGCTAGCCCCCAAGCGGAGTACTGGCGTGAGATCCAAGGTGTCGATTGGCTGATCCATGAATGCAACTTTTCTGACGAGTCGATCGAATTAGCTATTAAAACAGGGCACAGTTGGACATCTGCGGTTCTGGAAAGTGCCGCAGCATCTGGTATTCGACGCTTGATTTTGACTCACATCAACCCTTTGGCGATGGATTCGGACCCGTTGGGATTGGCCAAAGTCGATGAAAAAATATGGACAGCTAGGCCCAAGGAGATTGTGGTTGCAAGCGATTCGCTGATCGTTGACTTGTCAAGCCTTTGAATTGACGGCGTATCGCTCTATACTTGTGCCCGTCAGGAAGTACTTTTCGAGGCTATCACATCAGCAAGTTGCGAGGAAATACAGCACGATGAACCCATACAGTTCCCTGAGCGACGATTTCTATATCAACATGCATTTGCACACGGAGATGGACCTGCCCAGCCAACGCGAAACCGTTCTCCATTTTTTTGAACAAATGCAACGCCGCTTCCCCAAGCTTCGACATTTCTATCAACGTGAAAAAGGGGAATTCGTACTGGAAGAAGACAAGGAACATGGAGCGTACCGCTGGGTAGCGGCTGAACCCAAGCGAATGTGTAGCGGTATCGTAAATCCCAACTCGCTGGAAGAAGCTATGGACCAGCATTGCGAAGTACTCGATGTGGTGCCGTACGCAATGTCAATCAGCAAATTGGATTGCGAGTCGATCGGACTTATGTACGGATTCGACTATTCGTGTCGCGGAAATCACAATCAGATCTTGGCCGATGCGCTCGGGATGCCCACCGGTTTTGATGCGATGTCGCATCGACCGGGCTCGCATTTGATGAGCTACGAGCCAGTGATTCAGTTGTCCTTAGACGATACCTTTCGGACGCACGCACGAATCAATTTCGAAACGCGAACCACGGTATTTCAAGCAAAAGCCGGAGAGTTCGGCGATGAGTTGCTGAGCGTGTACGTGACCGTTCGCCGATTCGATTCGCTTGGACCGGATGAGGACTTCAAAACCGAATTGATGCGGCTTGAACGCATGTTACGCGAGCTGATGGACAACTACATTGTTGACAATATCCTGAAACCGCTTCAAAGCTGCATTGCAACGCGCTAGGATGGTACCAAGAAACTGAGATGGTGTGCGCAGTGGGCCAGTTGCAGCGCCACCAGCTCATCGTAACTGAGTTGCCCAAACAAGGGTGACGGATGGATCGGACCGCGGTGTGCAGAAAGTCGATCGATCGCTTTCAACAGTCGCTCAACCGACCTTGCCGAACTATCGCTTGCCGGGTAAACCGTCGTGGGTATCGTTGGTTGACCCGTCGGCATGCGTTGGTCGCGCACGAATTTCTTGTAAAGCGATTTCCCTTGAGTCACACGCATTACACCTATCAAAATGCCTAAAATCCACGGCGATTTCGGAAAACCGTCGATGGGGAAGGTCATCCAGTCTGCAAGATGTTCGGCCACTTGCGACAAATCCCATTGAGCCGTTTTTGTGTAGTTCCTTGACGCGAGATTCTTGAGGTCTTCTTGAACCTCGGACAGTTTTGCAAAACGTAGGTCTCTTCGTTGCATGCCCTCAGTGCTCCGATAGTGTAATAGTTAATGAGCGTCATTTTCGCATTGAAAGTGCCGCAGGACAATCCAAATCGTTAGAAACAACCGCGAACCCACTTTAGCAAATTGCTGATCTCCTGTGGATCGAGTACACTGCCGAACTTCTCACAAGCTCATTTACCAATTCACTAAGTCGTATCCCTGTCGAGACATGCATGGGTCAGTTGCGATTCCGCGTTCCAAATGCTCAAAGCTACGACTCTCAGATCTGGAGCACAGCCTTCGTTTCGGGGATCGAGGGCATTCCGTGGGCGAGCCGGAATTGGTTCGAAAACGATTGTTTAGTCATCGATCGCAGTGTGGACGAATCAGGAAAGCTCTCGATCGTTTGGCCTACGGATGAGTATGGACCGATTATGCTTTCGACGGCTTCGCTGCGTTGCCAAAACGCTCCGTATTGGCTGCATGTCGAGCTTGCGCGAGGAACCATACACCGCATTCGTGGTCGAGGGATCGATTGGCTTCGACTTGGCCTAAAACTTCCGGAAGCTTACACTTCTCTGATGGATAGAGCCGTTTCTGCGTTCGTCCAAGCGGTGTTGACCACCGATGAACCGGAGCGGTGCGTTGCATTCGCGCAGTCGGCGATCGATTTTGCAATCGGTGCTTCCAAACCGTTGTCGAGAGCTTTCATTTCGCAGTCGTTGCAAGCTCGCCATCAGGCCGAAAAGCAACTTAGCACGCTGCTAGGTGTTAAGCTCATACCAAATAAAAACTGGCAAAACGATATCGAAGCAATTGTGCCAGCGATCAACACCATTCATATTTCGATGGAGTTGGGGCAGATCGAATCCGAATCCAAAAGCGCAACATTCGCTATTATCGACAAACAATTGGATTGGGCTCGCAAGAATTCAATGCGCATCTTTGCAGGTCCGCTTGTCAATCTACAAGCTCACGCAATTCCGAAATGGCTTTATTTGTTTGATGACTTTGATTCGTTGTACGATGCAGTCTGCAAACATGCGGTTCAAGTGGTTGAGCGCTATCGCGGACAAGTCCATCTTTGGTCTGCGGCTGCTGGACTAAACGCACCCAACACGCTTGGCATCAGCGACGAACAAGTCTTGCACTTGGCCGTTGGCGTGATTCAGGCCGTGCGACGTTGCGATCCGAAAACGCCGGTTGTCCTAACCATTGATTCACCTTGGGCGGAGTACTTGGGGCAAAAAGCAGATGGAATCAGCCCACTGCATTTTGCCGATGCGTTGATTCGAGCGGATCTTGGTTTGTCTGGATTGGGGCTAGAGCTGAACTTGAATTATTGGCCTGGTGGCTCGATGCCTCGCGATTTGATCGACGTATCCGATTTGATCGACCACTGGAATATCTTGGGGCTGCCTTTGCTCGCCCAGATCTCCGGACCGTGCAATCTGCAAGCCGATCCAAACTCGATCGCAAAGTCGTGCATCGTATCCAACTGGGCTTATCCGGTTTGTGCCAACTGGGACCAGTCGCAGATGTCCGACAGCGGCTCCATCGAAGTGACCGATTCCATAACTGTCGGTTCAAACGTCACAGAGCACGAGAAAGCCTTTTCGCAGGTTCGTCGCGATAGAATGCCGGTCAATGGTTTGGAAGTGGTGCAGATGTTGTTGGCCAAAAGCAACGTACATGGAATCATTTGGAACCAATATTCTGATCGAGACGAACACACCTATCCAAATGCGGGTTTGATCGCGGCGAGCGGAAAGCACCGATCACTGCTCGATGGACTCGCGAGGCTACGGCAATTGCATATTCACTAGTTGGCCCCTAAATTTCTTGAGAGAGTAATGATGTTTTTTTGGTTGCGAGAATTGGCAGGTTGGGGACTGATCCTAGTGGCACTCTATCTTGTTCGCACCGGACTTGTCTTTATTTCCGATATGCAAAGTCCACGCATCGTCGAATCTGCTGTCGTTATGCTGACTGCGTTAGGAATCTTGAAAGCGGGTGTTCTACTGATTCGAATTTCAACTGCCGCAAGAGTTGCGAAGTAAGTTGACATGGGTGTCTCGGCGTAACGGATCCTCCCGCTCGCCCCTGCCGCTCTCTGCAAAAAGATGGGAGGCAAAAAATTCTGTGGAAATGGATTATGCGGATTCGCTTTAGGCGATCGGCAGACCAAAAACTACGACGTAGCACAGGCTGCCAGCCTGTAATAGCTAAAAAAAGCACAGGCTAGCAGTCTGTTCTACGGGTATATCTCATGCTGCCGCTCTTGCTCCATTGACTTCAACTGCTCCCATCCGCTAAATAAAACAGGGGGAGTGGCGATCAACTTGGCAGGTTGCGAAGAATTTTCCTTTGAAAATAGGGTAATTTTTCCGATTATGCCTGTTGTATTGATGCCGGCTTGCCGAAACAAGAAACAGAAACGTCCTAGACAAGAACTCGGTTCTCCTACAGCGAACCTACCTAAAACAAATCAACGGCATCCTTGCAATTTGGCAAAGGTGTTACAAGCTACCAAAGGGAATTGATAGCCATGCGAATGAGAATCGCTAACTGGACACGACTCGCAGTGGTCGTAGTTGTTGTTGCTGGAACACAAACTGGATGCAAGAGCGGGTGGAAAATGCCAGGCTCTGACATGTTCTCTTGGTCCAAGAAACCAAGCGAATCCACCCTTGCGGGTAGCAGCCCAAGCCTAGCGATGCCTTCAGGAAGTCCAAGTGGGCCTGTCAGCCCGGCCCAACGAAACACACCGTCGCCTATTGCCAATAACGCTGCCAATGCGGGTCGAAGCGGTTCGCCGTACGGTGCGGCCAACGCATCCGGCCCAACATTCAACATGCCACCCAACAACCCGACCGCGAACATGGGTGGTGCAGGTGCAGCCGCCTCCTCCAATGGCTACACAAACGGCCCATACGGGATGGTGGGCAATCAACCACGACCCAATGGCGCACCAGCACAGGGCGGTTACGGTACACCAAACAGCAACTTGGCAATCAGCGGATACGGCGCTCCGTCGAATGGCTATGCTCCCAACGCTCCTGCCGGATTTAAGCCCTCGGGACCAACCGGTTATGCACCGCCTACCAATGCTGTTGCTGCAAATCCCCCATCGCTTCCGCTAGCATACGGCGGTGGACTTCCGCCTGGCGCAGGTTCACCGCAAGCGGGAATGGGTTCACCTTCCTTTGCGAACAATTCAATTCAAGCCATACCCGCCACGTATAACGCTGGAGCGGTAAACCAAATGCCACAACCGCTGCCTGTTCCTAGCCAATCGAGCATGCCAAATGGCTTTCCGCCAAACATGCCATCTGTGGCTACACAGCAATACAATGGTGCAGCTCCGTATCGACCGGGCAGTGTTGCAAGAACTACCGGTTACGATTTTTCCAACCAGGGACCGGGAGGAGCCGTCGCTAACTCGATACCAACGATGTCCCCAGGCACGGGGCTACCTCCAGCGGTATCGAACACGGCAAACGGAATGCCTAATGGAATGCCCAACGGGATGAACCGATAAAGCGAGCGTTCGAACGATAAGACACGTGCGATAGGCTTTTAACGCTGCCAGCCAGCAATAGTCTCAAAAACACAGGCTAGCAGCCTGTGCTACGTAGTGTCGAACTAGCGGGAAGTGCCGATCCAATTTTCGTTGAAGCTCGCGTGCTTCATGCTCTTGCCTTCCTTGACGAAATAGCTGTAGACGACATGGATCATGCCATCTTTGCTTTGCATGATCGCTGGATAGTGATATGAACCTTCCGCATGATCTTCGATGGATCGGGACGTTTTCCAGGAAAGTCCCTGGTCGTCTGAAAGCAACAAAGTCAGGCGATTGCGTCCGTTCTTGGTGTCATTGCAGATGAGAATCCAATGCCCGTTCGCCAAGCGAATGCCATCCAAACCAGAGCCGGGATTTGGGATGCTGCTAACACCAACCGTTCCCCAAGTTAGGCCCTCGTCCTTCGACTCGCTCTGCCTAACAAAACCTGTGTAACCATTCTCTCGCATATAGGCGACCAGCGTTCCATCGTCGCGCCGAAGCACGGTGGGTTGAATAGCACCGAATCCAAAGAGCGGCTTACTTGAAAACCAACTTTCTCCTTCATCGTCGCTGATTGCCATGATCGACAGCGAATAAGTATCGGTATAAAGCGGTAACAAGATACGTCCACTAGGTAGCACCGTCGGTTTGCAGCGCGGTTGCCAACCAAGTCGCTGCAACAGCTTCTCGCCCAACCTCGCCTTTACGGCCTCGACGGTCTTGGCTCTTCGTTCGGTCAGCTCACCTCCGAGCCCCTTGATTTGGTCCTCAAGTTGCTTCAATGCTTCCTCTTGGAAATTATCCGGCTTGAGAAGAATCATGCTATCCCGGTTCCATTTTGGGCAACCCATCCCAATAGGGTTTTCGGAAACGCGAAATCGTGTGATGCATGACTCCCACGAGTTCGCGAGGATGACCGGCCAGAACAACCATAATCGCCCCTTGGCATCGGTCATGAGGCAAGTATTGCAGTCCGGGAAGCCCGGCGTATCCGCCATCAAGAATGCTTCGCTCCATGTCTTGCTACCCGCTTTTTGTCGGGCACCCCAAACGGCAACATCATCTGCCGAGCGTTCACCCGACCCTCGATACCAAGAAACAAGTAGATCACCGTTAGCAAGTTCGGCGATCCCAGGTGCATGATTGTGTTGCGGATGAAGCGGAAAGATCAATTCGTCGGAATAGATTGGTTTCGGCTCCTCGGTTTCCTCTGCGGAGGTCAAGCGGCAAATCGCGATGGAGATCAATGTGATGAACATCGAAGCTAGTGTCGTGATCATTCGAAAACGCAGATGACGGAGAAGGATAGTCAAGGTGGAGAGTCCTTTGTTTGAAATGATCATCGAAAACGGATCGAAAACAGATCGGATTCGATCATGGATAGTCTCAATTTGATCGGGCGACCTTCCAAGGCACGAACATTGCTGCCGGCTTTCCATCGAACAACCCGGTCGATTTCGTCGCCAATGATGTAGATCGATTCCTTCTCGGAAAAACCACCAATCGGTTTCCCTTGGTCATCTTGGATTTCAATACGAAGGCTTCCTGCTGCACTGGTCGCATAATTGATGGACAGTTCATCGCCCACAAAACGAAACAACTTGGTTTCAAACGTACCAGGATCGGCACCCGCATGAACCGACGCAAAACCATCCGTTCTAAGGGTAAAACGTCGAAAGGGAGTTGTGTAGATCGACATCTCCGTTGGACTCGTTGGCACTACATTCAGGGCGGCATAGTTCGATCGATTGCCCCACCGTTCCGGATCGAGCCCAGGCCGAATGAATGCCTCTCGGAATGTTCGATCGTATGGGCTATTCTGGCGAGCCGTCATAAAAAGGATGTCCGTGCTCTCACCTCGCCCTGGATGAAATCGAGTCGGAGTTGCAATGTAAATATGCGGTGCGCGAAAATAAGGATGAGTCAAGGTCGTATAGATATGCTCTCCCTCGAAATTAGGTTTCATCGGGATCGCTTCGGTCCACGCTATGAAATCGTTCGAGGTTGTACGACAGACCGATCTAAGTTTCTTGTCGAGAAAATGCCGGAAATAACATACATAGCACTGCTCGCTTTCCGACCAGAAGGAAACGTTCTGTGAATCAAATGCATATTCACTCGTGTATTGGATCACAGGTCTGTCGCTGAGTTTCCGCCAGTGAATCCCGTCCGCCGAAACAAAAGCGTAGAGCATCGACTTGACTGTGCCAGCCAACGCCTTGAATCGCTCGCTCGCCGGAACGCCGGGCCTCGCATCCAACATAGGCGAAAAGTTATGGCAGAACGGAGCTTCGTGAAGGATCACATTGTTGTCTTTGCTCCCATCGAGTTCGACCAGTCCAAGCATTGGCTTCGTCCAATGGATGCCATCTCGGCTTTCGCAGTAACGAGTCACCTCCGACTGATCGCCGTCGAACTTAGAACCGCGGGCTTCGCGTGTATAAAGCCGATAAATGTCGCCATCCTTGATAACCGTGCCGTACTCAAGATTATTAGCAGGCTCGCTCATGGGTGGAGCAAGCTTGGGCTCATGAAGCTTGAGCGAAACGTTATCCAAGCGTGCAATTAGGAATGGATCGACAAACAACTCGCGACGCGAGCCAAGTTCGATCGGCTCTTCAGCGAAAAGAGGTTGTTGCGCAAAAGCCTCCACAATCGTTAGCGTGAGCAACAACCCAATGATCTGCAAGACTCTTCGCATGATAATCCTTCTCGTCATACAGTGGAGACGTGCGGATAGTTCGCTCTAGATGCGCTCGTTACCCAACTCTGACCCGCACTCATTACCCAACTCATGTTCTCGTTACCAAGCTCTGCTTGGTAACGCACACTCTGGAAGCTCCGCTTCCCGTCCGCGTCAATACCGTTCAACTAGTTGTTACCTGTCAGCCGCTCAAACTTGCCTAAGAGGCTCGGATGTCATAGCAAAGGATTTTGTCTTGCTCGCGGAGATAGAGTTTGCCATCGAGAATGACCGGGTGCGACCAACTAGGACGTTTTCCGCTCTCTGGGATCTTAAAGGAGCCAACTTCTTTGTATTCCTTCGGATCTGCCTCAGCCAACGCCATAACGCCGTTTGCGTAACGAATGTAGAGTCGATCACCACCTGCGACCACCACGGCTGAGCCTGAACCTGAGCCCTTGCTGGCCCATCGAACTTCGCCAGTCATTAGATCAGCGCAGTAGGGACGCCCCGCATCGTCCGAATCGCCATACACATGGTCTCCGACCAAGACCACGCCACCATGTTTGTTAGCCAGCTTGGTAATTAAACCATAGACTTCTTTGATGGTTACACTGCCGTTGGAGGAAGGAACTTGTTTGACTAGCGCAGCACCGCGTTTGTAACCTACCGAATAGAAGATCAAATCATCGCGAACAACAGGTGTAGGAATGACGGAGGTGGTCTTGTCGATGGGATAAGTCCAAAGCAAGCTTCCAGTCTCAGAGAATCCCATCAGGCCGCTGCCGGTCGACTGAACATAGACTTTCATATTGCCAACCTTGGAGATACCAACCGACGAGTGACCTGCACCGCGGTCGTCAGGGTTCTTGCACGTCCAAAGCGTTTCTCCGGTTTTCTTGTCCAAAGCGACGACTGTCGCGCTCGCCCCACCTGGAGTGCAGATGACTTTGTTTCCATCGATCAATACCGATTCACTGTATCCCCAGCTATCTGCGTTTTTCCCACCGAGGTCCTTCTTGAGATGCTTCTTCCAAACTTCTTTTCCATCAGATGCTTGACAGCAAACAAGTAAACCGTCGGGTGTTATGACATATACTCGACCGTCATCCACCGTTGGCGTGCTGCGAGAACTTTGCCAGTCCGGTTGACCGCTCGTCCAGGGAGTGCCCGTCTTTGTGGCCCAAAGTTGTTTGCCTGTTGTTCGATCAAAACAGGTCAAGTATTCGTCGGCATCTTTTTGAGTCGATGCTCCATCGCCCAAAGTGTACATTTTATCGCCGACAATCGCCAAACTAGCGTACCCACGACCAGCTCCCGACGTTTCCCAAAGCAACTTGGGTCCTTCAGCAGGCCACGATTTCAGCAGCTTTGGATCGTTGACAACCGCAGTTCGATTTGGCCCCCGAAAGGTTGGCCAATCGTCACCGAGGGTCGTTTGGCAAATCGAAAAAGTCAAACCGAGTCCGAGGAAGAAAATGGAATTCCAAGACTTGAACCGCTGATGCATGAACTCACTCCTGATAAAATAATTGGTAAAATGGGGAAGCTTTGTGGGGAAGGATTGCCGCGATCTATTCTAACCGAAATTCCCGCGAACGTTAAATGGCTGCTAGTTGGGAAGCAAACGATCCGTTAACGTCGTCTTTTGCGGAGCAAAAGGGGACAATCGGACATTTATTTCGTTTTCGGGTACGTTCTTAGTTGTGCGACGCTCCGCGTCTCAGGAATCACGCTTAGTTGTGCGACGCTCCGCATCGCAGGAATCACGACGGCGGAGCGTCGTGCAACTTACTCCACCAAAGCACGTTCTAGTCGGAACGATTAGCCGAATGGCGATAGCCACGGTTCTTGCGACAACAACCGGGGCTAGCGCCCAACGGCTAATTTTTGAACCCTAATTCTTTGCGTTGACAAACACATAGGTCAGAAAAGCCATGAAGCAACCAACGATCGATCAACGGCTGGCGCTGCGCCAAAGGCCACATGGGTCGGCATTGATGTACCAAAGCTGGAACGATCTGCTGTTCCTTCATTGGCGAGTGGAACCCGACGCGATCCAAGCGAAGCTACCCAAGGGCTTGTTTGTCGATTCCTTCGAAGATCAAGCTTACCTCGGTCTTGTTCCCTTCTACATGCGGAACATCCACTTTCGGTGGACACCCTCGCTCCCATGGATCTCGTACTTCCTCGAAATCAACTTGCGGACATATGTGGTTGATGAAGCTGGAACGCCAGGTGTTTGGTTCTTTTCGCTCGATTGCAATCAACCCTTGGCTGTCTGGGCGGCCAGAACACTGTTTCAGTTGCCCTATCAGCATGCCAAGATGTCCGCACCGAAAAACAAGGACGGGGAGATCGATTATCGTTCCTTTCGCGCCCATTCAAAAACACAAAAGGGTCTAACTCAAACTCAATTGCAATATCGTATTCATCCTGAAAGTTCGTATGCAGAGCCTGGGACGTTGGATTTTTTCTTGGCCGAACGCTACTTGCTCTTCGCGGTGAATCGGCAGGGGAAACTGCGAACGGGCCAAGTTCACCACACGCCATACCCTCTTAGCCAAGTGTCCGTCGAACAATACGAGACAGATTTGTTTGAGCTCAACGGATTCGCTTCCCCCATGAGACGATTCGATCATGCGATCGGATCACGCGGTGTCAACGTAGAAATCTTTCCACTCTCTTGATAGCAGAATAACGCAGGTAGTAGCGGAACAGACTGATAGCCATTGGGCGATAGCCCCGGTTCTCGACGAATGTCGAGCAATTGGAAAACCGGGGCTATCGCCCAACGGCGCGTTGGGTTGAAAAACACTTGCGGACGTGCTTAGCACACAAGCATGTTGCGAACATTGGGCACAACAAAAGGCCCAAGTTCGCGGGGCAACAAGCGGAAATAGCGATCGGGGCGAGCGACGGCAAATCCCCTGACTCACCCAATTTGCCTTGTCCAACAAAGCGTGGGTTGATTGCAAAACAAGAATCATCTATTTACCAACTTATGAAATGGGATGAAAGAAAGACTATCGCCAACAACCCTTCGGCGCGACTCGTATTGGGATCGCGTAGATTTTGCCTCGCAATGGGGGCTTTCGGCATGTCGTACGTCAACATTGCAAAGACTTGGCGGTTTCTGCTTTTTTGCGTCGTGTTGGCACTCTTGCCACTTCCAAGTCTTGTGGCGCAGATCAATCTGAATCCACCCAATGAGTTAAATCCAGGAGCTTCGAATCGTCCGCCTCAGCAGTCTCCGCCTTCTCAGAATAGCCAGCCAACCGGCGTTGTTCCCACTCCGCACACGTCCTCGCCTCCCCCGCAGTTTCGCACATCGAATCAGCCAAACTCATCGAATCAGCCAAACTACCGCACGGCCCAACAGCCCTCCCCAAACTTGACACCGCCGACGATTGGCAATTCTCCGGGGGCAGCACCTGCTCCATTGCAATCGAACGCGGCCGCGCAACCACCCTTGTCGCAACAAAACAATGCTGCCCCGCAAGTCGCAACACCCGTCAGTGACGCTTCGTCGATGACACCGGAAGCGGTCATGAATTACATTCAGCAACAGCAAGCCGCGACAGACATCGATGCAACCCTCAAGCAAACGTTGATCACGCTGTACGAAGCCATCCTGGCGGAACTGAAATCGCGAGCCGAGAGCGAAAAGGTCACGAAAGAGTTCCTGGTCGCCTACGAAGCCGCACCTGCCGCCACCCTCGAAGCCAAGAAACGTAAAGAAAGCCCCCAGCCTCGACGCGTCTTTATGGAGGGATCTCTCGAATCCTCAAGTGTCGAGACCTTGCAAAAGTACCAATTGGAGATTCAAGGAGCAGCGCAAGCCGCAACCGACGGCAGAACTCGTTTCGAAGCAGCTATGATCTCCCGCGATGCACGTCGCATCGAAATCCCGCGACTCATTGCCGAAGACAAAGCCACCATCGCAAAGAACAACGAAGCGTTAGCGTTGCCACCACCCGAAGGAATCGACCCAAGGGTTCGCGAAGCAACAACCCTCTTGCTTCGATCCAAACTGCTGGCTCTCAATGATCGCATTCGAAGACTCGAACAAGAACAGCGCACTTACGATGCTGAGTTGGAAATGCTTCCAGCCCGAAAAGAAGTCTTGTTAGCAGAAGAGAAATTTCAACTCGCCAAACTCAAGGAAGTCAAAGATGAGCTTGGCAAGCGTCGCGAAAACCAAATAGCAGAACAGAAGCGAAAACTGGAAGAGCTGGTCGCGAAGTCAACCACGGACACTCCGGAAATCAAATCCCGAGCGGCAGCCATTCTCAAGCGGTCGGATGAATGGTTGCAATTGGCCAAAAAAAATGCGGCACTTCAAATGGAGGTCGACGCCACAAACTCCGAACTTAAGCTTTGGACCGACCGCTACAAAATCATGAAGGATCGGATCGCGCCGGACACGAACAAACTTTCAACCGAACGATCTCGACACGTCTCCAACTTCAATAGTTGGGTTGGTCTGATGCTGAGAAAGCAACGCAACGAACTTCCCGACATCAGTCAACTCAAACTCAAACTTCGAGACTATGAAACGCGTATCCTCGCAACAGAAACGCTCAAGCTAGAACTCGACGATTGGAAGGCATCGTCGGACAACGCGGAGGAACCTGCGAATGGATCGGCGATCACTTATGATCAAATTGAGCAATTTGCAACTGCCCCGCCCTACGAGCAAAAGCGTATTCTGTCGGCCATGGAGAACAAGCTCGTTGACGAGTTTCTTCTGGACACGAAGATCTACTTCGATAAAGTAGTGAAACTCGCCGACACGAATCAGCAGACGATCGATCAGGTCAAGCTCTATCGATCGTTCATCGACGAGAATGTTTTGTGGATCCGTTCCAGTGAACCGATCAGCAAGAACGATTTCATGCAGCTTTGGCCATCGCTCAAATGGCTCTTCGAGTTTCAAAACTGGCGGAGTTTACCGCTGATCTTGTTCCAAGATTTGCAAACTCACCCGTGGGGCTATGTTTTTTGCGTTAGTTGCTACCTGGTGTTGTTGGCAAATCTTAAACGCGTCAAGAAGCAGATCGAATTGCAAGGCAAAGTGGCAGGCAAGCCCAATTGCACATCGTTCACACCAACAGCGAAAGTATTGGCGGGTTGTGTGATCTTAAGTTCTCCTCTTGCAATCTTGCACCTGGGAATCGGTTGGCGACTCTTGAGCGCTTCCGAACCCAACGCATTTGCCGAATCGATCGCGATGGGGCTGTTGGTCAGCGCTCGCTATTTTTTCCCGTTGGAAATGATCCGGCAAATAAGTCGAGCGGGAGGCTTGGCGGAAAATCACTTTCAGTGGCCTGATTCCCTAACGCAATCGCTTCGCAAGAACCTCCGTTGGTTCATCGACCTCGCCATCCCGGCGGTGACGATTGTCGGGATATCGCAGTTCGGTGAGGCGAAATGGGAGAACTCGCTTGGCAGACTGACATACAGTCTCTTGATGTCATTGTGCTTTATTTACTTGTCGATCCTTTTGCATCCGACCAAGGGTGTGTTTAGCAATTTCTTGAGCCGCAACGCGGGTGGTTGGATCGATCGCCTTCGTTACATTTGGTATAGCGTCCTGTCAGCAGGGCCGCTTGCATTGATGGCCATGAGTTTGATGGGCTATCATTACACCGCCATTCGCCTTGCCATGCATTTGCACACAACGTTTATTACTTTGATCGGCTTGTTGTTGCTTGCTAGTTTTATTCGCCGGTGGCTGCTACTTCGACGACGCCAGATTGTTGTATCGCAAGCAAGACAGCGACTTGAGGAGGCGCGGCGCCGAGATCCCGGTGCGGCGTTATCCCATGCCCCTAACACTTCCGTTAGCGCGGTTGATTCGGCTGCCGATTTAGCCCAAATCAATGCACAGACCATTCGCTTGGTTCGAAGCACGCTCGTGTTTGCTGCCATTGCTGCAGTCGCGTTTATTTGGTCAGGCGTATTGCCGGCCGTTGGAGTCTTGGAGTCGATCAAGCTCTGGACCGTCGAGGGGACAACCCCAAGCGAACGGACTCCCATCACCTTGGCGCATATGCTCATCGCGATACCCACAATCATCATGACCGCCGTCGCTGCTCGGAATTTGCCTGGACTGCTTGAAATAGCGTTATTGCAGCACTTGCCTCTTGAGAACGCCGTTCGCTACGCCATATCAACTTTGTCCCGATATGCAATTCTGACCCTCGGCATTGCGATGACTTTCAACAGTATCGGCGTGCGCTGGGCAAGCATTCAATGGTTGGTTGCCGCCTTGGGCGTCGGTTTGGGATTCGGCTTGCAGGAGATTTTTGCCAATTTTGTTTCGGGCTTGATCTTGCTGTTCGAACAGCCCATTCGAGTCGGTGACGTCATCACGTTGGGCGAAACGACTGGCTCGGTGACACGGATTCGAATGCGAGCAACGACGGTTACCAATTTCGATCAGCAAGAGCTCATTATTCCGAACAAGGATCTAATTACAGGTCGACTGCTTAACTGGACATTGACCGATTCGACCAATCGAATGACGATCCAAGTCGGTGTATCCTATACTTCGGATCCCGTCCTAGCCTGTGCATTGCTTCGTGAAGTCTGCGTTCAACATCCGAATGTACTGAGCGATCCTGCTCCGACCGCGTTCTTTGAACAGTTTGGAGATAGTACGCTCGATCTCAAGGCGCGGTTCTATCTAGCCAATCTTGAGCAACGCTTGCCAACGCGGCATGACTTGCATTCTCAAATCCTGCTGAAGTTTGCCGAAGCTGGAATAGAGATCGCGTTCCCTCAACGCGATCTACACCTGCGAACGATTCCAACCGAATTGACTACCATTCTCAGCGTCGCTGGCAAATAAGCACATCGGTATGAGTCTTCAAGTCAACCAAACTGATACCCGACGGGCGATAGCCCCGGTTCTC
>JAIPFP010000309.1 GCA_021736575.1 Pirellula sp. | reverse complement strand
TGGCCTCCCCGAACAAGCGGTTCGCGAAAGCATCCATCGCATTGAGCGAGCGCTGGTCAATGGTGGTTTTGACCGACCACACGATCGAGTTGTCATCAACTTAGCACCGGCCGATTTGCCGAAACAAGCCACGAGTTTTGATCTTCCGATTGCGATCGGGATCTTGGTGGGTTCCGGTCAGCTTGAATCGGATATCCTTTAGAAATACGCGGCCGTTGGTGAGTTATCGCTAGAAGGCCAAATGCGAAATGTCAAAGGGGCCCTCTCTATCGCCATGGCAGCCGCTAAACAACCTGGCATTCGTGGCCTCTTGGTACCATCGGAGAATGCGCAAGAAGCAGCCGTCGTCGAAGACTTAGAAATTATTCCAATCGGATCGCTTAGCGAAGCCGTCGGCTACTTGTCGGGCAAGCTTGCAATTGAGCCGGTTCCGTCACGCATCAGCGAGATCTTTGAAGCCTTTTCCAAGTACGATGTCGACTTCAGCGATGTGCGCGGTCAAGAGATGTCTAAACGAGCGTTAACGATCGCAGCGGCTGGAAACCATAATCTCTTAATGCTCGGCCCGCCTGGGTCTGGCAAGACCATGCTGGCCAAACGGCTACCTACGATATTGCCAACCCTGTCTTCCGCCGAATCCATCGAAACCACTCGGATCTACTCGGCCCTTGGACGATTGCAGCCAGGGCAACCCCTCATGGTTCAGCGTCCTTTCCGATCGCCTCATCATACGATTTCCGATGCGGGACTGGTTGGTGGCGGCAGCCCCCCTTCACCCGGCGAAGTCTCGTTGTCGAACAACGGCGTGCTGTTATTGTGATTGCAAGATTTGAACTCAGTCCCGTAGCTTTGCTTTTCCAAGGGTTTTCCTTCCATTCTTCAATCTTCGATTGGAACCTTGGCAAACTGTGCCGATCAGATGCGTCCTGGTTCGTGGTGTTCTTCATTGCGTTCTAATTTGCTGGTTTCGTTTAGGAGGAAGTGTTTGTTCAAGCTCAATGCTGAGAGCCAAAAAGGACACCGACCGAAAGGATTTTAACGGGAACCACTTGTTTTTTCCAAGTGTTCGTCCGTTTCCGACTTCTTTAAAAGCTCCACAGTTTCTAAAAATTCGTCCAACTGCATGCTACTCATTACCATTAACTTACCAATGTCGGGGAAGTCAATAAGTTCTTCATTAATGCCTTCCCACGCTATAGCCACGTTTTCATCAACAAAGAGCCGACGAATCTCCCCTTTTTCATTTATCCGCAAGGATCTATTGCTCGAACTTGTTCCCTGAACCGGGAGATAAATTCCATTCGTATCCTTAAACACAATCGCATCGCTTTTCTTCCAGAAATCACCGGAAGTCGAAGCAACGCTAATAGGCATATGCGACACTGGATGAAAAAAAATGGAAACGTTTGTATTGAACTTGTCATGTTTCGTTAAACTTGTGCAAATTGCAGTTCCGTCTGGAAGTCGCCGAACACTAGCTTTGAATGAGACTAACAATTCATTCAGCGCTTGTTCCTTGCCGCTTTTTGGCAGTGGCGGAAATGAACTTACCCCGTATAGTTCAAGTATTGGTACTTTGGAGTCTATGAGGAATGAGTCAAGATTATTTCCTTTCCACGTTTCGACCGTTCTACCTGGGGCTCTTACAGTTATTCGATTGTCTTGCATTGCTTCACAACGATAAACCACCGAACCTTTCCGATCAGTTGCAGCAGGCAACGTTCGTCTTTCTACGATTGCGGCCTTTCCAGAACGCCTGTCAATCCAAATGCGAGAATCGAGTTTAGACTTCTTTAGAACTCCTTGGCCGGAGGTTTCATCTAGCGTATCGCTTTCCCATTTAACTGCGACTGAATAACTCCCGACAGACCGAGCATTTTCGACAGAAGCAGCAACAATAGTTCCTGCTTCGCGATCATCACTGCCACCTTCGACCATCGCACAAACGCAAAAAATAAAATTTAGAGCTAAAGTAATCATTGGATACTCAATCAGGGAATTCGAGATTTAACGTTATCGAATATGAAAAAATGCGGCCAACCGTCCTCCTTCAAAAACTGGATATACTAATATGCGACTGTCCTATCATCGCCTGAATGGCCAACCTGATGCGGAAAATCACTTTTCCGTTGATACAGTACCAATTTAGTATGAGTCCGCGTAGTTTTCGGAACTGAAGCAGGTCTGACGTCTCTACTGAGGTCCGACGCATGGTCGAGTTGTATCCAAATACTCTTGATCGTAAATCATGTCAAACCTGTAGTCTCCCGTTCTCGAACACGTCCAGGTACCAAAGCCGTTTACAACCACAAAGTCGCAAAGACAATCGTAGGTCTTACCACAATACCGCTCCTCATCTTCAACTGCCAACTTTCTAAAACCTTCGTCGTAACGTTGAGCCGATGCAATCCCACTTATCAATTCTGCATAAGTGTCTTCATCGCCAATGGTGGTATCGCCACAACGTAAAACACTTGGGTCACACCCGTTCCCCGAACAAACATTAAAACTTGTGCTACAGTAAGTAAAGACGTATTTCCAACATGGCACGATAGAGGCATCTTCCCCTCGGACCCTTCCGCTGGCTGAGTCTAAACAACACAATATTACCACAACACAGGCCATCAAAAAGTATCGACGCTTCATTGTACTTCTCCTCCATTGTTACGACACACACTTTGACACATGATCAATTCGACAATACACACCGGGATTGAGTTTCAAGTTTCCGCCCATCCGACAAAGCAACTAACCAATCGATTTTCGATGCGTTTGACAAATTGGCGTTTGTCCGAACTTTTACACGAAAGATTCCATTGCCAATCTTAATAGCTGTAGCGTCAAGTTTTTCCGAGCCAACAGACGCAACAACTGACGAAAAGTCAATTTCCTCACCCACGGAAGTTGGAATTTTGATAAGTGTAGTCGCCTCTCGACGAAAATCAGGATCCAAGGTGGGGACGAAAACGACCGGATTCGGCAGAACCGCAATTGGCTTCAACTTGGCTAACTCAATCCGATGAGTTGAAGTTACTTTCCCTTCATAATAAATTGAGACTTCACCCGAATAAAATTCTCTCTCCAAACCCATTGGATTAAAACTACACGTCACTATTGGTCCATCTGGTCTATCTGCATAAGCCATGTCGACGAAGAAAAGCGCATCGTCGACTTTCACGGTTACTTTTTTCGGATCAATGTCTTTCGACACAAGTAATCTTACAACTTTTTCGATTCGGTTCTGGTTTCCATCAAATCCAAAGTATGAATCTGGATAAGCGAATACTAATGTTTGCGAAAAGGTGGCAAGGAAATCGATGTGAATCATATCTTTGCAGCCTTTGCATACCAGCGTTACCCCCATCGCTTGCCTTAAACTGGGAGGCCGTTTCTCGAATGCAAGAGTAAACGTTCCGGTAACCGATTCTCCAGCCAGAACCTCGTTAGAGTCCAGGGTTGCCTGGGTGCAAGTGCAACTCGTCTTCACTTCCTTTACTGAAAATGCATCAGTGCACGCGTTGCGAATTACCGCTGCAATCTTCATTTTTTCGCCCGGCCTTACATCGTCCAAAATAACCCGCAAACGTTCATTCGCTTTGGACGATGCAACTATAAGCGTTTCGACTCGAGTTGTTTCCTGGGCATAGATGGAGCCTGACTTGGAGAACACGTTCGAAATGAGTAATGCGGAAAAAAAAACTGTTGTGAGCACATGCTTTTTTACATATGCACATGTTTCTTCGAAGATTTGGTTGCTCAAAAAGGAAGTCATATGAGAGAAAAACTTTCTTGTGGAACGATTCTGTGTCGATTGAAGGAATGACCGACAAAACAATGACTCGTCATTAAAACTGGCACTGTTCCGTGCGGTGTTTTTCGCATCGCTATAAACTAAAGCACTTTTTCCGCCAAAATTGCGACACACTATGTTGAAGAATTTTGCAAAATTCGAAGCAAGATTTGGGGGGTCAATTGTTGGTAGTGGTTGTCCTAATTCACTGTATCCCAGATTTTCAAACGATTTCGGATTTCGTTGACTCTTCTTTCGACTGTTCGTCGACAGCATCCAATCTGTTCCGCAATTTGGACCAAATCATGGCCGATGCACAACTTTTCAAACGTCTCGTTCAGTAACGAGTTACCTAGATGACATCTAAGTATTTCGTGTAGCTCGACAGCATCATATGCTTCACCTATAGATCTACCTTTGCTTGCAACTTGATCAAGTTCGTAGTCGTACAAGCGATTCATCCCCCGTTTCGGTGTCCTCTTTTTTCGATGTATGTCTCGGACATGATTCAAAAGATGGTTTCGAACAATCAAAATCAAAATTGATTTCGCGTCGGAATGCGATTTGATTTTGCATGGCAACGTGCGCAAATATCGCGTGTAAAAATCGAAAAGTGAATCAGTTGCAACTTGCTCAAGGTCCATGCTATTCGCTGCGTCCCATGAAACCATCTTTCGCACTATATTATTGGCAATAGACAAATATAAGGTCAACAAGGAATTTAAGGCGTCCAAACTCTCGACGGAATTGACGGAGAACTCATTGAGTAGATGCACTTGCCTGCAGAAACGATCTTCCTCATCGATCCGACTCGACATAATCACCTCGGGCGAATAAATATGATTTTGAGTTATTACACGCTCCCTGCCTGCACCAAACTAGCAATCCTCAAACCGGATGTCAACAACTCGATGATATACGATGCCAAATTTTTGGGAACATCTGAGAGTGCGTTGAGTTGGGAGCCACATGCAGATTCCGTAGAGCGCGGGCTAGGCTAGGGCAGAGCCATTGCCTTCACCTGCCTTCATTTTTGCTTGCGATCTTCTTCCATGCTGCAATCTCCTCGGCATCCAAGCCAAGCCCATCGTTAAGCTCTTTTTCAAAGCGTTTCTTGTCCCTGATGCCTTTTACCATTTCATGATCCAGGCGAACCTTGGCGACCGCATGTTCAACGGAGAGGCCCCTCATCACCCACCTAATCGCCACGGCTTGATCCGATAGCTCTGGCAGTACCTCGGCGATCTCCGCCGCCTCACGAGGCATCATCTGGATCAATTCCGGTAACATAATATTTGAATATTTATCGCGTCCTGATCGCAGGGATGCGAGACTAAGTTCGTCAATACGGTCAATCATGGTTTATGTCCTGTTCAAGTTTCTCTCTCAGTTCTGGTAGATCACCCATGCAAACTTCGTCATTGCCATGACTTCGTAGGAACGTCATCAGGTCGTAGTCCGGCATATCCAACAAATATTTTGCCAGATCAGATTTTGTCGCCTCTTGTAACGCTGTATCCCTGAACTCAGGGATGTCACTGCGGATTGTCGCCATGATGTTGCCGTAGGCGTGAAATGATTTGAGCTTGCCGTCGTTGTTGTCTCGCAAAGCGTAATAACCTTCGCCCGTCCAACTAGGCGGGACATATTGCGGCTGTGTCACCGGCCCGTCACCGAACTCCAGCAAGATTGCTGCGGTGCTTTTTTGCCAATCTGGACTTATGGTTCCACGAAAGTAATTCATCCCGTCATTAGGATCGCAACCAATGACACCCTTGAATGGTCGGCCCATCCAACTGCCCTAACTCATGGGGCCATCCATATACGCTAGCGGGCGGATTCCACTTTTGCTACAATTGGCGTTTCGTTGAGTCCCCGACCCTTTCCGTTAGGCAAATGCTTGAAAGTGATCCAACAATGGCTAGGCAAAATCGTCGCGATATCTTCGATCCAAGTGAAGTTGGTGCATTTCATGCCGTTCAGAGGACGGTTCGTCGGGCGTGGCTCTGCGGATTAGACCCCATTTCCGGCAAATCCTTTGAGCATCGGCGGACCTGGATTCAAACCCGACTCCAAGAACTGGCTGCTAGCTTCGGGATCGACTGCTTGTCATTTGCTGTCATGGTAAACCATGTTCACGTCATCCTTCGTAACCGGCCAGATGTGGTTGCGGGTTGGTCTGACGAGGAAGTTGCAAAGCGTTGGTGGCAATTGTTTCCGCTTCGAAAAAACAAAGACAAGACGCCAGCCGTGCCTACTGAGAGTGAACTGAAGCTGTTCATGACTCATGCACGCAGCAAGCAATTGCGAAGCCGCTTAAGTGACATTTCATGGTGGATGCGTGCCTTGGCCGAGCCTATCGCGCGTCGCAGCAATATTGAGGATAAATGTACGGGCCGTTTTTGGGAAGGACGCTACAAATGCCAGAAATTGGCTGATGAAACGGCTATTTTGGCTTGCTCTGCTTACGTGGATTTGAATCCGGTGCGAGCGGGAGTTGCTGACACACCGGAGACGAGTCCTTACACTTCGATGTATGAGCGAGTCGCATCCGAGAAAGCAGAACAAAAAGAAAAGGCTCGAGCCAAGATGCGCAGGAAGCGAGATGGCCGAAGCCGATCTGTTCGTTCAAACGAAGGCCAGGTTGGCTGCGTGCGTCGCGACGATTGGCTGACGCCGTTAACGCTAAACGAGCGATCGGTTGCGTACAAGGGTGCGATGCCGAGCAAGACTGGGAAGCGAGCCAGCGACAAGGGATTTCTGGGCATGCGTTTCGAGTTGTATTTGAAGCTGCTCGACTGGACCGGCAGGCAGATGCGCCGAGACTACAAGAAGGGTCGCATTCCCGCTGAGTTGGCTCCGATCATGGAGCGAATTGGCTTGTCAGGCGAGTTATGGTGTGACGTCGTAAAACGTTTCGGCAAGATCTTTAAGCGAGTGGCAGGAACACCGGAGTCGTTGGCCCAAGAAGCGATTCGTCGGGGACAAAGCGGCTATCGAACGGGAAGTTCGCCATTGCCGAGCGCCGGTTAGCCATTCTTTCGCTAGCGAGTTGTAAGGAACACATGTTGGTTGGTACCGACGAAAGTGTTTCATTGCCATTTAGTTCGATC